>NZ_CP117445.1:463750-800000 GCF_030687715.1 Pseudomonas sp. FP2196
GTGCCATTGCCCAGGAATCCTTCAGCGTCGAGCTGCCCAAGCAATATGCCGTGGGCATGGTCTTCTTCAATCAGGATCCGGCCAAGGCCGAAGCCGCTCGCGAGAACATGAACCGCGAGATCCTCGCTGAAGGCCTGCAACTGATCGGCTGGCGCAAAGTGCCCATCGACACCAGCGTCCTCGGCCGCCTGGCCCTTGAGCGCCTGCCGCAGATCGAGCAGGTGTACATCGGCGGTGAAGGCTTGAGCGATCAGGACATGGCGGTCAAGCTGTTCAGCGCCCGTCGTCGTTCGTCGGTGTCTAACGCCGTCGACTCCGACCACTACATCTGCAGCTTTTCGCACAAGACCATCATCTATAAAGGCCTGATGATGCCGGCCGACCTGGCCGCGTTCTATCCGGACCTGAGTGACGAGCGTCTGCAAACCGCTATCTGCGTGTTCCACCAGCGCTTCTCCACCAACACCCTGCCGAAATGGCCGCTGGCTCAGCCATTCCGCTTCCTCGCCCACAACGGCGAGATCAACACTATTACCGGTAACCGCAACTGGGCGCAGGCCCGTCGGACCAAGTTCACCAACGATCTGATGGATCTGGAAGAACTCGGCCCGTTGGTCAACCGTGTCGGCTCCGACTCCTCGAGCATGGACAACATGCTCGAACTGATGGTCACCGGCGGCATCGACCTGTTCCGTGGCGTGCGGATGATCATTCCGCCTGCGTGGCAGAACGTTGAAACCATGGACCCGGATCTGCGTGCGTTCTACGAGTACAACTCGATGCACATGGAGCCGTGGGACGGCCCGGCCGGCGTGGTAATGACCGATGGTCGTTACGCGGTGTGCCTGCTCGACCGTAACGGTCTGCGGCCGGCGCGTTGGGTCACTACCACCAACGGCTTCATCACCGTTGCTTCGGAAATCGGCGTCTGGAACTACCAGCCGGAAGATGTGATCGCCAAGGGCCGTGTCGGTCCGGGGCAGATCCTCGCCGTGGACACCGAAACCGGGCAGATCCTCGATACCGATGCGATCGACAACCGTCTGAAATCCCGTCATCCGTACAAGCAATGGCTGCGCAAGAATGCCCTGCGCATTCAGGCGACCATGGAAGACAACGACCACGGTTCGGCGTTCTACGACGTCGATCAGCTCAAGCAATACATGAAGATGTATCAGGTCACGTTCGAAGAGCGCGATCAGGTACTGCGCCCGCTCGGCGAGCAAGGCTACGAAGCCGTGGGTTCGATGGGCGACGACACGCCGATGGCCGTGCTGTCCCAACGTGTACGCACGCCGTACGACTATTTCCGCCAGCAGTTCGCGCAGGTGACCAACCCGCCGATCGACCCGCTGCGCGAAGCGATCGTGATGTCGCTGGAAATCTGCCTCGGTGCCGAGCGCAACATCTTCCAGGAGTCGCCGGAACACGCCTCGCGCGTGATCCTCAGCTCGCCGGTCATTTCCCCGGCCAAGTGGCGCTCGCTGATGAACCTCGACCGCCCGGGTTTCGAGCGGCAGATCATCGACCTCAACTACGACGAAAGCGTCGGCCTCGAAGCAGCGATCCGCAACGTTGCCGATCAGGCTGAAGAAGCCGTGCGTGCCGGTCGTACCCAGATCGTTCTGAGTGACCGTCATATCGCTCCGGGCAAGCTGCCGATCCACGCCTCGCTGGCCACTGGCGCGGTACACCACCGCCTGACCGAAAAAGGCCTGCGCTGCGATTCCAACATCCTCGTTGAAACCGCTACCGCACGCGATCCGCATCACTTCGCGGTGCTGATCGGTTTCGGTGCCTCGGCGGTCTATCCGTTCCTGGCTTATGAAGTGCTGGGCGACCTGATCCGTACCGGTGAAGTGCTGGGCGACCTCTACGAGGTGTTCAAGAACTACCGCAAAGGCATCACCAAAGGTCTGCTGAAGATCCTGTCGAAGATGGGCATCTCGACCATCGCCTCGTATCGCGGTGCGCAGCTGTTCGAAGCCATCGGCCTGTCCGAAGAAGTGTGTGAGCTGAGCTTCCGTGGCGTGCCAAGCCGTATCAAGGGTGCACGTTTCGTCGACATCGAAGCCGAGCAGAAAGCACTGGCCACCGAAGCCTGGAGCCCGCGCAAGCCGATCCAGCAGGGCGGTCTGCTGAAATTCGTCCACGGTGGCGAATATCACGCTTACAACCCGGACGTGGTCAACACCCTGCAAGCCGCTGTGCAGCAGGGTGACTACGCCAAGTTCAAGGAATACACCTCGCTGGTGGACAACCGTCCGGTGTCGATGATTCGCGACCTGCTCAAGGTCAAGACCCTCGACACGCCGTTGGACATCAGTGAAATCGAGCCGCTGGAATCGGTGCTCAAGCGCTTCGACTCCGCCGGTATTTCGCTGGGCGCTCTGTCGCCGGAAGCTCACGAAGCCCTGGCCGAAGCCATGAACCGCCTTGGTGCGCGTTCCAACTCCGGCGAAGGCGGCGAAGACCCGGCGCGTTACGGCACCATCAAGAGCTCGAAAATCAAGCAGGTCGCGACTGGCCGTTTCGGCGTGACCCCGGAATACCTGGTCAACGCCGAAGTGCTGCAGATCAAGGTCGCCCAAGGCGCCAAGCCGGGCGAGGGCGGGCAACTGCCGGGCGGTAAAGTCAACGGGCTGATCGCCAAGCTGCGTTATGCCGTGCCGGGTGTGACCCTGATTTCGCCGCCGCCGCACCACGACATCTACTCGATCGAAGACTTGTCGCAGCTGATTTTCGACCTGAAACAAGTCAACCCGAAGGCGCTGGTCTCGGTGAAACTGGTAGCAGAAGCAGGCGTCGGCACCATCGCCGCCGGTGTGGCCAAGGCCTACGCGGACTTGATCACCATCTCCGGCTACGACGGTGGCACCGGTGCTTCGCCGCTGACCTCGATCAAATACGCTGGCGCACCGTGGGAACTCGGCCTTGCCGAAACCCACCAGACCCTGCGCGGCAACGACCTGCGCGGTAAAGTCCGGGTGCAGACCGACGGTGGCCTGAAAACCGGCCTCGACGTGATCAAGGCGGCGATCCTCGGCGCTGAAAGCTTCGGTTTCGGCACCGCGCCGATGATCGCGCTGGGCTGCAAATACCTGCGTATCTGCCACCTGAACAACTGCGCTACCGGCGTTGCGACTCAGAACGAGAAGCTGCGCAAGGATCACTACATCGGCACCGTCGACATGGTGGTGAACTTCTTCACCTACGTCGCCGAAGAAACCCGTGAGTGGCTGGCCAAGCTCGGCGTGCGTTCCCTCGAAGAGTTGATCGGTCGCACCGAGCTGCTGGAAATCCTCGAAGGCCAGACCGCCAAGCAAAACCATCTGGATCTGACTCCGCTGCTGGGCAGCGATCACATTCCGGCGGACAAACCTCAGTTCTGCGGCGTTGAGCGCAACCCGCCGTTCGACCAAGGCCTGCTGGCCGAGAAAATGGTCGAGCTGGCGTCGTCGGCGATCAACGACATGAGTGGTGCCGAGTTCGACCTGGACATCTGCAACTGCGACCGTTCGATCGGCGCACGGATCTCCGGCGAAATCGCGCGCAAGCACGGCAACCAGGGCATGGCCAAGGCGCCGATCACCTTCCGCTTCAAAGGCACTGCCGGTCAGAGCTTCGGCGTGTGGAACGCCGGCGGTCTGAACATGTATCTGGAAGGCGATGCCAACGACTACGTCGGCAAAGGCATGACCGGTGGCAAGCTGACCATCGTGCCGCCCAAGGGCAGCGTTTATAAGACTCAGGAAAGCGCCATCATCGGCAACACCTGCCTGTACGGCGCCACGGGCGGCAAGCTGTTCGCTGCCGGCACCGCAGGTGAGCGTTTCGCCGTGCGTAACTCCGGTGCCCACACGGTTGTGGAAGGCACTGGCGATCACTGCTGCGAGTACATGACCGGTGGTTTCGTCTGCGTGTTGGGCAAGACCGGTTACAACTTCGGCTCTGGCATGACCGGTGGTTTCGCCTACGTGCTCGACCAGGACAACACTTTCGTTGACCGGGTCAACCACGAACTGGTGGAAATCCAGCGGATCAGCGGCGAGGCGATGGAGGCTTATCGCAGCCACCTGCAAAACGTGCTGAACGAGTACGTCGCCGAAACCGACAGCGAGTGGGGTCGTGAACTCGCCGAGAACCTCGATGACTACTTGCGCCGTTTCTGGCTGGTCAAGCCGAAGGCTGCCAACCTGAAATCGTTGCTTTCCAGCACTCGTGCCAACCCGCAGTGATATGCGCCTGAAGAGTTTGATGAGGTTTTAACAATGGCTGAACGTCTGAATAACGACTTCCAGTTCATCGATGTCGGGCGCAAAGATCCGAAGAAGAAACTGTTGCGTCAACGCAAGAAAGAGTTCGTCGAGATCTACGAACCGTTCAAACCCCAGCAGTCGGCCGACCAGGCCCACCGCTGCCTGGGTTGCGGCAACCCGTATTGCGAATGGAAGTGCCCGGTGCACAACTTCATTCCCAACTGGCTGAAGCTGGTGGCCGAGGGCAACATCCTCCAGGCCGCCGAACTGTCGCACCAGACCAACACCCTGCCGGAAGTCTGCGGCCGGGTATGCCCGCAGGATCGTCTGTGCGAGGGGGCCTGCACCCTCAACGACGGCTTCGGCGCGGTGACCATCGGTTCGGTCGAGAAGTACATCACCGACACCGCGTTCGCCATGGGCTGGCGCCCGGACATGTCCAAGGTCAAACCGACCGGCAAGCGTGTCGCGATCATCGGTGCGGGCCCGGCGGGCCTGGGTTGTGCCGACGTGCTGGTACGCGGCGGCGTGACCCCGGTGGTGTTCGACAAGAACCCGGAAATCGGCGGTCTGCTGACCTTCGGCATCCCCGAGTTCAAACTGGAAAAGACCGTGCTGAGCAATCGCCGCGAAGTCTTCACCGGCATGGGCATCGAGTTCCGTCTGAATACCGAAGTCGGCAAAGACGTGACCATGGAACAACTGCTCGCCGAATACGACGCGGTGTTCATGGGCATGGGCACCTACACCTACATGAAGGGCGGTTTTGCCGGTGAGGATCTGCCGGGCGTTTACGACGCGCTGGATTTCCTGATCGCCAACGTCAACCGCAACCTGGGCTTTGAAAAGTCGCCGGAAGATTTCGTCGACATGAAGGGCAAGAAGGTCGTGGTACTCGGCGGCGGCGACACGGCGATGGACTGCAACCGCACGTCCATCCGTCAGGGCGCCAAGTCGGTGACCTGTGCCTATCGTCGTGACGAAGCGAACATGCCCGGCTCGCGCAAAGAGGTGAAGAACGCCAAGGAAGAAGGCGTGAAATTCCTCTATAACCGCCAGCCGATCGCCATCGTTGGTGAAGACAAGGTCGAAGGCGTGAAAGTGGTCGAGACCCGTCTCGGCGAACCGGACGCCCGTGGCCGTCGCAGCCCTGAGCCGATTCCGGGCTCCGAAGAGATCATCCCGGCCGACGCCGTGGTCATCGCTTTCGGCTTCCGCCCGAGCCCGGCGCCATGGTTCGAACAGTTCGAAATCCAGACCGACAGCCAGGGCCGCGTGGTAGCCCCGGAACAAGGTCAGTACAAGCACCAGACCAGCAACCCGAAAATCTTCGCCGGTGGCGACATGGTGCGCGGTTCGGATCTTGTGGTGACGGCAATCTTCGAAGGCCGTAATGCGGCTGAAGGGATTCTGGATTACCTGGGCGTCTAAACCCGTCCGGCTGACTGCAATGCAATACCTGTGGGAGCTGGCTTGCCAGCGATAGCATCACCTCGGTCAATCTGACAAAACGAGGTGTCTGCATCGCTGGCAAGCCAGCTCCCACAGTGCTTTGTGTTGCTGCAAAAATCAGCATTCCAACGCAATAAATTGACCCGATAGACAAAAGGCTGACCTGCATCCGTGCCTTTTGTGTCGCGCTCTGAGAAAATGCCCGCACTTTTTTTCCGGATGCCGACATGACTGCCCTGAAGAACGACCGTTTCCTCCGCGCCCTGCTCAAGCAACCCGTAGACGTCACCCCCGTGTGGATGATGCGTCAGGCCGGCCGCTACCTGCCGGAATACCGCGCCAGCCGTGCCCACGCCGGTGACTTCATGAGCCTGTGCATGAATCCGGAATTCGCTTGCGAAGTCACCATGCAGCCGCTCGACCGCTATCCACAACTGGACGCGGCGATCCTGTTCTCCGACATCCTCACCATTCCCGACGCGATGGGCCAGGGCCTGTACTTCGAGACCGGTGAAGGTCCGCGCTTCAAGAAAGTCGTCAGCACCCTGGCCGATATTGAAGCCTTGCCGATCCCGGATCCGCACAAAGACCTTGGTTACGTAATGGATGCGGTCAGCACCATCCGTCGCGAGCTGAACGGCCGTGTGCCGCTGATCGGTTTCTCCGGCAGCCCTTGGACGCTGGCCACCTACATGGTCGAAGGCGGCTCGTCGAAAGACTTCCGCAAGACCAAAGCGATGCTCTACGACAACCCGCAAGCCATGCACCTGCTGCTGGATAAACTCGCGCAGTCGGTGACCTCGTACCTCAACGGCCAGATCATGGCCGGTGCGCAAGCGGTGCAGATCTTCGATACCTGGGGCGGCAACCTGTCGGCGGCGGCGTACCAGGAGTTCTCGCTGGCCTACATGAAGAAAATCGTCAGCGGCCTGATCCGCGAGCACGACGGTCGCAAAGTGCCGGTGATCCTGTTCACCAAGAACGGCGGCCTGTGGCTGGAAAGCATTGCCGAGGCCGGCGCCGACGCACTGGGCCTGGACTGGACCTGTGACATCGGCAACGCCCGCGCCCGCGTCGGTGACAAGGTTGCCCTCCAAGGCAACATGGACCCGACCGTCCTTTACGCAAAACCGGAAGCCATCCGCACCGAAGTCGGGCGCATCCTGGCCAGCTATGGCAAGGGCAGCGGCCACGTGTTCAACCTCGGCCACGGCATCACGCCTGAGGTTGATCCGGAGCACGCCGGCGCCTTCCTGCGCGCGGTGCATGAGCTATCGGCGCAGTATCACGAGTGATCGCGACACAATAAAAACGCCCGGCATATGCCGGGCGTTTTTGTTTCGATGATCCAATGTCGGACGCGGATCAAATGCAGGGATTTGCGTCAGGCTTTGACGCCGCCGAGGGGCGGCAGCTTCGCCAGTTTCAACGCCACCAACAGTGCGATCAGCAACAACGCACCGATAAACAAACCAATCCCGTTCCACCCGCCCAAATGCCAGAACACCCCGCCCGCCGTCCCGGCAATGCTCGACCCGGCGTAATAGCTGAACAGGTACAGCGACGACGCCTGGCCCCTGGCCTTGATTGCACGGCGCCCGATCCAGCTACTTGCCACCGAATGCGCGGCGAAGAAGCCGAAGGTGAAGATCAGCATGCCGATGATCACCAGCGGCAACGGCGTGAACATGGTCAGGGCGAGGCCGGCGAACATCAGGGCAATCGTCGCCCACAACACCTTGCGCCGCCCCAGTTTGTCCGCCAGCGAACCAATCTTCGCCGAGCTGTAGATACCCGACAGGTACACCACCGAGAGCAAGCCGACAAACACCTGATCAAGGTTGTACGGCGCAGCCAGCAAGCGATAGCCGATGTAGTTGAACAGCGTGACAAACGCGCCCATCAGCACGAACGCTTCGAGGAACAGCAACGGCAGACCGGCATCGCGAAAGTGCATGGTGAAGCCATCCAGCAGACTGCGCGGGTGCAGCGAACGCGAGTGGAAATTGCGCGACTCCGGCAGGATCTTCCAGAACACCGCCGCCGCAATCATCGCCAGACCGCCAATCACCAGCATCGCCGTGTGCCAACTGACGAAGTCGATCAACACCCCGGTAATCAGCCGTCCGCTCATCCCGCCAATTGCGTTGCCGCCGATATACAACCCCATGGCAAGGCCGATGTGTTGCGGATGAATCTCTTCACTGAGATAGGTCATCGCCACCGCCGCCAGACCGCTCAACGACAAGCCGATCAGCGCGCGCATGATCAGAACGCCCTGCCAGCTCGGCATCATTGCACTGGCCATGGTGCACAGCGCTGCCGCGAACAGCGCGGCAACCATAACCGGTTTACGCCCGACCCGGTCGGAAATCGGCCCGGTGATCAGTAAGCCAATGGCGAGCATGCCGGTGGCCACCGATAGGATCAGGCTGCTCTGCGCCGCGTTGATTCCGTATTCATGCGACAGCAACGGCATCATCGGCTGCACGCAATACAGCAGGGCAAACGTCGCGAATCCGCCGCTGAACAGCGCCAGCACCGTGCGCATGAACATCGGTGTGCCTTTTTCGATGTAGATCTCTTGCCGTTCGGCGACGACATCGTCCGCTGCAGGCGGAACCTCATGGGCAAGGGGGGCGGTGGCAGTTTTCACATCAGACCTCGGGAGAGCACGGCCAGGCAGGCAATGAAAAAATCATATAGCTGGCTAATGTTTCTATCCAATATATTGTTCGACCTGTTTGATAGCTTTAACGACCTAATGGGGTTTTCATGGAATTGCGTCACCTGCGCTACTTCATCGCCGTCGCCGAAGAACTGCACTTCGGCCGCGCAGCACAGGTGCTGGGCATCTCCCAGCCACCGCTTAGCCAGCAGATTCAGGCGCTCGAGCAAGAGGTCGGTGCACGCCTGTTTGAACGGACCAATCGTCGGGTCGAGCTGAGTGAGGCCGGCAGATTGTTTTTGCAAGAGGCGCGGCTGGTGCTGGCGCAAGTCGACAAAGCGGCGGATGTCGCCCGTCGTGCGCAACTCGGCGAACTAGGGGAACTGAAGATCGGCTTCACCTCATCGGCGCCGTTCAACTCGACCATTCCCCAGGCAATTTTTTCCTTTCGTCAGCGTTTCCCGGCGGTGCACCTGAATCTGAGGGAGATGAGCAGCACCATGGTTGCCGACGCCTTGGTGGACGAGTCGATTGAGGTCGGCATCATGCGCCCGTTGGGCCTGCCCGATTCATTGAACGTGGTGGAACTGATGCGCGAGCCTTTGGTGGCGGTGCTCAGCGCCAAGCATCCGTTGGCCCAGGGCAGCGAGGAAGGCCTGTTCCTCTCGGCATTGGCGCTGGAACCGTTCGTGTTCTTCCCGCGCAGTTATGGCAGCGGTCTTTACGCACAACTGCTTAGCCTGGCCCGTGACGCCGGTTTCAGCCCGCACTTTGCGCAAGAGGCCGGGGAGGCGATGACCATCATCGGACTGGTGGCTGCTGGCCTGGGCGTCTCTGTTTTGCCTGCCTCTTATCAGCGCATGCGTATCGACGGTGTGGTGTATCGGCCGTTGCTCGATCCCGAGGCCATTTCTGCGGTGTGGCTGGTGCAGCGCAAGGATCAGAAATCACCGATGGCCAAAGCGTTCGTCGAACTGCTCACGCGCAAGGTCGAGCCTTTGCCGACTTAACATCAAAAGATCGCAGCCTGCGGCAGCTCCTACAGGGAAAAGCGAATTCCACTGTAGGAGCTGCCGCAGGCTGCGATCTTTTGATGTTGCCGTTAAGGCAACCGCACCAGATCCCCTTTCAACGCCACCCGCGTCGCAAACACCCCCGCCCGGCACTCATACGTATTCAAATCCTTGCGCACATGCTGGTCGTAATAACTGACAATATTGACCACCGCATTTGCCCCGACCCGCTTGGCCTCGGCCTGCAACTTGATCAGATTCGACTGCAACACCCACTCGCACGAGAACTGATCACTCTTGTTGAAACCGTTGGTGCTCAAGTCACTGACCACACCCCGCCTTAGCAACTGTTGAGTTCCCACCGGCCCATTGCCAACCAGATAGAACTTCACACTGCCATCCAGTCGTCCGGCACGAAGTGCGTCCGACAGCACCGTCTCGAACGGCATGTACATCAGATTGGTGGCCTGGCTGGCGCCGGGGAGCAGGCACAAGAGCGTGGCGGCAATCAGGGCTTTCACTTGCATGGTCATCTCCTTGACGGTGAAAGAGAACTACGAGTGCTTGGCGGATTGGCGCTCGCCATTCTGGCAGGCGCGATGCGGCGGCCTGCCAGGACGAGTGTAGATGCTGAAAATGAAGAGGGCGCCGAATGGCGCCCTTTGTGGTGAGGGGGTTTACTGAATCAATCCACGTGCGCCAAATCCCCACGCAACGCCACGCTCGACACCACCATCCCTGCACGGCACTGGAATTTCTCAGTGTCTTTGTACAGGTCGCGCTGGTCGACGCTGGCGATGTTGATCACGGCGTTGGCGTCGGCTTTTTTCGCGGCGTTTTGCAGGGTGGCGAGGGCCGATTGCAGGGCCCAGAAGCAGGCGTCTTCGTCGGATTTGTTCGAGCCGTTGGTTTTGCGGCTGCTGCTCACGGTGTCGAGTTTGCGCACTTGTTTGGGCAGGGTTTCGCCGGCCAGGTAGAACTTCACGCTGCCGTCCAGCAGGCCGGCGTCGGTGGCGCGTTTGACGCCTTCGCGAAAGCTCAGGTAGGTCGGCTCGTCGGCACCTTGTTTGACGATGCCCAGGTCGTTGACGAACTCGATGTCCGGGTTGATCGACAGCTCTTTGAGCACGTTGTCGCGCAGGCGGTTGACCCAGCGGTTGTAGTTGCCGTGGATTTTGCCGTCCTTGGCGTCGAGGCCGTAGCTGCTGCGGTAGTCGATTTCAAACGAGGTCGGGGTGAACGGGATGTCGACTTCGGCGTGATGGCGACCGCGTACGGTGATCGCAGCTTTGATCATGCCCGGACGCACGGATTGCACGACCCATTGGCGGTCGTTCAGCGCGGTAACGATGGCACGGCTCATTTGCGACTGGGTAAAGCCGAGGTTCGGCGAGAACTCTTCCTTGGCGTTGTACACCGGTTTGCTGGTGCAACCGCCGAGGACAAAGGCCAGGGCCAACAGGGCGGCGATGCGGTGAAACTGAGTCATTCCCTTCACTCCAAACGTGTTGCGGTCAGTGCCAGCGGCGGAAAATCAACGAGGTGTTGACGCCACCAAAAGCGAAATTGTTGTTCATCACGTACTCGTGATGCATCTGGCGGAACTCGCCGCGCAGGTAGTCGAGTTTGCCGCAGTGCGGATCGACCTCGTCGAGGTTGAACGTGTGCACGTACAGGTCACGATTCATCATCTCGATGCTGAACCACGACTCCAGCGCACCGCAGGCCCCAAGCGTGTGGCCGAGGAAACTCTTCTGCGAGCTGATCGGCATGCGTTCGCCGAACAGACTGCTGGTTGCCAGTGTTTCGGCAATGTCGCCCTGTTCTGTAGCCGTGCCGTGACCATTTACATAACCGATGGCATCCGGCGTCAGGCCAGCGTCTTCCAGCGCCAGTTCCATCGCGCGGCGCATGGTGACTTGTTCCGGGCGTGTGGTGTGCTGGCCGTCGGCGTTGCTGCCGAAACCGACGATCTCGGCGTGGATGTGTGCGCCGCGAGCGAGGGCGTGTTCCAGCTCCTCAAGCACCAGCATGCCGCCACCTTCGCCGATCACCAGGCCATCGCGGCTCTTGTCGTACGGGCGCGGGCTGGTTTGCGGCGCATCGTTTTTCAGGCTGGTGGCGTAGAGCGCGTCGAAGACCATTGCTTCGGTCGGGCAGAGTTCTTCGGCGCCGCCGGCGAGCATCAACGGCAAGCGACCGAACTTGATCGCCTCGTAGGCGTAACCGATGCCCTGGCTGCCGCTGGTGCAGGCGCTGGACGTCGGGATCAGGCGTCCGGTAAGGCCGAAGAAGATGCTGATATTGGCGGCGGTGGTGTGCGGCATCATCCGCACGTAGGAGTTGGCGTTGAGGCCTTCGGCCACCGAGTTGAGCAGCATGTTGCCAAAGGCTTTGATCTCGTCGGTGCTGCCGGTGGACGAACCACAGGCCACGCCCATGCGCCCGTCCTTGATCGATTCGTCGCCAAGCAAACCGGCATCGGCCAGGGCTTGTTCCGCCGCACCGACCGCCAGCCGCGACACCCGGCCCATGCTGCGCAGTTGTTTACGCGTCCAGTGCGCAGGCACGAGAAAGTCATCGATCGGCCCGGCCAGGCGCGTGTTGAGTTCGCTGAAACGATCCCACTCGTCCATCCGGCGGATGCCGCTGCGGTTGGCCGCGAAGTTGCCGGCGATGGTCTCCCAGTCGCTGCCCAGCGAGGTGATGCCGGCCATGCCGGTGACGACGACGCGCTTCATCAGCACAGGCCTCCGTTGACTGCCAGGACCTGGCGGGTGATGTACGAGGCTTCCGCCGACATCAGGAAATTCACCGCACCGGCCACTTCTTCAGGGGTGCCCATGCGTTGCGCGGGGATCATTTTCATCAGTTCTTCCACCGGCACGTTTTCGTCGAGCATCGCCGTGTCGATCAGACCCGGCGCGACGCAGTTAACGGTGATTTTGCGCTTGCCCAGTTCGATCGCCAATGCCTTCGCCGCGCCGATGACGCCAGCTTTGGAGGCGCTGTAGTTGACCTGGCCACGGTTGCCGATCAATCCCGATACCGAGGTAATGCAAACAATGCGACCAGCGGCACGGCGGCGGATCATCGGCATCATCACCGGGTGCAGCACGTTATAAAAACCGTCGAGGTTGGTGCGCAGCACCACGTCCCAATCGTCGTCGCTCAGGGCCGGAAAAGCGCCGTCGCGGGTCAGGCCGGCGTTGAGCACCACGCCGTAATAGGCACCATGGGTTTCGACGTCGGTTTCGAGAATGCTTTTGCAGGCTTCGCGGTCGGCAACGTCGAATTGCAGAATCCGCGCCTGGCGGCCCAGCGCTTCGACTTCGGCTTGCACGGCTTGTGCGTCGGCAATGCCGCTGCGGCAATGCAGGACGATGTCATGCCCGGCCTGCGCCAGACGCAAGGCAATGGCGCGGCCGATGCCACGGCTGGAGCCGGTGACCAGTACGGATTCAGTCATCGTTCGACTCCTGTGCTTGTTGCAGATATTGGGTTGGCTGTGGCGGGCGGAACACATTCAGTCGAGCACTGACCTCGATGCCGGGCGCGTTGATATGGCACTCGAACACGCCCATGCCGTTGTCGTCTTCCAGCGAGCGGATGCCATGGATAGTCAACTCGCTGCCCGCAGGAAACGTGTCGACGTTGCACTCGAACTTGCGCGTGCCGAGCAGAAAGCCCAGCTCCACCGGGTTGCCTTTCTGTCGCGCATGGCAACCGGCGAACGCGGCGACGCTTTGCGCCATCAACTCGATGCCGACCCACGCTGGCAGGCTGCCGTCGGGCAGGTTGAACAAACCCTCGGACTTGACCGTGAGGCGGGTGTAGATCTGTTCTTCGTCGAAGCTGAGAATCTTGTCGATCAGGATCATGTCGCCAGCGTGGGGCAACAGTTCGGCGAGCGGCCAGTCGGTCATGGGGCGTCTCCGATAATCAGGCTGACGTTGTTGCCACCGAAGGCAAACGAATTGCTCATCAGGTAGCGGGGTGCAGTGGACGACAGGCGTTCGCTTGCGGTCACCCACTTCAGCGGCGGCAGCTCGGGATCGGCCTGGCCATCCCAGACGTGCGGCGGCAGCGCGTGTTGGTGGTTGTCAGCGCTGAGGCTCAGCCAGCAGAACGCCGCTTCCAGCGCACCGGCCGCGCCAAGGGTGTGGCCGGTCATCGGTTTGGTCGAAGAGCAGGCCACGCCCTCTGGGAATAGCGAGGCGACTGCCAGACTTTCCATGGCGTCGTTGTGTTGGGTTGCGGTGCCGTGCAGGTTCAGATAGTTGATCTGCGCGGCTTGCAGATGAGCACGGCGCAAGGCTTTCTGCATCGCTTGCAAGGCGCCGCGTCCGCTCGGCTCTGGCGCTGAGATGTGGTGCGCATCTGAGCTGGCGCCAGCGCCGAGCAGGGCGATGGCCGGGCCATCACCGCGCTGCTTGGTCATCACGAACAGCACCGCCGCTTCGCCGATGTTGATGCCGTTGCGATTGGCCGAGAACGGATTGCAGCGCTCGTCGGACACCGCTTCCAGCGACGAAAAACCGTTCAGTGTCAGCTTGCACAGACTGTCGACACCGCCGCACAGCACGGCGTCGCACAGACCGAGATCAAGCAGACGCTGCGCACTCATCAATGCGCGGGCGCTGGAGGTGCATGCGGTGGAAATCACATAGGCCGGGCCGCTCAGTTGCAGCCAGTCAGCAAGGAAATTGGCCGGGGCGCCGAGTTCCTGTTGTCCGTAGTCGTATTGCGCCGGGAATTGGTGCTCACGGATGTAGTGCGCCAGACCACGGCTGGCTTCGTCGATACCCGAGGTGCTGGTGCCGAGCACTACGCCGATGCGGTCGCGGCCGTAGGTCTGGATCGCGTGATCAATGTCGGCGCGAATCTGCAGCGCGGCTTCCAGCAACAACTGATTGTTGCGACTGCTCTGGTCGGCCAGTTCTGCCGGGATCGGCGCCAGTTCACCGCGTACGGCGGCTACCGGCAACTCACGCTCCGCCACCCAGCCCGACTCAGGGCGCATGCCCGAGCAGTCGCCGGCGAACAGATTGCGCGCGATTTCTTGCTTGTCGCGGCCCAGGGCGCAGATCACGCCGAGGGCATTCAGGTAGGCGGTCATGGCGTCGTTTCACCGAGTGGGGAGACGCGATAGTGCGGGCCTTGGGGCAGGTTCAATTCGAAGCTCAACGGTTGTGCATAACGGATGTCCCAGCGCGCCGGCAGCGAACGTTGCCCGCTCTGCTGCTGGGCGGAGGGGTAATTGCGCAGCAGTTCGCCCGACGGGGTCAGGGCGAACAGCAACGCGGCGAACAGCTCGCGGGCTTCGGGGTTGGGCGGCAGCAGACCGTCGGCCTGCCAGCGCCCGTCGATCAGTTGCTGACGCGCCTGGGGAATGCCCAGCGGGTCCATCATCGACCAGCGGATGCCCGGGCCTTCGCGCTGGATCACCAGCAGCCAGTCCTGACGCTGATCGGCTTGTTGGCGCTCGATGTGCAGTTGCAAGGGCAGCGGCAAAGTCGGGTTGCCGGTTGGCAGCGGCGCCTGGCTGGCGCAGGCACTTAACAGCAGTACAAAACCGAGCACAAAAAGCTGCCACACAGCGGTCATTGTGGGAGCTGGCTTGCCAGCGATGGCGTCGGCACTTTCAACATTGGGGCTGACTGATACACCGCTATCGCTGGCAAGCCAGCTCCCACAGGGTTTGGGTTGTACAGATCGAAAGTGTCCCATCAGATGGCGCCTTCAAACGGCTTGCGGGCGACGACATTCACCAACGTCTCTTCCCGTTGCCCAAACGGCTTCGGCTTGAGCAACCCAAAGCGCTCCAGCAAGCCGAAATCTTTCGAACGGCTCCACCACAAATACGGGTACGAGACATTGCGTTCGCCAAACTCGAAACCCTGCTCGCGAATCATCTGCAGATACTGCGCCGCGCTCTTCTGCACATGCATCGGATGGCGGAACAACCAGCGAATCACCCAGGTATCAATGTAGGCCTCGGTGGATTCGGCGAACAGCAGATAACCGCCCGGCTTGAGCACCCGATAAAACTCGGCCAGTGCCTTTTCCTGCTCGACCAGATGATGAAAGGTCTGATGACAGAACAGCAGATCAACACTGGCGTCCGGCACGTTGAGGGTTGCGCAATCGCTGCCGATCAACTCGACGTCCAGACCCTGACGCGCGGCTTCTTCGCCGCTCAACCCAAGGCTGTGCGGATCGGCGTCAACGCCAATCAAACGCTGTGGCGCGAAGGTTTGCCGCAAATGGCGGAACGACTTGCCCTGACCGCAACCGGCATCCAGCAGCACCGGGTTTGCCGGCAGCGACTCGCTGAACAGCCCGCGCAGATCGTTGATCGCCACGCGCAACACATGGTGCTGCCATGTGTGACTGCGCAGGAACCAGAAACCGAAGCGGGTTTCCTCGACGTAGCTGTCGCTCAGGTAACTCATGGGGCGTCCTTTGCACAAAGTTCGGAAATCATCTTCAACCGGCGGCGCGCTTCGCTGACAAACGGGTTGCGTTCGTCCCAGGCGTAACCGGCGAGGATCGAGCAGATCATCCGGCGAATTTCCGCCTGGCTGTCTTCATAAAAAATCACGTCTTGAAAGGTGCCGGCGTACCAGCCCTCGACGTAGCAGCGGAAGGTGTCAACGCCGCGCTTCAGCGGTTCGGCGAATTCGCTTTGCCAGTCGACGGTTTCACCCTGCAACTGACGATGCAGCACAGCGGCCGCCATGCTCGCCGAACGCATGGCGATGGTCACGCCGGAGGAGAACACCGGATCGAGAAATTCCGCCGCGTTGCCCAGCAGCGCGAAGCCCGGCCCGTGCAAGGTTTTGACGTTGGCCGCGTAGCCACCGAGGGTGCGTGCCGGAGTGTCCCACACGGCGTTGTTCAGCACGCCGGCGAGGCTTGGCGTCTCGGCAATGAAACCGCGCAGGCAGGCATCAAGGTCAGCGTCGCGACCGTGGAAATGTTCAGCGGCGGCGACCACGCCCACCGAGCAGCGACCGTTGCTGAACGGGATCGTCCAGAACCAGATATCGCGATGCTGCGGGTGGGTGGTGACGAGGATTTTTTCGCGGTCGAACGCCGGGTTGTCGATGTGATCTTCGACGTGGGTGAACACGGCCTGGCGCACCGGGAAATTCGACGGCGCTTCCAGATCGAGCAAGCGCGAGAGCACGCGACCATAACCGCTGGCGTCGAGGACGAAATCGGCCTCGACGCGGTATTCGCTGCCGTCTTCGCGGCGCACATCGAGTTGCGGTTTTACTCGGTCAAAATCGACGCTGACGATGGCGTCGCCATAGCGGATCTCGGCGCCTTGCAGCGCCGCTTGATCGGCCAGCAGTTTGTCGAAATCGGCGCGCTGTACCTGGAACGTGGTTGGCTTACCGTTGGTGAAGGTATCGCTGAAATCGAACGCGCTGTAGCGCTCGCCCCAGGCAAAAGCGGCGCCGGTCTTGCGCTGAAATCCCGCGGCGTTGACCGCGTCGAGCATGCCGGCTTCTTCGACGAAATCCAGGCAGTGGCTGAGCAGGCTTTCGCCGATGGAAAACCTCGGAAAGTGCTGGCGCTCGATCACCAGCACGTCGTGGCCCTTGCGCTTGAGCAGCGCGGCGGCGATGGCGCCGGACGGTCCGGCGCCGATGATCACTACCTGACGACGTTGCATTTCAACGGTTGGCACGTGAACTCCCGGGCGCGATGGCGGTGTTTTTCAGGGGCGCGCGGTGCAGGCCGATCAGGGCTGGCAACAGCGTCGCGATCAAGCCCATCAGCATCAGCGCGAAGTACAGCGCCGGGGTGATGAGCTGTTGCTGCAACAACAAGTTGAGAAAGACGATTTCGCTCAGGCCGCGAATGTTCAGCAGCACGCTTTCGCGCCAGCGACTGGCGCCTGCGAACGAGGCCCCGGCCCAGCCGAGGCCGAGCCAGTTGCCGAGCAGTTTACTGGCAATCGGCAACAGCAGCAGCGCTGCCCATTGCACCGCGCCGAGGCTGGCGAGGGCCGCGTGTACGTCGATCTGGACGATGCCGAACGTAAGGATCAACGGGATTGCGATCCACGTTTGCAAACGGCTCATCCAGCGCGCCGGCAACGGTAAAACCAGCGGTATTTTCAGTGCGGCCATGCACAGCAGATAACCGATGCCGAAAATCAGTGCGTTGAGTTTGTAATGCTCGGCCATGACCAGCAGCGCGAAAAAACCGAGGCTGTACGTCAGTGGTCGGCGCACTCCGACCAGATGCAGCATTAATGGCACGCACGCCAGGCCCAGCGGCAGCAACAGACTGCTCAGGTGCAAACTGCCCTGGGCGAGGCCGAAGAGTGTCCAGCAGGTCAGGTCGATCAGGATTGCCGTCTGCACCAGGCGCCGCGTGGCAGCCGGCGGGTAATCGATGTGACGCAGATACAGGTACAGCACCGGAATGGCGGTAATCGCAAATACCAGTCCGATGGCCAGTGAGTTCAGCCACGGTTGCGCCGGCAACAGCCAATACGCGGCCGCCAGACCACAGGCGAACGGCACGGCAAAACTCGGCACGGCGATTTTCACGCTCTGGCGATCCAGGCGCAGATCAATCACATCGCTGAGGATGTGTCCGAGCAACAGCGCGAAGCTCAGGCTGTAGAGGTTTTTCAGCCACTCCGGCGCGATCAGTTCGGCACCGCTGAGCTGCCAGCCCGGCTCGATCCAGAAATACATCAGCAGCGGCAAGCCGAAACTCGCCAGCAGCAACTGGCTGACAATCGGGATCAGACCGAAGTGGCGGCCGATGCGAGTGGCTAATGCGAATAACGCCAGGGCCAGCAGCCAGAAACCGATGACCATCATGCCGCGTGCTCCGTAACGGTAGCGGTGTGTTCATGACGCCCGGCCCACGGCGCGAGCATGAAACTGAACGCCAGCCCCAGGCTCACCGACAGGCCGAAATTGCTCACTGCCGGTGTGCTGGAAACCGCCAACAAGCCAAACGACAGCCATGTGGTCACGGCCGCCAGCAAGGTGCCGAGCAGACTTACCGCCGCACCGCCGACCTGCTCGCGCATGAGAATCGCGTAGTCGACGCTGATCGCCGTCACCAGCAACAGGCCGAACAGACTGAACAGGGTCAGCGGCTGGCCGAGCCAGCCGAGGCTGGCCAGACTGCACAGCGCCGCCAACAGCGGCAACGCGACGATGCGCAACGCGCCGCCCAAGCCAAAGGGCAGGATCAACACCAGCACGATTAACACGCAGGACGCGAGTTTCAGCTCGGCGGCGCTGATCTGCGTGGCCGCGAAAACATTGTTAAGGTCGCCGAGGCGATCCACCAGCACCACGCCCGGCAGATCCAGCGCCTGCACGCGCAGCAGTGAAGGGTTGTTCAGGCCTTGCAGGCTGGTTATCGCCGCCACGCCTTCTTCGGTCGGACCGAGCCACAGCGTGCGGTAAGGTTCGCCAAGCGGGCCGGTCAGCGCGGCGTCGATATCCTCAAGCGGCAGCGTCTGCAACTGCTGCAGTTCGGTTTGCAATGCAGCGAGTGGCACCCCGAGATCAAGCAGCGGCTGCCAGAACTGCGGCAGTTTGTTCAGTGCTTCTCGCACTTGCTGTTGTTGATCCGCAGGGCTGATCAACTGATCTAGCGCCAGATAGCCTTGCAGCTTGTCGAGGTTGACCAATTGCTGCAGGCGCTCGCTTAGCGCGGCTTGACGTTCGAGCAGTTCTTGCTGATTGGCCGCGCGAACCAGAAAGAACTGACTGGTCGGCTGATAGCCGGTGATGCGCGCAATAGTCTGTGCTTCATCGGTCAGCCGTTGCGGTGCGCCGACCCACTGACGGATGTCGTTTTTGCTTTGCAGTTGCAAGAGTCCGCCAACGCAGAAGGCGATCAGCACAAGCAGCAATACCGGCGTGCGAACGCGTTCAAGCAGTTTTTCCCGCAGACCGACTAATCGCTCGGCCAGACGCAGCGGCCATTGCGCCGGGCGCAGTTCGACATTCTTCAGCAGCGCCGGCAGCAGACACACCGCCGACAGATAGGCACCGAGCAACCCGGCAGCGGAGAACACCGCGATTTGCGTCAGCGCCGGGAACGGCGTCCACGCCAGCGCCAGATAACCGATGGCGCTGGTGATCAAGCTCAACGTCAGCCCGGGCAGGGTCAGGCGCAACGCCGGCCAGCTGCGCCACGGCTTGAGGCTCCAGCTCTTCGACAGATAGTGCAGCGGGTAATCCACCGCCACGCCGATCAGGCTCGAGCCGAGCACCAGCGTCATCACATGCATATGACCGAACAGCGCCACGCACGCCACCGCGCCGAACAGCATGCCGACCAACACTGGCACGAACGCCAGCAGCACCCGCCAGCGACGGAATGCCAACAGCAACAACAACAGAATACCCAGCGTGGCGCCGCCGCCGACCCAAGTCATTTCGCGTGTGGCTTGCTGCTGACCGTTGGCGGCGTAAAGCAAACCGCTGGCGGCCAGTAATTGCACATCGGATTTCGCCGCCTGCTCGCGACTGTGCTGGAGCAGATCCGCCACTTGCAGCGGCAGGTTCATATCGAAGGCATTGCCGGTGGTGCGCGCGCGCAGCAGCACCCAGCTCTTGCCGTCGGCGTCGGCGACCAATGCACCGCTACCGATGTCCAGTTGCACCGCGCCGTGTTGCGGCTGGCTGTTCTGGATGCGCCCGGTGAGGCCCAGCCAGTCATCCTGATTCGGCACCAGACTGAAACCGGTGAAGGGGTCGAACAGCGCCTGCACCCGTTGCTGAATAAAGGCGTCGGGGTGTTCGATCAGCAATTGCCGGTCATCCGCCGAGAGCATCGCCAGCCGCCCTTGCAGCAATTGCGTGCGCAGGGCCGGCAGATCGGCTTGCAGGTTCCACTGCACTTTTTCGAACAAGCCGCTGGCCTGCCATTGCTCGGCCAGCGTCTGCGCCATGGCCACCGCTTGCTGGCGATCGGCGTGGCCGACCAACACCATCATTTCGCGGTTGAGCGGTTCCTGCATGCGTTGTTCAGCGCGCAGTTCGAGGGCGTCCGGGTTAGTGCCCGGCACCAGCTCCATCAGATTCGCCGACAGCGGTGCGCCGTCGCGCCACTGCCAACCGGCCAGGGCGACAACTGTCAGCAGCAGAATCAGGAACAGCCACGGCAGTCTGCGTTCACTCAGCAAAGTCATGTTGCTCCGCATCGCTCAACGGTTGGCCAGCGCTGCTGTCCTGCATGCGCAGCACGGTGCTGTCGCCTTGGGTTTCCAGCAGTTCGATGCTTTGCACCAGTTCGCCGCCATCGATGTTGATCTGGTTGAACACTTGCTTGAGCAGCATCGAGCGCGGGGTCAGGGTCAGCTTCCATTTCTGCGCATCGCCGCTCAGGGCCAGTTCGAAATCCCGTTGCAGGCCACTGCTGTCGCCTTGCAATACGGCGAGGAACAAACGGTTCTGCTCGGCCCCGGCGCTCTTGTTCGGCAGCAATTGCCAGCCGTTGCCGTCACGCCGGGCAATGCCTTTGGCACTGATGCGGTAATCCTGTTGCAGCGGCGTTTTCAGCAGCCAGAGCAAGCCGTGATTTTTCGCGAGGACGAAACTGCCCTTGCTGATCAGCGGCTGGGGCAGGGCGCGCAGGTGTTTTTCCTGGATGAACTGGCCGTGGATCACATCCGGTTTCGCCAGTTGTTGGCTGAGCTGTTGCAGGTCGAAAGCGTGGGCCAGCGTCGATACGGCCAGCAGCGCCAGAGCGCCAAGACTTTTGGACATCAGGTTCATCGCAGCATCCTTTCCACGGCATCGGTGAAGATTTTCGGCGAAGCCAGTTGCATCTCGCGGCTGCTCACTTCGACTGCCACCTGCACGGAGCTTGCGCGGGTCAAGCGCTCGCCGGTTTGCAGGTCGGTGATCAGATAGTTGATCTTCAGGCGGTTTTCCCACTCGACCAGACTGGCGCGAACGTTCAGCTTCTGGCCGAACACTGCGCCGCGCACGTAGCGCAGTTGCAGATCGATGATCGGCCAGGCGTAACCGGACTCGACCATGTGCGTGTAGTTGTGTCCGATCTTGTCCAGCAGCGCGCAACGCGCCACTTCCAGGTATTTGACGTAATGGCCGTGCCAGACCACGTGCATCGTGTCGACGTCAAAGAACGGCACGAGGATTTCCGTATCGGCGTGAAGCACTCCGGCACTACGCATGCAGCCTCCAGTGTTGCGCGGCGATGCGTTGCAGACACAGGCGCAGCTCGCCTTCCAGCGCACGGTCTTCGATGACCGGCGGGAAGTCCTGGGCCAGTTCTTCGTGCATGGCCGCCAGTGCTGGCGGCAGTGGTCGGGCGTCTTGATCGCGACCCCGCAGCCACACGCCTTGATTGGCGGCGAGCAGTGTGGCAGCGGCGACTTGTTCGGTCAGCTCCAGCACGCGGATCGCATCGCGGGCGGCGATGGTGCCCATGCTCACCTTGTCCTGGTTGTGGCACTCGGTGGAGCGCGAGAAGACGCTGGCTGGCATGGTGTTTTTCAACGCCTCGGCGGTCCAGGCGCTGGTGCCGATCTGCACGGCCTTGAAGCCGTGGTTGAGCATCGCCCGATCAGCGCTGGCGCCAGACAGGTTGCTCGGCAAACCGTGGTTGTAACGCTCATCCACCAGCAATGCGAGTTGACGATCAAGCAGGTCGGCGACGTTGGCCACGAGGTTTTTCAGGCTGTCCATGGCAAACGCGATGTGCCCGCCGTAGAAGTGCCCACCGTGCAAAACACGTTCGGCTTCGGCGTCGATGATCGGGTTGTCGTTGGCACTGTTGAGTTCGGTTTCGATGAACGAGCGCAGCCAGTTCAGGCTGTCGGCCAGCACGCCGAGCACATGCGGGGCGCAGCGCAGCGAGTAGCGATCCTGCAAGCGATGCAGCGGCGCAGTCGGCGCGTCGATTGCCAGATCCTTGCGCAGCCACGCGGCGACCTGCATTTGCCCCGGATGCGGTTTGGCGGCGAACAGGCGTTCGTCGAAGTGTTCCGGGTTGCCTTGCAGCGCTACGACATTGAGCGCGGTGATGCGCGTGGCCAGTTGCAGCAGATAATCGGCGCGGGCGTAGGCGAGGCAGGCGAGGCCAGTCATTACGGCGGTGCCGTTCATCAATGCCAGCGCTTCTTTCGGGCGCAGCACCAATGGCGTCCAGCCCAACTCGCGATGCACATCGGCAGCCTGACGACGCTCGCCACGGAACATCACTTCGCGTTCGCCGGACAGCGTCGCGGCGACATACGACAGCGGTGTCAGATCGCCGCTGGCGCCGACCGAACCTTCTTCCGGGATCAGCGGCAGGATGTCGTGTTCGAGAAAGGCGTGCAGACGCTCCAGCAGTTCCACGCGTACCCCGGACACGCCGTGGCACAGCGACTGCAAACGTGCCGCCAGCACCGCGCGGGTGGCCTGGGCGTCGAGCAGTTTGCCGAGGCCGCAACCGTGGAACGTGTAGAGGTGACGGGGCAGCGCCTCGACGTGATGCAGCGGCACCGCGACCACGCAGGAGTCGCCGTAACCGGTGGTCACGCCGTAGATCACGCCTTCCTTGTCCAGCAACGAATCGAGGAACCGCGCGCCCTTGGCGATGCGTTCGCGGTACGCTGCGTCGCTCTGCAATTGCACGGGCGCCTGACGGTTGGCCAGGGCCAGCACGTCTTCGATGCGCAAAGGGCGTTCGCCGAAGGTTACCGGCTCATGGGTTGGCGTCGTCATCGGTCTTCCAGAAAGGGTAAAAGTTGAACCATTGCTGCGGTGCTTCGAGGCAATAGTGACTCAGGCGCTGCGCATAGCGAGTGGCCCACTGATGAATGACCTGCTCGCGCTCGCGGCGTGTCCACACCACGGCGTCGGCGAAGGGTTCGAGGGTCAGGCGATAGTGGCCGTCCGGCTGCTTGAGGCACATGAGCAGATTGACCGGGCATTTCAGCAGGCCGGCGAGTAGCCACGGGCCTTGCGGGAACGGCGCCGGGTGGCCGAGAAAGTCCACGCTGACACTACGCCCGCCGTGCAGTGGCACGCGGTCGCCGGCAATCGCCAGCCACTCGCCGCGCTCCAGGCGTTCGTGCAGTTGCAGCATGATCACCGGGTCGAGTTCGCTGACCTGAATCAGGCGCAGATTGGTCGCCCCGGCCTCGCCCAGCAGGCGGTTGAATTGCTCGGCGTGCTTGGTGTGCACCAGCACATTCATCGTGACCTTTTCGCCGATCTCCGCCAGCGCCCGGCACACTTCGAGATTGCCCAGATGCGCGCCGACCAGCAGTTGCCCGCGACTGCCGCGCAGTTGATTGCGCAGCAGCGCCGGATCGATGATTTCGATCTGCTCGATACGCAGCTTGCCGTTCCACACATCGAGCTTGTCGAGCATCGAATCGGCGAACGCCATGAACTGGCCGAATACCCGCCAATGACTCGGACGCAAGTCTTCGCGTTTGCTCCAGTCAGCGAGGCGCTGTTGGTACTGCCAGGCACTGCGCCGCGCGGTGCGGCCGAACAGGAAAAAGTACAGGACGATGCCGTACAGCAATGGACTCAGCAGACGCCGGCCAAGGACTTTGGCAGCGAACGCGGTGAATTTCATCAGCAGGAAACTGCCGCGCTCTTCGCGGTCGGCCCAGTGCTTTTTGTCGGTCTCGACGGTCATGTGCGCCACCGTCGCCAGAGGATGACGGGCAGGCGCAGCAACATGCCGAAGAACAGCCGTGTGTGCATGCTCGAAATGAGCGCGTTGTCGTGGAACAGCCGGAAGTGTGACACGCCATCGAGCGGGTAATGCACGCTGGTTTGCAGCCAGCGCATCGGCTGATTGCGCCATGACAGGCGCACCAGAATGTCGGAGTCGAAATCCATGCGTTTGCCGACTTTGGCCGAGTCGATCACGGCCAAGGTCGGCGCCAGCGGATAGACGCGAAAACCACACATCGAATCGCGAATTTGCAACGACAGCGTGTTGATCCACACCATCACGTGGGTCAGGTAACGCGCGTACAAACGGCCTTTCGGCACGCTCTCATCGAACAGCGGATAACCGCAGATCATCGCTTCAGGATGGGCGCGGGACTCCTCGACGAAACGGGCGACGTCGTGCAAGTCGTGCTGACCATCGGCGTCGACCTGCAAGGCATGGCTGAAACCCAGCCGCGAGGCTTCGCGCAGACCGGTCATCACCGCGCCGCCCTTGCCCTGATTGGCGGTCAGCCGCACCAGAAACACGTTGTCGCGCTCGGCCAGACCATCGAGCACGCGCGCGCAGGATTGTGTGCTGGCGTCGTCCACCAGAATGCACGGCAGACTTTGCGCGAGCAGCGCATCGACCACGGTGCCGATGGCTGTTTCATGGTTGTAGACCGGGATCACCGCGCAGGGGTTATGCATGCCGTTTCTCCACTGGAAAACTGCGATCCCTGTAGGAGTGAGCCTGCTCGCGATTGAGTGCGCAGCACTCACCAAGGTCAATCATTGCTCTACACCCAAAAGAATCCGTCCACTGGAGCAAGTTGCCGTGTCATTACGGTAAGCGAAATACAATTTGCCGCGTTCAGGATCAAAACGCAGATGCAGTTGGACTTCGTCGCCGGGGCGCACCAGTTGCTGGAATTTCAGCACTTCCATGCCGACGAACGCGCCGTTCAGGTTCAGCAGTTGGCGGCCGAGGTTCAGTGCCCATTCGACTTGCACCACGCCGGGCAGCACCGGGGCTTTGGGGAAGTGCCCGCTGAAGTAGGCCAGATCCGGCGGAACACTGAGTTGCAGGCTCCATTCTCCGTCGGATTCGACTTGCTCCAGCACTTCGGGGGCTTTCGGTCGGGAGGCGAGCAGCAGCGCTTCGATGTCGGCCTGGGGCAGTTTCCCTTGGCTGTTCAACGGCAGTTGCCGCACCAGACGCCAGCGACGGGGCAGGGCCAGGGCTTCGCAATGCTGACTCAAGTGTTTGCGCAGGGCTTCGGTCAGGCTACGGCGGCCGTGTTCGCGTAAGGCAAACAGGCCTTCGTCACTGAGCACAAGCAATGCGCCGAGGACGGCACGATTTTCCTGCACCACACCGAGACGCGCTTCGGCGACCCAATCGTGGGCGACCAGCGCTTGTTCCAGCATCGGCAGGGAAATGCGCTTTTCTTCGAGTTTGACGATCCGGTCCAGCCGCCCCAGCAGTTCGAAACGACCATCGGCGGCTATGCGCGCGGCATCGGCGGTGTGTTCGACATGCCCGGCAGGCAAATAAGGTGAGGCAATCAGCAGGGCGCCGTCAGCGTTCTGGCTCAGCTCGACACCGGCGAACGGCTGCCACAGGGTTTCGCCCTGACGCCAGGCAATGCCGCCGGTTTCCGAGCTGCCGAGGATTTCCGTTGGCCATTGCTGCAAACGCTGATGCAGGCTTTGCGCGGCTTCGGCCGGCAACGCGCCACCGGAGGAAAACACCCGACGCACTGCACTCAGGGCAGGCCAGTCGAGGTTGTCGCCCATGCGCTTGAGCAGCGCAGGACTGGCGACCCAGGCGAAGATGGAATGCTCGCGACTGGCGCGCTGCAAGTCCTCGGGGAAGGCCAGTTGCTTGCGCACGAACGTCCGCCCGGCGCACAGCGGCCATAGCACGCGGAACAGCAAACCGTAGATGTGTTGGGTGGCAACACTGCCGATGATGCAGGCCTCACCCAGATCCGCGCCCCACAGCTGTTCCAGCGCTTCGACCTCATTGGCCAATTGGCGCAGGGTCTTGTCGATGCGCTTGGGTTCACCGCTGGAGCCGGAAGTGCACAGGCTCAAGCGGCACTCGTCGAGATTCAGCTCGGCGCCCGTTAATGCAGGCTCATGGAAGTCAGCCAAGCGGCTGTCACCGGTCTGATCGGTCAGCCACAGATCGACTTCACCCGACCAGCGCTGGCGGGTCTGCGCTTGCAGATCCGAGGGCAGCAATACGCTGACGCCTGCGCGCCACGCACCGAGCAAGCCGATGGCCAGTTCGGCGGCATCTTCCAGATGCACAGCCAGACGCCGCACACCTTGGGCTTGCAGGCCGGCGGCAACGCTCAACGCCTGCTCGCACAGTTGCGCGTGATCGAGTGCCGGCGCGTGGCTGATCGCCCGCGCCGGCAGGGCCTTGAGCAACAGCTGCTCAAGTTTTATCCAGTTCATGTAC
Source organism: Pseudomonas sp. FP2196 (assembly GCF_030687715.1). Taxonomy (GTDB): domain Bacteria; phylum Pseudomonadota; class Gammaproteobacteria; order Pseudomonadales; family Pseudomonadaceae; genus Aquipseudomonas. The sequence goes on from NZ_CP117445.1 coordinate 490,294, forward strand.
GGCCTCTTACCCGTTGTCGTATCAGCCATTCAATGGCAAACATCAGGCCGATCAATCCGTAGGAGATCAGGCCGGTGTACAACATCCACCAATTCAGCGGCGCCCATAGGGTCAGGAGGGCGGCGCATAAACCGTTGCAGAAAAAAAACACACTCCAGGCCACGGTGACCTTTCGGGTGTAGGCAATCGCGTTGGCTGGCAGCTGCGGTTCTCGCAGCCGCGCCAGACGCTCGACCATCGGCGGGCCGAATTTCAGGCTCAGACTGAACAGCACCAGCATGAAGCCGCTGATCAGCACCGGATACCAGCGCAGCAACAGCGGGCTGTCGAACACCGCCAGCAGCAGGCAGAAACCGATGGCCACGCAAGCCATCCACAGGCTGCCGGGCTTGCGTTCGCCAGTCAGCGCGCGCGCCAGCCACAGGCTGCCCAGCAGCAAGCCGAACTGCCATGGGGCGAAGTGCTCCATGCCGAAATACACCGCAAAGGGGTACAGCAGACCGGCCAGCAGCAGGCCGAGGCCGATCAATCGGCTCATGCGGCCGGTTGAACCAGACGGAAGACCGCCTCGACCACGTCACCGACCGTGCGCACCGATTTGAATTCTTCGGCGGCGATTTTCTTGCCGGTCTGACGCTTGATGTGATCGATCAGATCGACGGCGTCGATGCTGTCGATTTCCAGATCCTGATACAGGTTTGATTCCAGACTGATGCGCGCAGGCTCCAGTTCGAACAGCTCGACCAAGGCATCGCGCAGGGTGTTGAAAATGTCGTCACGAGTTTGCATGGTCCGGTCTCAAGCTGCCTGTTTTGCCGTGACGAAGGCCGCGAGGCTCGCCACGTTGGTGAAGTGGTTACGGGTGTCTTTGGCGTCGGCGTCAATCTTGATGCCGTACTTTTTCTGGATCGCCAGACCCAGTTCAAGCGCGTCGACCGAATCCAGGCCCAGGCCTTCGCCAAACAGCGTCTGGTCATCGCCGATGTCGTCGACGCTGATGTCTTCGAGGCCTAGGGCGTCGATGATCAGCAGTTTGATGTCACGGTGCAGATCGCTCATCTTCGGCGAGCTCCTTGATGAAGTAAGAGTGCAAATAATCGTTGAGCTTGCGCGAGGCCTGCGGTGCCGGGCCAAGCGCAGCGAATGTCTGTGGGTCTATATCGGCCCCGACACGAAAACTGAAATGCACGCGGCGTTTGGGGATCCGATACCAGGGCTCGGCTTTGGTCAGCGTGGTCGGGCTGACCTTGATGACCACCGGAGTAAGGATTTTCGCACCACGCAGGGCTATCGCCGCAGCCCCCCGATGAAAGGCCGGTGCCTGTCCCGGTTGAGTGCGGGTGCCTTCGGGGAAAATGATCAGGGTCTGGCCGTTTTGCAGGGACTCGGCGGCGGCATCGAGCATGTCCATGCTGCCGTCATTGCTGATGTATTCGGTACAGCGCAGCGGGCCACGGGTGAAGGGGTTTTCCCACAGGCTTTTCTTCACCACGCAGTTGGCCTCACGTACCAGGCCGATCAGGAAGACCACGTCGATCAGCGAAGGGTGATTGGCGATGATCATTTGCCCGGGACGGCCAAGACGTTCAGCGCCTTGAATGTCGTAAGTGAGCACGCCGGTGCGGGCCATGAACCGGACAAAAAACCAGAACAGCCGACTGACGGTCTGCCGCGCGCGTTGGCGGTGTTTCAGGGCATCGCCCGGCAGGCAGCCGAGCAGCGGAAACACCAGTATCCGCAGGCACAGCCCGCCCAGCCCGAACAGAGCGAAGCTTGCGGCGGTGGCCAGCAGGCGCCAGTAATAGGCGTCGCGGTGCTTTTCGGTCACGGGTTGCGTTGCCAGGTCCATACACGATTTTTCCAGGCATGTTGGCAAAGGGTTTGCTGGCCGAGCAGGGTACGCAGCAGATTCAACGCGTGCGGCCAGTGCGCCTTTGACAGTGCTTCTGAGGTGCTGTTCAGGGTCAGCCGCCAGTCGGTACCCGGGGTGAGCAAAAGGCCTACCGCGTAAGGAAACGGTACGTCGTCGATCCACCGCGAATAGGCTTCGGGCGGTTGTTCTTCGGTGATCACCAACAGCACGGCCGGCGCGCCCTCATTGAGCAGGGTCGCGGCTTCGAGCATGCCGTGTTCGAGACCGTCACCCGCGGCGGCGAGGGCGGTCATTTCGCTGGTTTCGCCACGCATGATCGACCACAGACCAATAATTGCGTTGTGCACCGACAGGCTGAACTGGGTCGGGGACAGCGGTTCGTCCTTGGCCAGGTCACTGAGAATCTCGTAAGTGCGCGGGGTTTCGCCGTGCCGCGAGACAAACACCAGCGGCAGATTGTCCCGTCCGTCGGCCAATGGCCAGCCGACACTGAAGGCCATTCGCGCCAGCCGACTGAGGCGGCGGCGCTGCATGGCCGGCAAAAACGACACATCAGGCGCGGCATCACTGCTCTGGAGCACGACCGGTTGTCGGCCCCAGGCCTGCCAGGCGTCCACACTGTCGAGCCCCGGGGCCCACGCGCGCCATTGGGCGATGTTGAAGTTGATCACGGACATTCATCCCGCCCCTGCGGGCTTTTGTTAACGCGTTGAGTCGCCAAAGCCGCAGCAGGCTTGACGTGGCGCCAGGCACCGGGTGGCGCGCATTATCCCGGTGCGACGAGTGTGTAGCAAATGCTGGTTACATTTTGCGCAATGAAATGTACCGAATGGTTCGCCGAGAAACTGTCAATTGGCCATTATCCAGATTGTCTGCGACTTGTCTGTCAGGCATTACAGCGATTGATGGCGGTTTTTACTCGGTCTGCACGCGGATATTTGCACCTGACCTTGTAGTCCACCGCTGTGAAGGTAGCGAAGCGAGGCCGCGCGCAACTACACTCGGTCATTCTTTGATACACGGAGGTTTGGTCATGCGGCGCGTGGTGTTCAATCAGAAAGGTGGCGTAGGCAAATCCAGTATTGCCTGCAATCTGGCAGCGGTCAGCGCGAGCGAGGGGTATCGCACGCTGTTAGTCGATCTCGATGCCCAGGCCAACTCCACTCAGTATCTGACCGGGCTTACCGGCGACGACATACCGATGGGCATTGCCGATTTTTTCAAGCAGACCCTGTCTTCCGGGCCGTTTTCGAAAAAGAACCAGGCCGATATCTACGAAACCCCATTCGACAACCTGCACATCATCACCGCCACTGCCGAGCTGGCCGACCTGCAGCCCAAGCTTGAGGCCAAGCACAAGATCAACAAGCTGCGTAAGTTGCTCGATGAACTATCGGAAGATTACGACCGGATCTACCTCGACACGCCTCCAGCGCTGAATTTTTATGCGGTATCGGCGCTGATTGCCGCTGATCGCGTGCTGATCCCCTTCGATTGCGACAGTTTCTCGCGTCAGGCCTTGTACGGCTTGATGGCCGAAATCGAAGAATTGAAGGATGACCATAACGAAGGGCTGGAAGTCGAAGGCATCGTGGTCAACCAGTTTCAGGCCCGGGCGAGCCTGCCGCAGCAGATCCTGGATGAGTTGATTGCCGAAGGTCTGCCGGTGTTGCCGGTGTACCTGACCAGTTCGGTGCGCATGCGCGAATCGCATCAGGCCAGTACACCGCTGATTCACCTCGATCCGCGACACAAGCTGACCCAGCAATTCGTCGAATTGCACAACCTGCTTGAAGATCACTGATTTTCCGGATTGCACCCAACCTACCTGTGGGAGCGAGCCTGCTCGCGAAGCGGTCGGTAGATTCAACATCTGAGTTGACTGACCGAATGCCTTCGCGAGCAGGCTCGCTCCCACAATTGGATTTGTGTTGGTTCAGATACCCTGGCTACGCAACCAAGCCATCAGTTGCGGCAACGGAAACGCACCACTCTGGCGCGCCACCTCCCGGCCGTTCTTGAACAGAATCAAACTCGGAATCGAGCGAATCCCCAACTGCGCCGACAACTGCTGATTGGCCTCGCTATCGAGCTTGGCCAACCGGCACTTGCCCGCCAATTGCGCAGCCGCCTGCTCGAACACCGGCGCAAACGCCTTGCATGGCCCGCACCAGTCCGCCCACACGTCCACCAATAACGGCAGATCGCCCTTGATCTGGCTGGCGTAGTCGCCTTGCTTGAGTTCGAACGGTTTGTTCAGCAACACCGCGGATTTGCAGCGCCCGCACTTCGGCTGGTCGGCGAGGCGCTCGGCAGGGATGCGGTTGAGGCCGTTGCAGGTGGGGCAGGGGATGAGGAGTGGGTTGGTCATGATCGGCTCGGAAAAATTTAACGATGCGTGTGCCTTATCTGGAGACGTACAAATCGCTTATCAAGATGGAGTCCAGCGCTTTAAGAAGAACAACTGATCTCCAAATGCTTGCCCCACTCCGGCGGACGCTCTGCATAGCTCTCCATCCCCGGCTGTTCCTCAAACGGCTTGCTCAGCACCGCATGCAGCCGGCGCACCTCTGAGTAATCCCCTTGCTCAGCCGCATCGATGGCTTTTTGCGCCAGGTAATTACGCAGGATGTACAGCGGATTGACCGCGTGCATCCGCGCGCGGCGCTGTTCCTGATCGAGCGCGCCATCGCGGGCAACCCGGGCGACGTAACGTTCGCCCCAAGCATCGAAGCCTTTGATATCGACGAAGTCGTCACGCAATTGAGCGACGGCCAGTTCTGCGGATTGATCACCGAGCCGGCGGAAGAACAACGTGTAATCAACACCGCTGCTCTGCATCAGTTGCAGCAGGTTCTCCAGCAGTAATTGATCATCATCTTCAGCCGTGGTGAAGCCGAAGCGGCGGCGCATCAGGTCGAGGTAGTGCGCCTGAAAAAGTGGCAAGTACAAGCCGAGGGTTTCACGCAGGGCCTCAACGCTGATAAACGGCGTCAAGGCTTGAGCCAATGCACTTAGGTTCCACTGGCCGACCGGTACCTGATTGCTGAACGAGTAGCGGCCCTGATCATCGGAGTGGTTGCAGATGAAGTTGGCGTCGAAGTCGTCGAGGAAGGCGAACGGGCCGAAGTCGAAAGTGATGCCGAGGATCGACATGTTGTCGGTGTTCATCACCCCGTGGCAGAAGCCGTAGGCCTGCCATTTGGCGATCAGTTCGGCGTTGCGTTCGACGATCTCGCGGAACATTGCCAGATACGGTTCCGGCTGCTCAAGGCATTCAGGAAAATGCATCGCCAGCACGTGTTCGCCGAGCTGCTTTTGCTGCTCGGGGCGCTTGGTGTAATAGAAATATTCGAAGTGGCCGAAGCGGATATGGCTCGGCGCCAGACGCAGCACCATCGCTGCGCGTTCCTGCTTTTCGCGCCAGACCGGGGTGTCGGAGCCGATCACACAGGCGGCGCGCGAAGACGGGATGTTCAGCGCATGCAGCGCTTCGGAAGCAAGGAACTCGCGGATCGACGAACGCAGCACCGCCCGCCCGTCGCCCATGCGCGAAAACGGCGTCTGCCCGGCGCCCTTGAGGTGCAAGTCCCAGTGTTCGCCGGCTTCGTTGTAGACCTCGCCCAACAGCAAGCCGCGACCATCGCCCAGTTGCGGGGTGTAGCCGCCGAACTGATGCCCTGAATAGACCATCGCCCGAGGCTCGGCATCGGCCCACAGTTTGTGGCCGCCGAACAGCTCGGCGAATTCCTGGGTTTCAGCCGTCGCCGGGTCAAGGTCGAGCAGGGCCATGGCCGCTGGACTCGACACCACCAGGCGCGGATTGTCGATCGGCTCGGGCAGCACGTGGGCGGAGAACGCGTCGCCCAGGCGGGCGAAGCGATTGTCGAAGGTCAGTTCGTCGAGGGCTTTCAAGGGCCGGCTCCAGCAGAATGTCCGAGCATTCTGCTGGGATTAGACCGGTTAGTCGAGTTTGGCCGGCGGCGGCTCTCGCAGCGGTTTCTGCTCGTCGGGCACCGCCACGATGGTTTTGGCTTCGGGTTCGATCGGCACCATCTTGTATTCCTGGCCGTGGAGGTTCTTCAGATAAACCTCCATCTGCCGGAACGAGATGTTGATGTGCTGCTTCTTGAACTCGCGATTGATGAATCGGTTGACCTCGTCCAGCACCGGGTTGCGGTCACCAAGGTCACGCACGTGCATGCGCAGTTCGTGGTCGAGGGTACTTTCGCCGAAGTTGAGGAAGTACACGTGCGGCTCGGGTTCTTTGAGCACGCGCGGGTTTTCCCGGGCAGCCTTGAGCAACAGTTCCTTGACCAGATCCAGATCGGAGCCGTAATCGACACCAAGCTTGAGCGTGACTCGGGTGATGGTATCCGTCAGCGACCAGTTGATCAGTTGCCCGGTGATGAACGTCTTGTTCGGGACAATGATGTCCTTGCGGTCGAAGTCGGTGATGGTCGTGGCGCGGATGCGGATCTTGCTTACCGTGCCTGACAGGTTGCCGATGGTGATGGTGTCGCCGATCCGTACCGGACGTTCGAACAGGATCATGATGCCGGAGATAAAGTTCGCAAAAATCTCCTGCATGCCGAAGCCGAGACCGACCGAGAGCGCCGCCACCAGCCATTGCAACTTGTCCCAGCTCACACCCAGGGTCGACAGGGTCGAGACAAAACCGACGCCGGCGATCACATACGACAGCAGCGTCGTGGTCGCGTAAGCACTGCCCTGCGCCAGATTGAGTTTCGACAGCACAAACACTTCGAGCAAGCCCGGCAAGTTGCGCGCCAGGGCGAAGGTGATGCCGATGATGATCAGCGCACCCAGCATGTCGCCAATGCTGATCGGCACCATGCTCATGTTGGCGCCGGTGCCGCTGGTGTATTCGTAGAGGGTGATGTTGTCGAGGTACGAGAACACTGAAATCAGGTCCGACCAGACCCAGTACAGCGCCGCGATAAAGCCGCCGAGCAGGGCCAGACGAATCAGGCGCAGAGACTGCTCGTTGACCTTTTCGATATCCAGGGTCGGCTCTTCGATCACCGCTTCGCCGTCGCCGGCCTCTTTCGCCGCTTGGCGTTTGGCCAAGGCGCGCTGATAGGCGAGACGTCGCGCCGCGACACTCAGACCACGGACGAAAGTTGCTTCGATCACCAACCAGAACATCAGCAAGTAGAGGGTATTGATCAAGCGGTCGCTGAGTTTCAGCGCGGTGTAGTAGTAGCCGAAGCACACCGCGACGAACAGGGCGATTGGCAGCAGGGTGAACATCACCCCGACAGCCTTGCGGAACAGCGAAGCGTTTTCGTGCGCCGGGCTGCTGATCAGCAAGCGACTGAGCAACCACGCCATCAACGCGTAGCAGGTCAGCACCACCGGCATGCCCAGCACATCGTCGGCGAGCGCCGCCGGTTGCAACTCGGCGACGGCCACCACGGCGACCAGCGCCATGACCACCAGCCCGAGTCGGCGTACCCAGCCTTGAAGGAATTCGACCTGGGGTTTTTCCCAGCGGAAATGCAGCTCAGCCACGCCACCCGGCGCAAGAATCCGGTAGGCGGTGTAGAACACCAGCCACGCCTGGCCCATTTGCAGCAGCGCCGCGCCCATGTTGGCGTTCTGGCCGCGGGCGTCGATCTGCAAGGCCAGACCGCACAGGCCCAGACCGAGCGCCACCGGCATCGCCAGCAGAATGTTGATCAGAATCGCCTGCGGCGTGTGCCACTGACTGTCGCGTTTGAAATGGCCGATGTCCTGGTGAACCTTGTTCAGCCGACCGTAGAGACTTTTGCGCCGCCACAGCAGTGCGCCGATCAGCAACGCCAATGGCAGGAACAGCAAGGGGCGCTGGGTCAGACCGTCGGTCAGTTCGCTCAGGCTGGATGCCCATGGCAGCGTGTCGACCTGACGTTTCAGTCGCTCCGGCACCGCACGCATCCACTCCAGGTCCAGCGGCTTGTTGCTGGGAATCCAGAACATTTGTTCATCAAGCGTCGCACGCAGGCTCTGGGCGGTGCTCAGCAGTTGCTTCTGGTTGAGTTGCAGAGTGATCGATTCGTTGAGCATCGCACTCAGTTCGCGGTTCAGACGCTCCAGCAGGTCGACGCGAGTGTTGGCCAGATCCAGCAGACTTTTGCGCAACTGCGGGGTGACTTGCTCTGGTGGCTGGGTGGCCAGCAGAGTGTCGACATAGGCCGCCGGATTGCTCAGCAGTTCACGCTGCTGGCTGACGTCAAACTGATACAGGCGAATGTCGGCGATTTGATCGGCCAGATCGCGGTCGACCTTGAGCCGTGGCAGAGCCTGTTTCTGCTTATAGAGAATCTTCGACAGCAACAGGCTGCCCTTGAGCACGTTGATCTGCTCATCCAGTGCCGAATCGCTTTGAGTCAACGTGTCGAGTTGCTGTTTGGTTTGCAGGTTCTGCTGAGTGACTTCGTTGAGGCGGTCGGTGCTCTTGAGCAGGTAGTCCGAGAGCTTGAGGTTGGCGGCGCTTTCGGTGGCAAGCAGGCTGCTGCTGCCGGCCTTTTGCGCTTCGATTGATTGCTGGGTAACGGTTTCCTGCGACTGCGCCAGACGCTTCTGGTTGATCAGGGTTTGCAGTTCCTGAATCTCGCGGTCGAGGCGGTCGGATTTCTCCGAGAGCAGGTCATGTTGGGCGTTGCCCAGATCCTGCAACTGGCTGTTGCCGGCCAGTTCCTGACGGCGCAGCGGGATCAGCGCATTCAGTGCCGCCAGTTCGGCGTTCAACTGGTCGCGCTGTTCGGCGCTGACAGTCTTGCCGGCGTCCTTGCCGGACTTGAGGATGTTGTTGATCTGCTGGATGCGCGTCTGGCTGGCGGAAATTTCTGCCTGGGCGCGTTCGGGGCGGGTCTGCGCAGTGATGATCAGGCTGTTGGCGTCGGCCAGGGCCTTTTGCAGATCACTTTGCTGGGTCGAGCGATCCGTGAGGATCTGCTCCAGCTGCGGGATCGACTCTTTGGGGAAACGCTGTGCCACCGGCACCACTGCAGTGGCCTTGAGGCGCGTCAGTTCGCGGGTACCCTCGATCGTCTGCTTCGGCGCCGTAGCCAATTGCTGCTTGAGGTCGATCAGCTTCTGCGCGTAATCACGCTGATTGTTCAACTGATTGAGCGTGCTCTGCAGGACGGATTGCAGGGACTTTTTATCGGCATCCGGCAGTTTGCTGTCGGCGAGCTTGTCCAGACTGGCCTGCACGGCGTCGCTGGACGGTGGTTCGGCGGCATAAAGCGGGCCGACAGTAAGACTCAGGCCCAGCAGGGCCGCGGCGAAAAAGGAGCGCAGGGTAGGCATAGAGACCGGTCAAGCAAGTGAGAGTGGACGCAGTTTAGAGGAAGAGCCCGGGGCCCGGGCGACTTCCTTCGGGGAATCTGACGCCCACTTTGCCAATCTTGTTCCCGTCCATGACCGCGACGGTCCAGTGGGTGTTGTTCCACTCCACCTGGTCACCGACGATAGGAGCACCCCCGACTTTCTGGGCAATGAAGGCGCCAAGAGTCATGTCCGGATCGATGCCCTCGGCGTGCAGGCCGTAAAGTGCTGCAACAGCTTTAAGCTGGGCGTCTCCTTCGAGCACGAAGTCACCGAAGAAGCGCAGATCGAGGCCGCGTTGCGGCGCCTGGCTGAACAGTTTTCCGAGGGCTGGCAAGTTGTGTTCGTGGCCGATAACACACAGCAAATCATCGACTTCCAGCACCGTACTACCCGACGGATGGAGCAGTTGCTGGCCACGAAACAGGGCGGCAATACGTGTTCCCTCAGGCATTTTCAGTTCACGCAGGGGCGAACCGATGCACCATTTCTCGGCGCCGAGCTTATAAACGAACAGTTCCCACTCGCTGGTGACGTGTACTTCCAGTGCCGATCGGGAAATCGGTGCGGGCTCGGGCGGTACCGTCACCTTCAGCAGTTTGGCCACCCACGGCAGGCTTGTGCCCTGCAACAGCAGCGACACCAGCACGATAAAGAATGCGAGGTTGAAGTACAGCTGCGCATTCGGCAGCCCGGCCATGAGGGGGAACACCGCGAGAATGATCGGTACCGCGCCGCGCAAGCCCACCCAGGAAATAAAGGCCTTTTCGCGGCCATGGAACGCCTTGAACGGCAGCAGGCCCACCACCACCGACAGCGGCCGCGCGAACAGAATCATCCACAGCGCCAGACCGAGGGCGGGCACGGCAATTGGCAGCAAATCATGCGGGGTAACCAGCAAGCCCAGCACGAGGAACATGCCGATCTGCGCCAGCCACGCCATGCCGTCGAGCATATGCAGAATGCCGTGGCGACTGCGCACCGGGCGGTTACCGATTACCAGGCCACACAGGTAAACCGCGAGGAAACCACTGCCATGCAAGGCGTTGGTCAGGGCGAATACCACCAGACCGCCGGCGATCATCAGAATCGGATACAGGCCAGCGGCGAGGTTGATCCGGTTGACCAGTTGCAGCATCAGCCAGCCGCCGCCCAGGCCGATCACGCCTCCGATTCCGAACTCGCGGATCAGGTGCGTCAGCAGGCTCCAGTGCAAACCGGTCTGGCCGCTGGCGAGCATATCGATCAGGGTCACGGTGAGAAACACCGCCATCGGATCGTTGCTGCCGGATTCGATTTCCAGGGTGGCGGTCACCCTTTCGTTCAGACCTTTGCCGCCGAGCAGCGAAAACACCGCCGCAGCGTCGGTCGAGCCTACGATGGCGCCGATCAGCAGGCCTTGAATCATGTTCAAATCGAACAGCCACGCAGCCGCCATGCCGGTCAGCCCCGTGGTGATCAACACCCCGACCGTGGCCAGCGACAGCGCCGGCCATAAGGCCACGCGAAAACTTGAAACCCGCGTGCGCAAGCCGCCGTCGAGGAGGATCACTGCCAGTGCGAGGTTGCCGACCAGATAGGCCGTGGGGTAGTTATCGAAAATGATGCCGCCGCCATCGACCCCGGCCGCCATGCCGACCGCGAGAATGATGACCAGAATCGGAATGCCGAGACGGGAAGAAAGAGAGCTGACAAGAATGCTTGCGCCTACCAGCAACGCGCCGATCAAGAACAGGCTGTTGATGGTCGTCGCATTCAAAGGCAGTACTCCAGAAGCGTAAAGACGGGCACAAACTGACCATGCAGTCTGCGTGCCAGCGATTCTAACCTGTTGAAATGTGGTGCTGTCAAAAAGGTTTTTGGCAGATCAAAAGATCGCAGCCTGCGGCAGCTCCTACAGGGTGTACATGAGTCCCGTGCAGGAGCTGCCGCAGGCTGCGATCTTTTTGCTTTTAAAGGTTAAAGGCTGAACCGCCCAACCATATTGTTCAGATCCAGCGCCAGACGCGACAGTTCGTTGCTCGCCGCACTGGTCTGATTCGCCCCGGTCGCCGATTGCACCGACAGATCACGGATGTTTACCAGATTGCGATCCACTTCCCGCGCCACTTGCGCCTGTTCTTCGGCGGCGCTGGCGATCACCAGGTTGCGCTCGTTGATCTCGACGATGGCGGTGTTGATGGTGTCCAGCGACATCCCTGCACCACGGGCAATGTTCAGGGTCGACTCGGCGCGCTCGGTGCTGTTACGCATCGAATCCACAGCGTGTTCGGTGCCGCTTTGAATGCTGCCGATCATCCGCTCGATTTCGCTGGTCGACTGCTGTGTACGGTGCGCCAGGGCACGAACTTCATCAGCCACCACCGCAAAACCACGACCGGCTTCACCGGCACGCGCCGCTTCAATCGCTGCGTTCAGTGCCAGCAGGTTGGTCTGGTCGGCCAGGCCGCGGATCACGTCCAGTACCTTGCCGATGTCGCGGGATTCGTTGGCCAGATCGCCAATAAGAGTCGCTGTGCTCTGCACGTCGGCGCTCATGCGTTCGATGGCGCTGACGGTTTCCTGCACCAGATCACGGCCGTCACCGGCAGAGGTGGTGGCGTTCTTCGAGGCTTCCGAGGTGCTGACCGCGTTGCGCGCAACTTCTTCCACGGCGCTGGTCATCTCGTTGACGGCGGTAGCGGCTTGTTCGATTTCGTTGTTCTGCTGAGTCAGGCCGCGAGCGCTTTCATCGGTGACACTGTTCAGCTCTTCAGCGGCCGAGGCCAACTGCGTAGCCGAACCGGAAATTCGCTGCAGGGTGTCGCGCAGCTTCGCTTGCATCTTGGCCATGGCTGCCAACAGACGCCCGGCTTCATCGGAGCCGTCAACATGGATTGGCTGGGTCAGGTTGCCTTCGGCGATGGTTTCCGCTGCCTCCAGTGCCTTGGCAATCGGCTTGGTGATGCTGGCCGTCAGCAGCCAGGCGAACAGCAGGGTCAGACCGCTGGCAATGATCAGCAGCGTGATCACCAGGTTGAATGACAGGGAATACTGGTCAGCCGCACCTTTGTCTGTTTCGGCAATTTGCTGCGTGTTGATCTCCAGCAAACGCGCCAACGCCGTATTCACTGCTTCCGAGTTGCTCAACAAGTCCGAGTTGAGCATCTGCCGCAGTTCATCGATCTGATTGTTGCGCGACAGGGTTTTCATCCGGTCTTCGAGTTGACGGTACTGGGCCAGCAACTGCACGTACTGATCGTAAGCCGCGCGCTCTTGCGGGCCGTCGATCAACGGTTCGTAAGCGCGCTGGGCGTCAGCAATCTGCTTGTTGCGCAACTCGAAGAGTTCAAAGGTTTTCTGCTGCACGTCCGGTTCACGGTTGATCAGCAACCGATACGACAACACCCGCAGGCGCAGGGTCAGTTGGGTGAAATCGTCGAGGGCCTTGATGGAAGGCACGCTGGCGGAGGCGATATCTTCGCCCGCTGCGCGGATTTTGCTCATCTGGTTCAAGGCGAACACGCCGAGAATCAGCATCAGGCCGCCGATCAGGGCAAAACCGGTGAACGCCCGGGGGGCGATATTCATATTGCGAAGGGACATGTGCGGATACCGAGGAGGGCCGCATCCGTGCGGGCTGAGACTGCTGTTGAGTGACTTATCGGTCGGGCGAATGAACTCTTTAGTCCATGTGCGTATTTGTCGCATCCAGCCTTGAGCGACGAAGTGCAGGAACCAGATCGGCAGATGACAGTCTTTTAAACTCGCGAGAACGTTCGCCCGCCAGGAAAATCAAGGCCTTGCGCCGGTTTAACCCTGGCATCCGTGGTGACTTTTCTTTATCGTACGCGCCCTTTGAAAAACGCTTGGAAGATCAAAATGTTGGAAGCATCCCTCAGCCAATTGGAACAGCTCGTCAGCGACCTGGTGCAACAGAACCAGAGCCTTGCGCAAACCAACCAGACCCTGGCTACGGAACTGGCCCAGGCCAAGGATGAAAACGAAAGCCTGCAATTGAACCTGATGGAACAGGAAGAAAAGCACGGCGCTACTGCCGCGCGCATTCAAGCCCTGGTTGATCGCGTCAACGCAGGTCCTGTCAGCGCATGAACCACCACACAGCAGGGGTAAAAGTCGTCTCCATTCTCGGGGAGGACTATTCGATCAAGGCACCGGCCGGGGAAGAACAGACCCTGCTGGACGCGGCAATGATGCTCAAGGCCGCGCTGGATGACACCAAACGCAAATACCCGACGCTGATCGGCGACCGCCTGTTGGTGCTGGCGGCGATGAATCTGTGCTCGCAGCAGATTGAAATGAAGAAGCAGCACCAGGAAGAACTCGACCGTTACCAAGAGCAAGTCAGCGCCACGGTCGACACCATCGCCAAGACCATCAATCAGGGTTGACGGGGTTGCGCACAACCAAAGAATAGATTGTCGATCTGGTTGTATACAATCGGCACGGCTGTTGCATTGCTTCCGCCACTTATTCTTTGGGGGTGCTCCATGCAGTTGTGGCGACGCAGTATTCAATGGCAGCTGATTCTCAGCATGGGCACCGCCCTGCTGGTCAGCATCCTGATCGTGGTTGGCATTTATACCCTGGTGGTCAACCGCCTCGCCCAGAGCTATCTGGTCGAACAAGCGCTGCCGTCGAGCATCGAAGCGACGCGCAACGACATCGAACGGATCCTCGTCCAACCGCTGACCGCCGCGAAAGATATCGCCAGCAACTCCATGGTGCGCGACTGGTTGGCAGCGGGTGAAGACAGCAGCAAAACGGCGGCCTTCGCGCAGTATCTGGAAGGCATCCGCGCCGAACACAAAGCATTTACGGCTTTGATCATCGGCACCGAATCCAATCACTACATCACCGAAAAAGGCCTGGATCGCACCCTCAGTCGGGCCAAGCCGGCCGATGCCTGGTTCTATTCCTTCCTCGACAGCAACCAGCCGCGCACCCTCAATATCGACAACGATGGCGCCACTGGAGAGTTGGCGCTGTTCATCGATTTGAAGGTCGAGCAGGCCGGCAAAGTGGTCGGTGTCGCTGGACTGGGGCTGAGCATGAAAGAGCTGTCGGAGCTGATCCACAACTTCAGCTTTGGCGAGCGCGGCAAGGTCTATCTCGTGCGTTCCGACGGTTTGATTCAGGTGCATCCTGAGGCGCAGTTCAGTGGCAAACGCACCTTGAGCGAGCAGATTGGCGCCGATGCGGCGCAGTCGGTCATGGGTCAGAATAATGCCGTGAGCAGCAGCTTCCAGCGCGAAGGCGAAGACTTCCTCGCTTTCAGTCTGCCGTTGCGTGATCTGGGCTGGACCCTGGTGGCCGAAGTGCCGCAATCGCAGATCTACGCCGAAGCCCGCAAGGCGATGTGGATGAGTGGCGGCATCGGTCTGGCGGTGGCGCTGGTATGCCTGGCGCTGGTGGTGTGGCTGGCTCAGGGGCTGGTGCGGCCGATTCGTCAGGTAACAGCGGCGCTGGTAGCAATCGGTAGCGGTGGGGGAGATTTGACCCATCGGTTAGATTCCAGTCGCGCGGATGAACTGGGCGACTTGGCTCGGGGCTTCAATCGCTTCCTCGACAGCCAGCGCGGCATGATCGGCGAAGTGCTGACCACCAGCGAGCGTCTGCGCACGGCCGTTAGCCAAGTGGCGAAAGTGGTGGAAAACACCGCCGAGCGTTCCGGCCGCCAACAGGAAATGACTGACATGGTCGCCACAGCCGTCCACGAAATGGGCCTGACCGTGCAGGAAATCGCCCAGAACGCCGGCAACGCTGCGCTCGCGTCGCAAACCGCTCGGGATGAAGCGTTGCAGGCGCGGGAAGTGGTCGGCGGTTCGATTCGACATATAGAAAGCATGTCCGATGAGATCGGTGTGGCGGCCGGTGCTGTGGGTGAACTGGCCACTCAAGTGGCGTCCATTGATTCGGTGTTGGCGGTGATTCGCGGGGTTTCCGAGCAGACCAACCTGCTGGCGCTCAATGCCGCGATTGAAGCTGCGCGGGCCGGGGACATGGGCCGAGGGTTCGCTGTCGTTGCAGACGAGGTTCGCACCTTGGCGCGCAGAACCCAGGCGTCCACCGACGAGATTCAGCAGATGATCGGCAGCCTCAAGCAAGGCGCGGAAAATGCTGTGTCGTCGATGCGTACCGGTCAGGCGGCAACCGGCACCGGGGTGGAATCGAGCCAGCGCACCGGGGCATCGTTGACGGCGATTACCGGGCAGGTCGAGCGCATCAGTGACATGAATCATCAGGTGGCGACGGCGACGGAAGAGCAGTCGGCCGTGACTGAAGAGATCAACCGTAACGTGCAGGGGATTTCCGATCTGGCCCGGGCGACGGCGGGAGAGGTTCGGGCGTGTCGTGAGGATTGTCAGATGTTGCAGCGACTGGCGGATGATCTGGCACGGCAGATGGGTGGGTTCAAGCTGTCCTGAGATTTGCAGCGACTCCATTGACGCCATCGCGAGCAGGCTCACTCCTACATTTGGTATGCGTACACCTGTAGGCGTGAGCCTGCTCGCAATTGGATTTCAGCCGCTACACCAAATCCGGATCAGAACCACGCATCCTGCATCGCCAGACACGTATCATCCCGCGCCTCCAGCAATGTCAGTTCATGGTGACAACCCGGCACTTCCCACGTCAGGAAATACCGCGCCGCCTGCAACTTGCCCTTATAGAAGTCAGCATCCGCCGTATTGCCCTTGGCCAACCCTTCTTCTGCACGAATCGCCTGCTCCAGCCAGCGCCAGCCAATCACCGTATGCCCGAACACTTTCAGGTACAGCGCCGAGTTCGCCAGGCTGCTGTTGACCTTGCCTTGCGCCAGATCGGTCAGCAAACCGAGGGTCACCACTTGTAGACGTGCGACCAGTTTCTCCAACGGCTCACGCAGCGCAGTTAACGATTCGTACGCGGTAGCGCGCTCGGCCGTGTCGGCGATCAGGCGAACCAGTTGCTTCAATCCGGCGCCACCGTTCTGCGCCAGTTTGCGCCCGAGCAGGTCCAGCGACTGAATGCCGTGGGTGCCTTCGTGGATCGGGTTCAAACGGTTGTCGCGGTAATACTGCTCCACGGGATATTCGCGGGTGTAACCGTGGCCGCCGAGGATCTGGATCGCCAGTTCGTTGGCCTTCAGGCAAAACTCCGACGGCCAGGATTTGACGATTGGCGTCAGCAGATCCAGCAGTTCATGGGCCTGTTTGCGCTCGGTTTCGGTCTCAAGCGTGGTGGTGTCATCGAACAACCGCGCGGCGTACAGGCCGAGGTCAAACGCCCCTTCGACGTAGGATTTTTGCGTCAACAGCATGCGTCTGACATCGGCGTGCTGAATGATCGCTACCGGCGCGGTGGTCGGATCCTTGCTGTCCGGCACCCGGCCTTGCGGACGCTCGCGAGCGTACTCCAGCGAGTACAGGTAACCGGCATAACCGAGCATTACCGCGCCCATGCCGACGCCGATCCGTGCCTCGTTCATCATCTGGAACATGTAGCTCAGGCCGTGATGCGGTTTGCCCACCAGATAACCGACACACTCACCGTTATCGCCGAAGTTCAGTGCAGTGGAGCTTGTGCCGCGCCAGCCCATCTTGTGAAACAACCCGGCCAGCAGCACGTCGTTACGCTGGCCGAGGCTGCCGTCATCGTTGACCAGAAACTTCGGCACGATGAACAGCGAAATACCTTTCACCCCCGGCGGGGCGTCCGGCAGCTTGGCCAGGACCATGTGCACGATGTTTTCCGACAGCGGATGATCGCCGCCGGAAATGAAGATCTTGTTGCCCTTGAGGCGATACGTGCCGTCGGACGCGGGTTCTGCGCGGGTGCGAATGTCCGACAGTGATGAGCCGGCGTGCGGCTCGGTGAGGGCCATGGTGCCGAAGAAGCGCCCATCGATCATCGGTTGCAGGAAGCGCTGTTTTTGCTCTTCGGTGCCGAAGCTTTCGATCAGGTTCGCCGCGCCCATGGTCAGAAACGGGTACGACGTCGAAGCCGCGTTGGCCGACTGGAAATGCGCGAAGCAGGCTTGTGACAACAGTGTAGGAAGCTGCATGCCGCCGGCGTCGAAACTTCGCGCGGCATTGAGGAATCCGGCTTCGAGGAAGGCATCCACCGCCGGTTTCACCTCGGGAATCAGAATCGCCTTGCCGTCCTCGTAGCGCGGCTCGTTTTCGTCACCCTTGCGGTTGTGCGGCGCGAAGTATTTCTCGGCGATGCTGCGCGCCGTGCCTATGGCGGCGTCGAAAGTCTCGCGGTTGTGCTCGGCAAAGCGCTCACGCCGGGTCAGGCCCTCGGCATCGAGGACTTCATACAGCTCGAAAGCCAGATTGCGGGAACTGAGCAGCGTCTCGGACATGGCGGCCTACCTGAAATTGGGGGTGGGCCGAGTCTAGGCGTGCGGATAAAGGCTGAACAGGATGATTGATAAGCGTGATGTTGGAGCCGCGCGCCGACTTAACAAACACCCCATAACAACTGTGGGAGCGAGCCTGCTCGCGAAAGCGGTAAGTCAGGCAACATTGATGTCGACTGACACTCCGTCTTCGCGAGCAGGCTCGCTCCCACATGGTATTGCGTACCGGGCGGCCATTGCGGCGGCCCGGTTTATCGGGTGTTAACCGATCGTCATCAAGCTCGCATTACCACCCGCCGCAGCGGTGTTAACGCTCAACGCCCGTTCAATCACCAGACGCTCCAGCGCAATGTTGGTCTCACCCTGGGACAAGCCCTGAACCCCAACGATCGCACCCGCACGCTTGGCAATCTGCTGGCAAACGCCGCGCAACTGGTCGGAATGGCCGTGATGCAGAACCGCATCAAACACCACTTCGTCCTTGTTCCAGTCGGAAACCAGCTTGATCCGCGCCTGAATCTCTTTCGGCAGGCGTGCGAACAATGCCTTGCTGATGTCGGACTCCGGCCATACCGCCGAACCGCCTACTGCCAGCACTGCCGCCAGTTGGGTCAGCAGATCGCCTTCGACGTCGGCCAGGCAGAGCACGTGCTCGCGCGGCAGGATCGCGTAGCTGTTCTTCTCGCCAGTCGGGCCGGCCAGCACGCGGGTAACGCCGCTCTGCGATTGTGCGGCGTACTGCGCACACAGGGTGCTCAGTTCTGCGTACTTGTTGCTTTCTGCCCAGGCTTTCAGGGCGGTCAGCGGCTTGCTCATGGCGTCGCGCAAACGAACATCCGGCGCGACGGCAGCATCACCGCGAGCGAAGGATTGTTCGATGGCGTCCGTAGGACGGGTCGACAGCAAACGGTACAGATACAGCGGGCCACCGGCCTTCGGACCCGTGCCCGACAAGCCTTCGCCGCCGAATGGCTGGACGCCGACCACGGCACCGACGATGTTGCGGTTGACGTAGACGTTACCGGCGTTGACGTTGTCGATCACCTTGGCGATGGTCTCGTCGATGCGGGTGTGCACGCCGAGGGTCAGGCCATAACCGGAAGCGTTGATCTGGCCGATCAACTGGTCGATCTCTTTGCGCTTGTAGCGCACCACGTGCAGCACCGGACCGAAGATCTCGCGTTGCAGTTCGTCGAAGCTTTCCAGTTCGATCAGGGTCGGCATGACGAAGGTGCCGCGTTTGACTTCTTCGGTATCGGCAATCGCCACTTGGTACACGTTGCGACCTTTGTCGCGCATGCCCTGAATGTGCTTGTCGATGCCAGCCTTGGCTTCAGCGTCGATCACCGGGCCGATGTCCACGGACAGGCGCTCAGGGTTGCCGAGACGGCTTTCAGCCATCGCACCTTTGAGCATTTCGATGACGCGATCGGCGGAATCTTCCTGCAGGCACAGTACGCGCAAAGCCGAGCAGCGCTGACCGGCGCTGTCGAAGGCCGAAGACACTACGTCGATCACGACTTGTTCGGTGAGGGCCGACGAGTCGACGATCATCGCGTTCTGGCCACCGGTTTCGGCGATCAGTGGAATCGGACGGCCCTGGTTGTCGAGACGACCGGCAATGTTGCGTTGCAGCAGCCGCGCCACCTCGGTGGAACCGGTGAACATCACGCCTTTGACGCGCTCATCACCCACCAGACCGGCGCCGACGGTTTCACCGCGACCCGGCAGCAGTTGCAGCACGCCTTCCGGAATCCCGGCTTCGAGCAGTAAACGCACGGCTTGTGCAGCGACCAGCGGAGTCTGTTCAGCCGGTTTGGCCAGTACCGGGTTACCGGCAGCCAGTGCGGCAGCGACTTGACCGCTGAAGATCGCCAGCGGGAAGTTCCAAGGGCTGATGCACACCACCGGGCCCAGTGGGCGGTGGGCGTCATTGCTGAAATCGTTGCGCGCCTGCACTGCGTAGTAACGCAGGAAGTCGACCGCTTCACGAACTTCGGCGATGGCGTTGGCGAAGGTCTTGCCGGCTTCACGAGCCAGCAGGCCCATCAGCGGCTGGATCTCGCCTTCCATCAAGTCAGCGGCACGCTCCAGAATCGCGGCACGTTCGGCTGGCGGGGTGGCCTGCCAGATCGGTGCAGCATTCAGGGCGCATTGAATGGCGTTGTCGACGTCTTCGACAGTGGCTTCTTGCACGTGGCCGACCACATCGCGGTGATCCGCCGGGTTCAGCACCGGTGCCGGCGCTTCAGTGCTGGACGCGCAACCGAGCATCGGCGCGGCTTTCCAGTTGTTGTGCGCGGTGGCGAGCAAGGCGCAGGACAGCGAAGCCAGACGATGTTCGTTGGCCATGTCGATGCCACTGGAGTTGGCGCGCTCGGAACCGTACAGATCACGCGGCAGCGGAATGCGCGGGTGCGGCAGGCCGAAACCACCTTCCACGGTCGCCATCTGCTCGATCTGAGCAACCGGATCGGCCACCAGCTCCTGAATCGAAATCGACTGGTCGGCGATGCGGTTGACGAACGAAGTGTTCGCGCCGTTTTCCAGCAGACGACGAACCAGATAAGCCAGCAGGGTTTCGTGAGTACCAACCGGGGCGTACACGCGGCACGGGCGGTTCAGCTTGCCTTCGGAGACTTTGCCGACAACCTGCTCGTAAAGCGGTTCGCCCATGCCGTGCAGGCACTGGAATTCGTACTGGCCCGGGTAATAGTTCTGACCGGCAATGTGGTAAATGGCCGACAGGGTGTGGGCGTTGTGCGTGGCGAACTGCGGGTAGATGACTTCCGGCACCGACAGCAGTTTGCGTGCGCAAGCGATGTAGGAAACGTCGGTGTACACCTTGCGGGTGTAGACCGGATAGCCTTCCAGGCCTTCGACCTGGGCGCGCTTGATTTCGCTGTCCCAGTACGCGCCTTTCACCAAGCGGATCATCAGGCGATGACGGCTGCGACGGGCCAGATCGATCACGTAATCGATCACGTACGGGCAACGCTTCTGGTAAGCCTGGATGACGAAACCGATGCCGTTCCAGCCGGTCAGTTGCGGCTCGAAGCACAGGCGCTCGAGCAGATCCAGCGACAGCTCCAGGCGGTCGGCTTCTTCGGCGTCGATGTTCAGGCCGATGTCGTATTGCTTGGCCAGCAGGGTCAGCGACAGCAGGCGTGGGTACAGCTCGTCCATCACCCGCTCGTACTGCGCGCGGCTGTAACGTGGGTGCAGTGCCGAGAGCTTGATGGAAATGCCCGGGCCTTCATAAATCCCACGACCGTGGGAGGCTTTGCCGATCGAGTGAATGGCTTGTTCGTACGACGCCAGGTACTTCTGCGCGTCGTGCTCGGTCAGTGCCGCTTCACCGAGCATGTCGTAGGAATAGCGGAAACCCTTGGCTTCGAACTTGCTCGCGTTGGCCAGTGCTTCGGCGATGGTTTCGCCGGTCACGAACTGCTCGCCCATGAGGCGCATGGCCATGTCGACGCCCTTGCGGATCATCGGCTCGCCGCTCTTGCCAATGATGCGGCTCAGCGACGACGTCAGGCCGGCTTCGTTATGGGTCGATACCAGTTTGCCGGTCAGCAGCAGACCCCAGGTGGCGGCGTTGACGAACAGCGAAGGGCTGTTGCCCAAATGCGGATGCCAGTTGCCGGTGCTGATCTTGTCGCGGATCAGTGCGTCGCGAGTGCCTTTGTCCGGGATACGCAGCAGCGCTTCGGCCAGGCACATCAGCGCCACGCCTTCCTGGGACGACAGGGAAAATTCCTGCAGCAGACCCTGAACAATGCCTGCACGACCGCCAGCACTTTTCTGGTTACGCAGTTTTTCCGCGATGGTCGCGGCGAGTTTGTTGGTGGCTTCGGCCATCGGTGCCGGCAGGCGAGCCTGCTCGATCAACATCGGCACGACTTCCGGCTCAGGGCGACGGTAAGCGGCGGTGATCGAAGCGCGCAGTACCGACTGCGGCAGGATGCTTTCGGCGAATTCGAGGAAGCATTGGTGAGCGTGATCGGTGTGGACTTCGCCCGCATCGTCGGCGTCCTTGGCGGACAAGCCGTTCAGCTCGGTCAGGGTTGCACCACCCTCGAGTTTTTCCAGGTAATTGAAAATTGCCTGCTTGATCAGCCAGTGCGGTGTGCGATCAATCGAGGTCGCGGCCGCCTTCAGGCGCTCGCGGGTCGGGTCATCGAGTTTGACCCCAAGGGTGGTGGTAGCCATATTTTTATCCTCATGGTTGCCACAGTTGCGTGGCATCAGCTGGCCGCAAGATTAGCCGCGCACTGAAAGAGGTGCAACCGGGTGCAACCCTTTTTTTGTCGGAATAATAAGCAGCTCGTCAGGAATTATTTTCTGGTACGAAAGTGCTGCTCCTGTTAGGTGCTTTTGCTTCTGAGAAACGTGCATGACTGCGCTAAAAGGGAGCAAGAACGACGCTTTTAGGGGTAAATCCGACTAGGTGCAACTTATTCGCTTGAAACTGGTTGCACCTTATTTGATTTGTTGCATAGCATTCGCGCCCAAGGTGCAACCGGAATATCCGGTGCACCGGCTGGTGGCTTTCCTGGGGAAACATCAGTCCTAAATGCGCGGGATCCGGAATCGTCTGCCAAACATCCTCGTTTGTGCGTAATTCATCACCGCTGCTACATAAAAACAAAGCCAGGGCGTAACTCAATGAGCGTAAGCAATCCAACACTGATCACGTTCGTGATCTACATCGCAGCAATGGTGCTGATCGGCTTGATGGCCTATCGCTCCACCAACAACCTTTCTGACTATATTCTGGGTGGCCGTAGCTTGGGCAGCGTCGTCACGGCTTTGTCCGCCGGTGCTTCCGACATGAGCGGCTGGCTGCTGATGGGCCTGCCGGGCGCCATCTACATGTCCGGTCTGTCCGAAAGCTGGATCGCCATCGGCCTCATCGTCGGTGCCTACCTGAACTGGCTGTTTGTCGCCGGCCGTCTGCGTGTCCAAACTGAACACAACGGTGATGCGCTGACCCTGCCAGACTACTTCGCCAGCCGTTTTGAAGACAAAAGCGGGCTGCTGCGGATTATCTCGGCGATCGTGATTCTGGTGTTCTTCACCATCTACTGCGCTTCCGGCATCGTGGCCGGCGCTCGCTTGTTCGAAAGCACCTTCGGCATGTCTTACGAGACGGCACTGTGGGCCGGTGCTGCGGCGACCATTGCTTACACCTTCGTGGGCGGTTTCCTCGCGGTGAGCTGGACTGACACCGTACAAGCCACGCTGATGATCTTCGCGCTGATCCTGACGCCGATCATCGTCTTGCTGGCTACCGGCGGCGTCGACACCACGTTCCTGGCAATCGAAGCCAACGACCCAAGCAACTTCGACATGCTCAAGGGCACCACCTTCATCGGCATCATTTCGCTGCTGGGCTGGGGCCTGGGCTACTTCGGTCAGCCGCACATCCTCGCGCGTTTCATGGCTGCGGACTCGGTGAAGTCGATTGCCAACGCCCGTCGCATCTCCATGACCTGGATGATCCTGTGCCTGGGCGGCACCGTGGCCGTGGGCTTCTTCGGTATCGCTTACTTCTCGGCCCACCCGGAAGTTGCCGGTCCCGTGACCGAAAACCACGAGCGCGTGTTCATCGAGCTGGCCAAACTGCTGTTCAATCCGTGGATTGCTGGCGTGCTGCTGTCGGCCATTCTGGCTGCCGTGATGAGCACCCTCAGTTGCCAATTGCTGGTGTGCTCGAGCGCCCTGACCGAAGACTTCTACAAGACTTTCCTGCGTAAATCCGCTTCGCAGACCGAACTGGTCTGGGTCGGCCGCGCCATGGTGTTGCTGGTTGCACTGATCGCTATCGCAATGGCTGCCAACCCGGATAACCGTGTGCTGGGTCTGGTGTCTTACGCCTGGGCCGGTTTCGGTGCTGCGTTCGGCCCGGTTGTGCTGATCTCGGTCATCTGGAAAGGTATGACCCGCAACGGCGCACTGGCCGGTATTCTGGTCGGCGCGATCACCGTAGTGGCGTGGAAGCACTGGGAAGTGATGGGTCTGTACGAAATCATCCCGGGCTTCATTTTCGCCAGCCTGGCCATTCTTATCGTCAGCAAGATGGGCTCGCCAACAGCCGGTATGGTGCAGCGCTTCGAAGCGGCGGAAAAAGATTTCCACCTGAACAAGTGATTGTTCTGAGCTGAGGCTCACCGGAAAACGGCCCGTTTCCTACAGGAGACGGGTCGTTTTTTTGTGCCTGTGATTTCCCTATAACTCCGAAGCCCCCTGTGGGAGCTGGCTTGCCAGCGATGGCGGTGTGTCAGTCACTACAAATTTCGAATGTGCCGGCCTCATCGCTGGCAAGCCAGCTCCCACAGGGTTCGGTGGTGGGTTTGAGGGACATGTCTGTAGTCGGATGCGCCGATTTTGGGAGGATTATTCGACAGTAAAAGTAGGGCAAATCTGATTTTCCCGTCACTCACCCAACACCCCTTGCCCCTCATGCAGAATCGCCCGCCCTCATTCTGCAGAGAGACATCGGATGTTCGCGCCTGCCAATCAACCGCGTTTCACGTTGACCCTCGAAGGCGCCCAGCATGACCTCAAAGTCCTTGAGTTCACGGGCGAGGAAGCCATCAGCCAACCCTTTCGTTTCGAGCTGGAACTGGTCAGCGAACGGCCGGATCTGGACCTCGAAAGCCTGCTGCACTGTCAGGCCTTTCTGAGCTTTGGTGCCGACGGTTCCGGTGTTCACGGTCAGATTTATCAGGTCGGGCAGGGCGACTCCGGGAAACGTCTGACGCGTTATCACGTCAGCCTTGTCCCGCGTCTGACGTACCTCGGGCACCGAATCAATCAGCGGATATTCCAACATCAGAGCGTGCCGCAGATCGTGGCGCAGATCCTCAAGGATCACGCGATCCTGCGCGACGCCTTCGAATTCCGCCTCGGCAGCGACTACCCGGAGCGTGAATATTGCGTGCAGTACGCCGAGAGCGATCTGGCGTTTATCCAGCGTCTGTGCGCCGAAGTGGGCATTCACTACCACTTTCAGCACAGCCCCGAAGGCCACTTGCTGGTGTTCGGCGATGATCAAACCGTATTCCCGCGATTGGCTGCGCCCACCCTTTATCTGCCCGGTAGCGGAATGTCTGCCGAGGCGCCGGCGATCAAGCGCTTCAACGTGCGCGTGGAAACCCGCACCAGCGTGGTCACCCGGCGTGACTACAACTTTGAAAAGCCACGCCTGCAACTGGAGAGTCGCATCGACGGCGAGCAACGTCCGGTGCTGGAGGACTACCACTTTCCCGGCCAATTCAATGATCGTGAAACCGGCAAGCACCTGGCCCAGCGTGCTCTTGAACGGCATATCGCCGATTACCGTCAGGCCGAGGGCATCAGCGATGAATCCGCGTTGGTTTGTGGACATTTCCTGCAACTGAGCGAGCATCCGCGTCAGGACTGGAACGATCTGTGGTTGCTCACCGGCATCGAACACCGTGGCCGACAGCCGCAAGTGCTGGAGGAATCGGTGACCAGCGATGAGGACGCATTCCAGGGTTACCGTAATACCTTTCTCGCGACGCCGTGGGACGTGTTCTTCCGGCCAGCCTTGGGGCCGGAAAAGCCGCGCATGCTCGGCTATCAACCGGCCGTTGTCACTGGGCCGCAGGACAGCGAAATCCACTGCGACGAGCACGGGCGGGTCAAGGTGCAACTGGCCTGGGATCGCGACGGCGAACTCAACGAGCATTCCAGTTGTTGGCTGCGGGTCGCCACCGGTTGGGCGCACGACGGCTACGGCAGCGTGCTGATCCCGAGGGTCGGCATGGAAGTGCTGGTCGGTTTCATCGATGCCGATGCCGACAAGCCTTTGGTCATGGGTTGCCTGCCCAACGCCGCCACCCCAGTGCCGCTGGACCTCCCCGCCGACAAGACCCGCAGTATCTTCCGCAGCCAGAGCAGCCCCGGTGGCGGAGGCTACAACGAACTGCGCATCGAGGACAAAAAAGGCGCCGAGGAAATCTACCTGCGCGCCCAACGCAACTGGACCCAGCATGTGTTGCACGATCAACAGGTGCAGGTCGACAACGCGCGCAGCATCGTCGTCACGGGCATGGCCAAGCATGAATTGAAGGCTGACGAACAACGCATCACTCATGGCCAGCGTCAGGCCGAAGTCAGGCAGGACGATCATCTGACGGTAGTCGGCGATCGACATATCCGCGTGAGCAATCAGGCGACCAGCGCCAGTGCGCAGTTCCACGTCAGCGCGGGTCAGCAAGTGGTGATCGACGGCGGTGCCAGCGCGACGATTCAGGCCGGCGGGCAATGGATCAACATCGGCCCCGGCGGGATTTTCAGCAGCGTACCGATTGTTGTGGGTGGCGCGCCAATGGCAGCGATGAATGCGGCGCCGAGTGTGCCGGGGTTGCCGGATACATTGGCGGCGGCCCCGGCGGCAATGCTGACGGCCGCGCAAATCATGAGCTTTAAAGGCGATGCACCATTCTGTGAGGAATGTGAGCGTTGCAAGGATGGTGTTTGTGCTGCCTGATTTTTTAGAGCCCAGCGTATGGCTGACGCGTGAGCCGCTGAAGCCCTCGGAGCAGTTGTTCGTGATCTTCAGCAATGCCAGTGATGCCAAGCCGCCGCTGCCGGTGGCGCCGAGCCCGATCTGGGCGGACACGATTTACGCCGAGTGGGATGCGGTGATGCCCTATGTGGGAATTGTCGCGGCGGACAGTGAGTTTCTCGATTGGGTGGCGGCTACCGAGTCCCGCGACTGGGGATGGTTGGCGGTGTCTTCGGCGAGCCTCGAAGTGCTGGTCGAGCACTTTCGCAGCCTGACGCAGGTGCTGATGCCGGATGGCAAAGCGGTGTTCTTTCGATTTTGGGATGGACGGTTTTTGTTGCCGATCCTGCAATCCGATGCCGTGGCTGCGGCGCAGCTGTTGCCAGTGATTTCACGCGGACTGATCAATGGTCAGGCCTTGGAAATCGGGGGGCGGGCACAGGTTTCGGGGCGGGTGTTTCCTTGATGGACGGTGCCTGATTCGGTGTTGGCTTCGGCGGGGGATGATGTCCGGGTGGGCAACGCCGTGCAGTGGCTGAGCGAGGAGCATCCCGCATTGTTCGAGGCATTTCCCGAGGCGGTTTTGCGCTGCAAGGTCGGGCAGTTTTTTCAGCGTTCAACGTCGGAAGAATCGTCGCAATCGGCGTTGTTGGCGTATTTGCTGGCAGAGATGGAGTGACATTTCCGGGCGAAGGCTTCGGACGTTTCCTTCGAGTTGCGGCGGTTTTCATGAACTGGTGGGCGGTGGGTTGCAGGGATAGTCTTAAAAGGTCACCGCAGATGCGGCGACAGGGTGTAGGAGCCTTGAGACTAGAAGAGTGCATAAACGTCGTTGCCCGATTTGCGGCAGTCTACGTGCGTCCGTAAGATCATTTGCGGCGGCTATGCGCGGGCACGCTTCGGCGTGGCCGAGTTCTCTGGTCTCGGTACTCCTACCCCGCGCACGGCTGCCACCCAAACCCGTAGGAGGGCGATGGTGGAAGCTCATTTCACTACCAGAGGTTCAAAAATGAAAACGCTAACACCCGATCCACCCTACGAAAAAATCATCCCCCATCCCGACAATCGCTTCATGGCCCTCACCGGCAATTGCAGCGACATGCCCACCCTGTTCATCGACACCCACGTCCCCTCCGACATCCTGATGGACGCCGCCAACCACCGCATCCGCACCGTCGTCCAGGTGCTGGAAAACCTGTGCATGCGCGGCTCGATCGAGTGCGACTCGATGATCCTCAGCGACTTCGCCCAGCTCTGCGTGATTCCATTACGTGATGGGTGTGATGTACTCGATGTCATCGGCAAGCGGTTGCGCGCGATGCCTTCCTGAGTTTTCAGGAGCAAGATCAAAAGATCGCAGCCTTCGGCAGCTCCTGCATAGAATCCCCTGTAGGAGCTGCCGAAGGCTGCGATCTTTTGACGTTGAGGGTGCGTCAGTCAGTCTGCGATGTAGCGATCCTGAGTCTTGATAAAACTCTCGAAAGCCTCTGAGTTGTACACCTCCAGGCACCCATAAAAAACGACATTACTGTTCGAGTGTTTGCTGATCGACGGGGTCTGCTCGTAGGCCGCATACACATAGTTTCTGGTTTCTTTATATGGATCGTGCAGCACTTGCAGCGTGTCTTCATTCTGCAGGACGGTGTACATGCCTTTGCCCATGAACGAGTAAGCGCCAGCGGACAGACCGATGTCCTTTTCCAAGGCTGAATTTTCTTTGAATGGCTTCAGGATGCAGTGACTCAAGCCGTAGTTCTTGAGCATTTGGCGGGCCTGCGCAATGTGGTTTTCGCCCGAAACAGCGTGCATTGAGCAGATCAGACACAGAGAGAAAAAGATCGGGTGACGCACGGGTTGGACTTCCTGTCGGCTAGTACCTGCCAGTTAAGCGAGATAAATGACCCGTGGCGAGGGGGTTGGGTCAGATTCTTAATAGGTAAGAGGCCGCTCGGCCGCCAACCCCTGACTTGCCGGCCGGTAAAAGGTAAACTTTGCGCCCTTCGCAGGAGCAGCCATGAATTATCGTCACGCCTTCCATGCCGGCAATCACGCCGATGTGTTCAAACACCTGACCTTGACCCGCCTCATCGCCCTGATGTCGCGCAAGGAACAGCCGTTTGCCTATCTCGACACGCACGCCGGCATCGGTCTGTATGACTTGCAGGGCGATCAGGCCAATCGCACCGGCGAATATCTGGAAGGCATCGCGCGCTTGTGGGATCAGCCGGATCTGCCGGCGCTGACCGCCGATTACATGAAGGTGCTGCACGAGATGAACCCGGATGGCCAGTTGCGCTACTACCCGGGTTCGCCGGAGCTGGCGCGGCGCCTGACGCGCCCGCAGGATCGGGTGATGCTCAACGAGAAGCACCCGGAAGACGGCGTGCTGCTCAAGGACAACATGGCCGGTGATCGTCGGGTGAAGGTTCATCTTGGCGAGGGCTGGCATGTGGCGCGGGCGATGTTGCCGGTGCAGGAAAAACGCGCGGTGATGTTGATTGATCCGCCGTTCGAGCAGCTCGATGAAATGCAACGCTGCGCGGCGTCGTTGAAAGAGGCGATTGGCCGCATGCGCCAAACCGTGGCGGCGATCTGGTATCCGGTGAAGGATCAGCGTGCGCTGCGGCGTTTTTATCAGGACTTGGCCGGCACCGGTGCGCCGAAGTTGTTGCGCGTGGAGTTGCTGGTGCATCCGCTGGATACGCCGAACAGCTTGAACGGCTCCGGGATGGCGATTGCCAATCCGCCGTGGGGGCTGGAGGAAGAATTGCGTGAGCTGCTGCCGTGGCTGTCCAAGAAATTGGGCCAGACCCAGGGTGGGTGGCAGATGGATTGGTTGATTGCCGAGAGCTGATCAACGGTAAGATCAAAAGATCGCAGCCTGCGGCAGCTCCTACAGGGTTCAGTGTCGTTCACAAATGCGTGGACGATCATGGAACCTCTGTAGGAGCTGCCGAAGGCTGCGATCTTTTGCTTTCAGGGTTTAATTACCCGCCAGGCTCGGTGGCATGCACACGCCGGTGCCGCCAATCCCGCAGTAGCCTTCAGGGTTTTTCGCCAGGTATTGCTGGTGATACGTCTCGGCGAAGTACACGGTCGGCGCCTGTTCGATCTCGGTGCTGATTTCACCCAGGCCGGCCTTCGACAGTTCCGCCTGATACACAGCTTTGCTTTTCAGCGCCGCATCCAGATGCTCAGGCGAGGTCGCATAGATCACCGAGCGGTACTGGGTGCCAATGTCGTTGCCCTGACGCATGCCCTGCGTCGGGTTGTGCAGTTCCCAGAACATCGCCAGCAGCTCTTCGTAGCTGACTTTGGCCTTGTCATACACCACCAGTACCACTTCGGCGTGGCCGGTCAGGCCCGAGCAGACTTCTTCGTAGGTCGGGTTCGGCGTGAAGCCGCCGGCGTAGCCGACCACGGTGCTGACCACGCCTTCGCGCTGCCAGAAGCGACGTTCGGCGCCCCAGAAGCAGCCCAGACCGAAAATCGCAAAATCGACGTCCTGGAAAAACGGGCCAAGCAGTGGTGTTTCTTCGAAGACAAAGTGCTTTTCAGGCAGGGTCATCGCGGTTTCGCGGCCGGGCAGAGCTTGTTCTTTAGTCGGGAGCACGTTTTTGTTCACCAGAATTTCCGAGCGCAGAACCATGATCGTTCCTCTCAGTCAGGATGGGATGTAAAAAGTCAGACCGCCAGTGTGCCCAATGATGCCCAGTTAATCACTAGTCAAAATGTGCGGGTACTCGCACACATTGCAGGAGTGAGCCTGCAAGGGATCGGTGGTTATTAGAGGCAGAGCGGGCCGCGCGGGTAGCGTTTGAGCGCCTGGATCAGCTCGCCGCCGGGGATCGGCCGGTCGAACAGGTAGCCTTGGCCGACGTCGCAGCGGTGACGACGCAGGAACGCCAGTTGCTCGGCGGTCTCGATGCCTTCGGCCACGACCTTGAGTTTCAGGTTGTGGGCCATGGCGATCACCGCGGAGGTGATTTCCATGTCGTCCTGGTTGTCGGGGATTTCGTGGATGAAGCTGCGATCGATCTTGATGATGTCGATCGGGAATTTCTTCAGGTAGCTGAGCGACGAATAACCGGTGCCGAAGTCGTCCATGGCCAGGGTCAGGCCCAGGCGCTTGAGCTGATCGAGCTGCAAGTGCGTGTCTTCGGTGGCTTCCAGCAGCAGGCCTTCGGTCAATTCCAGTTCGAGCAAATTGGCCGGCAGCGCTTCTTCCTTGAGGATATTGGCGATGGAGGCGACCAGATCCGGGTCGGAGAACTGTTTCGGCGAGAGGTTGATCGCCACTTGCAGATTGCCCAAGCCGGCAGCAGTCAAAGCCTTGCTCATGCGGCAGGCCTGGCGGGCGATCCATTTGCCGATCGGGATGATCAGGCCGGTCTCTTCGGCGACGCTGATGAACTGGTCCGGGCGGATCATGCCGCGTTCCGGGTGGTTCCAGCGTAGCAGCGCTTCCATGCCCAACAGGCGACCGCTGCGCAGGCACAGCTTGGGCTGGTAGAACACGTCCAGCTCGTTCTGGGTCAGGGCGCGGCGCAGGTTGTTCTCGACGAACAGTTTGTAACTGGCCTCGGCGTTCAGCGCCTCGGTGAAAACTTGCACCTGATGTTTGCCGTTGGCCTTGGCCTTGTGCAGCGCCAAACCGGCGTTACGCATCAGGGTCTGCGGATCGCGACCGTGCAGCGGTGCACACGCCAGGCCCACGGAGCCGGTGACGCTGATCAACTGGTTGTCGACGAACATCGGCTTGTCGAGGGTCATCAGCAATTGGCTGGCGATCTGCTGGCCGGCTTCAAGGTCGGTGTTGTCGAGCAACACGGCGAATTCGTTACTGGCGAAGCGGGCGAGGCTGCCGCTCGGGCTCAGGCTGTTGCGCAAGCGCCGGGCGAGGCTGATCAGCAGTTTGTCGCCAGTCTGGTGGCCGAGGCTGTCGTTGATCCGCTTGAAATTATCGATGTCCACCAGCAACAGGCTGATCGGCGTATCGCTATCCCGGGCAAAGCGTTCGTCCAGATTGCGGATAAATGCCGGGCGGTTGCCGAGGTTGGTCAGGTTGTCGGTGTAGGCCAGGCGCTCGATGCGCTGCTGCGCCAGTTTGGTCTGGGTGATGTCTTCGTAAATGCCGATGTAATGGGTCAGCTCGCGGTTGTCACCGTAAACCTTGGAGATCGACAACTGGCCCCAGTACGGTTCGAGGTTCTTGCGGCGGCTCTTGAATTCGCCCTGCCAACTGTTGCTCTTGGCCAGCGCCGAGGGCGCGTCGAACAGCAGTTCGCTGAGGTTTTCCAGGGCCGGCAGTTCCGACAGGCGCTGGCCGTGGACTTCCTCGGTGGTGTACTGGGTGATCGCGGTGAAGCTTGGGTTGACGTACTCGACAACGCCGTCGCAGTTGACCAGCAAAAAGGCGTTGGCGCTTTGCTCGACCGCCCGCTGGAACAGGTGCAGGGCGCTGGTGGCGGTGCGGCGATTGTGATTGTTGATGACTTGCGCGAACTGGTCGGCCAGCTCACCGGCAAAGGCGATTTCATCGGACTGCCAGGCGCGGGTGACGCCGGTCTGTTCCAGGCACAGCACGCCGACTACCTGGCCGTCGACGCGGATGCTGGCGTCGAGCATGGCGTTGACGTCGCGCGGGCGCAGGGCTTCGGCCATCTCCCGGGTGCGCGGGTCACGCATTGCGTTGTGCGCGTCGATGGCGCGGCTGCTGTGCAGGGCTTCCATGTAATCGGGGAAGCTGCTGATGTCGATCACGTCCGGCAGGATGTATTCCTGGGTCGCGCGGTGGTAAGCCGAGATCGGCAACAGTTGCTGGCCTTCGAGGTTCCACAGGCTGGCACAGTCGATTTCGTAGATATCGCAGGCGCAGCGGGTGATCAGTTCGGCGGCTTCTTGCAACGAGTTTTGGGTGCTGTAGCGCTGGCGGGCGAGCAGCAGAATCAGATCTTGCTGGGCGCGGACGCGTTCGAGGTGTTGCAGTTGTTCCTGCTGGGCGCGCTGATTCAGTTCAAGGGCGATTTGCAGGCGGGAGTTCTGGGTTTCGAGGTCGACGGAGGGCAGCAGCGGCGCTTCGTCGAATACGTCATCGACCGCCAGCAGATAACCACGCAGCAGATGACGATTGTGCTGTTTATAGGCTTCACCCAGTTCAAGGATGCTCAGCGCACCCGCAGCGGTGTGCAGGGTGTAGCGCACCAGGTAATGTGGACTTTTGGCGAGTTGCTGCTGGATCGCGTCATGCTGTTGATAGCGCGCTTCCGGCTCCATCAGGCTGGCGTAGGGCGAGCCGACCAGCGCACACAACTCAACGGCGGGTTGACCGAACTGGCGTTCGCAATTGGGATCAAGAAACAGCATCGCCCAACTGGCTTCATTCAAGCGCTCGAAACGCAGCATGCCGAGCCGCGAGGGCACAGGCAACTGCGTCACTACCTCGGCCACCATACGGCTGGCGGCATCGGGTTGGCTCTTCATGAAGGGAACTCGCTTGGAAATATGCTGAACGCGCCGGGCTCTCGCCCTCTTTACTGTTGCCTGCGGCAAGGTTGCATCATTGCGGCACTGACTGACAAGAGTGATGAAGGCCAAGTGCTATAAGAATGTGTCGGCTGCACCGGGTATTTCTCCAGCGTCTGTCAGAAAAGAGTAAAAGATCGCAGCCTGCGGCAGCGCCAGCAGTGGAATGCGTTCCGTGTAGGCGCTGCCGCAGGCTGCGATCTTTTAAGGTTTAACGTAGTTTTATGACGATCGACTGCAGCTGTTTGCCATTGCGATCATGGTAATTGACCAAAATCTGATCAGCCTCGACCACCACATGGGCAAAATTGTCCTCACTCACCACTTGGCTGGTCAGCTCATGTCGGTAATCGCCCGCAGCCGTGTGCTCCAGTGGCTGATCGAGAATGAATGTGGAGGCCTTGGCATACGGCAACAGTTTGCTGTTGTACAGCGGCGAAGAAACGATGGTGTGGACTTCGAAGTCCGGGTCTTCGCTGTGGGTCAGGCGCGCGGTCAGCGAGCCGTGCACGTCGCCGGAGATGAACACGACATTCTTGATCTGCCGAGCGCGGATGGTTTCCAGCAGGCGTAGCCGTTGTTCCGGGAAGGCTTTCCAGGCGTCATCGCCATGCAGTTTGCGATCCGGGTAGAACATCACGCTGGTGACCACGAACTTGACCCGTGCGGGACTGTTGATCAGCCATTTGAGCAGCGCTTGTTCCTGAGCCTCATCGAGGATGCGTCGATCATCGGCCGACAAGTTACGGTGGGTGCGGCTGTCGGTTACGAACCATTCGATATCGCCGTCGCTGAACTGATACCAGTAATGCTCAAGTACTGAGCGATCAATTTGGCCGTTAGTTGTGAGTGGATGTACCGGGCTGTGACTGGCTTGATACAACTCATAGGCGGCCATGGCATTGCGGTATAAATCTTCGTCGGACTTGCTGGCATTGGCAGGCCAGTTATCTTCGATTTCATGATCATCCAGAATCATGTAAGTAGAGGTGCCGGACATCAGTCGTTTAATGTTGGGCTGGGAGAAGGCAGCGCGGTATTTTTCAAGTATGTCTTTATATTCGTGATCCGGTGCAATCAGATTCAAGTCATCGACATAGATTTGATCGCCGGTCATTAAAATCGCACTGATCGGCGGTTGCGCACCTTCAATCAATTGATTGATGGAGGCGAAGATCCGGTCGCCCAGTTGCGGCAGCGAAGCAATGCCTGCGGTCATGCGCAAGTAGCGGCAAGAGCCGATGATGTAGGCCCGCGCCTGCAAGGCTTTGCTGGAGCGGGTGCGGAACCGGTAGATCTCCCTGGGCCACTGCAGCGGTAGCTCCGCGACACTGTCCATGGTGTGAACCGGACTCATCGGGCTGAACCAGCCTGCCTGATACTCGTATTCGGTATCGCCGCTCAAGTTGTTGAGTGCGAAAACTTCTGACAGATCACGAAGTTCGCTAAGTTTGGCAAAGAGTGCGGGTGACCATTGTTCTGCTCCGGAGGCGCGATAACGTATTGCGCCAAACACAGTGGCGTTGTTTTGTCGGTCGCCGCGAATAAATATGCGTGCATGGTTAGTTGTGGTGTGGCCAATAATCGGGCCGATAGCAGGTCTTAACATGTCGAATCCATTCGAGTGATTGCTGAATAAATATGGATGTGTGCAAGTTGCAGTTGTACAACTATTGCGTGCCAAGGTTAGTTGCGCGGGGGGTAAAAAAGATCGGTGTGAATCCGACTTGGGTTGTGGCTGATATCAGCAAAACCTGTAGGAAAAAACCAAGCGTGGTTTTTTTCAGGCAAAAAAAGCCCCGTCAATTGACGGGGTTGAGGTACGAGCGTGTGGCGCTCGAAAACGTGAAACACCAGCGGCCCTCCGTTGCCGGAGGGCCGCCAGGGATTACAGCAGGATGGTGCGGATGTCTGCCAGCAGGCTACCCAGACGCTGGGTGAAGCGTGCGGCAGCGGCGCCGTTGATCACACGGTGATCGTAGGACAGCGACAGTGGCAGCATCAGTTTCGGCTGGAAGGCTTTGCCGTCCCAGACTGGCTGGATGGTTGCCTTGGAAACACCGAGGATCGCCACTTCCGGCGCGTTGACGATCGGCGTGAAGCCGGTACCGCCAATGTGGCCGAGGCTGGAAATGGTGAAGCAGGCGCCTTGCATGTCGTCAGCGGTGAGCTTCTTGTCGCGGGCTTTGGCAGCCAGCGCAGCGGCTTCGGCTGCCAGTTGCAACAGGCTCTTCTGGTCGACGTTCTTGATGACCGGTACCAGCAGGCCATCCGGGGTGTCGACGGCGAAGCCGATGTTCACGTACTTCTTGCGGATGATTGCCTTGCCGCTTGGTGCCAGCGAACTGTTGAAGTCCGGCAGCTCCTTGAGCATGTGTGCGCAGGATTTGAGCAGCAGTGGCAGGATGGTCAGCTTGACGCCGGCCTTCTCTGCAACGGCTTTCTGCGCAACACGGAAGGCTTCCAGCTCGGTGATATCAGCCGAATCGAACTGAGTCACGTGCGGAATGTTCAACCAGCTGCGGTGCAGGCTCGACGCGCCGATCTGCATCAGGCGAGTCATCGGCACTTCTTCGATTTCGCCGAAACGGCTGAAGTCGACGACCGGAATCGGCGGGATACCCGCGCCACCGGTTGCGCCAGCAGCAGCGGCCGGTGCTTCCTTGGCCTTCTGCATCATCGCTTTGACGTAAACCTGCACGTCTTCTTTGAGAATGCGACCGTGTGGACCGCTGGCGCTGACAGCGTTCAGCTCGACGCCGAACTCACGCGCCAGTTGACGTACGGCAGGGCCGGCGTGAACTTTCGCGCCAGGCTTGGCTGGAGCGGCGGCAGGAGCGGCAGCAGCCGGTGCAGCGGCTGCCGGAGCAGCAGCGGCTGGCGCTGGAGCACTTGGCGCAGCGGCGGCTGGAGCCGGGGCAGCAGCAGGGGCCGCGCCTTTGACTTTCAGCTTGAGGATCAGGTCGCCAGTACCGACTTCGTCGTCCAGCTTGATGGAAACGCTTTCCACCACGCCAGCGGCAGGCGATGGGATTTCCATGCTCGCCTTGTCGGATTCCAGGGTGATCAGCGACTGGTCGGCTTCGACGGTGTCGCCAGCCTTGACCAGCACTTCGATGATCTTGGCCTTGCCGGCCGAGCCGATGTCCGGCACGTGGATGTCCTGAACGCTGTCAGCCACCGGTGCAGCCGGAGCTGCTGCAGGAGCAGGTGCAGCGGCAGCGGCTGGCGCAGCAGCCTGGGCCGGAGCGGCCGCAGCAGGGGCCGCAGCACCCGCCACTTCCAGATCCAGAATCAGGTCGCCGGTGCCGACTTCGTCGTTGAGCTTGACGCTGATGGCTTTGACCACGCCAGCGGCAGGCGACGGGATTTCCATGCTGGCCTTGTCGGATTCCAGGGTGATCAGCGATTGATCAGCCTCGACGGTGTCGCCGACCTTGACCTGGATCTCGATGATCTGAGCCTTGCCCGACGAACCGATGTCCGGCACGTGCACTTGCTGAACCGAAGCGGCAGCAGGTGCAGCGGCAGGCGCGGCGGCAGCAGGAGCAGCAGCCGGTTTTTCTTCAGCTTTCTTGGCCGGAGCAGCGGCCGGAGCAGGGGCTGCATCAGCAGCGCCCTCGACTTCCAGCTCCAGCAGTTCGTCGCCTTCTTTCAGACGGTCGCCCAGCTTCACTTTCAGGCTTTTGATGACGCCGGCTTTCGGGGCCGGCACTTCCATGCTGGCCTTGTCCGATTCCAGGGTCAGGATGCTCTGCTCGGCTTCGATACGGTCGCCGACCTTCACAAACAGTTCAATTACTTCACCTTCACCGCTGCCGATGTCAGGTACGCGAATGAGTTCGCTCACAGAGTTTCTCCTCAGCAGTCCAGTGGGTTGCGTTTTTCCGGGTCGATGCCGAACTTGGTGATGGCTTCAGCCACGACCTTAGGTTCGATATCACCACGGTCAGCCAGTGCTTCCAGGGCTGCCAACACCACGAAATGACGGTCGACTTCGAAGAAATGACGCAGTTTCTTGCGGCTGTCGCTACGGCCGAAACCGTCGGTGCCCAGGACTTTGAATTCCTTGGACGGTACCCACTGACGGATCTGCTCGGCGAACAGCTTCATGTAGTCGGTGGACGCGATGACCGGACCTTTACGGCCGCTCAGGCATTCTTCGACGTAGCTCTGCTTAGGCTTCTGGCCTGGTTTCAGACGGTTGCTGCGCTCTACGGCCAGGCCGTCGCGACGCAGTTCGTTGAAGCTGGTGACGCTCCATACGTCGGCGCCGATGTTGAACTCTTCACGCAGGATCTTCGCCGCTTCACGCACTTCACGCAGGATGGTGCCGGAGCCCATCAGCTGTACGTGGTGGGCCGCATCGCGGGTGTCTTCTTCGAGCAGGTACATGCCTTTCTTGATGCCTTCTTCGGCACCGGCCGGCATGGCTGGCTGCTGGTACGACTCGTTCATCACGGTGATGTAGTAGAAGATGTCCTGTTGCTCTTCGGTCATCTTCTTCATGCCGTCCTGAATGATCACCGCCAGCTCGTAGCCGTAGGTTGGATCGTAGGTGCGGCAGTTCGGGATGGTGGCAGCCAGCAGGTGGCTGTGACCGTCTTCGTGTTGCAGGCCTTCACCGTTCAGGGTGGTACGGCCGGCGGTGCCGCCGATCAGGAAGCCACGGGTACGGCTGTCGCCAGCGGCCCAGGCCAGGTCGCCAATACGCTGGAAGCCGAACATCGAGTAGAAGATGTAGAACGGCAGCATTGGCTGGTTGTGACTGGAGTACGAAGTACCGGCAGCGATGAAGGAACTCATGGCGCCTGCTTCGTTGATACCTTCTTCAAGGATCTGACCTTTCTGGTCTTCCTTGTAGAACATCACCTGGTCTTTATCGACTGGCTCGTAGAGTTGGCCGACGGACGAGTAGATGCCCAACTGACGGAACATGCCTTCCATACCGAAAGTACGGGCTTCGTCCGGAATGATCGGAACGATGCGCGGGCCGATTTCCTTGTCCTTGACCAGTTGTGCGAGGATCCGCACGAAGGCCATGGTGGTGGAAATTTCACGGTCGCCCGAACCATCGAGGATGGCCTTGAGGGTGTCCAGATCCGGAGTCGGCACGCTGAAGCTCTGCGCGCGGCGCTGAGGTACGAAACCACCCAGTGCTTTGCGGCGCTCGCTCAGGTAGCGGGCTTCGGCGCTGTTTGGCTCTGGCTTGAAGAACGGCAGGTTCTCCAGCTCTTCGTCCTTGACCGGAATGTCGAAGCGATCGCGGAACAACTTCAGGCTGTCGACATCGACTTTCTTGGTGTTGTGCGCAGTGTTTTTCGCCTCGCCGGCACCGGTGCCATAACCTTTGATGGTCTTGGCCAGGATGACGGTAGGTTGTTCTTTGTGGTTGACCGCTTCGTGGTACGCCGCGTAGACCTTGTACGGGTCGTGGCCGCCACGGTTGAGTTTCCAGATCTCGTCGTCGGACAGGTCTGCAACCATTGCCTTGAGTTCAGGCGTGTTGAAGAAGTGTTCACGTACGAACGCGCCGTCTTTGGCTTTGTAGTTCTGGTACTCGCCGTCGATGACTTCGTCCATGCGACGTTGCAGGATGCCGTCGACGTCTTTGGCCAGCAGCGGGTCCCAGAAACGGCCCCAGATGACTTTGGTCACGTTCCACTGAGCGCCGCGGAACACGCCTTCGAGTTCCTGGATGATCTTGCCGTTGCCGCGAACCGGGCCGTCGAGGCGCTGCAGGTTGCAGTTGATGACGAAGATCAGGTTGTCCAGCTTCTCGCGGCCGGCCAGGGAGATGGCGCCCAGGGATTCCGGCTCGTCGCACTCGCCGTCGCCCAGGAAGCACCAGACTTTCTGTTTGCCCGGCTGGATGAAACCACGGTGCTCCAGGTACTTCATGAAGCGCGCCTGGTAGATCGCCTGGATCGGGCCCAGACCCATGGATACGGTCGGGAACTGCCAGAAGTCAGGCATCAGCCAAGGGTGCGGGTAGGACGACAGGCCCTGACCGTCGACTTCCTGGCGGAAGTTGTTCATCTGGTCTTCGGTGATGCGGCCTTCCATGAACGCACGGGCGTAAACACCTGGCGAGGTGTGGCCCTGGAAGTAGATCAGGTCGCCGCCGTGTTCGTCGGTCGGGGCCTGGAAGAAGTAGTTGAAGCCGATGTCATACAGGGTCGCACTGGAAGCGAAGCTGGAGATGTGACCACCCAGGTCAGAATCTTTCAGGTTCGTACGCATTACCATGGCCATCGCGTTCCAGCGTACCAGCGAGCGAATGCGGCGTTCCATGAACAGGTCGCCAGGCATGCGTGCTTCGTGGGTGACGGGGATCGTGTTGCGGTAAGGCGTGGTGATGGCGTAAGGGAGTTGCGAGCCGCTGCGGGTCGCGAGTTCACCCATACGGGTCATCAGATAGTGAGCACGGTCTTCGCCTTCTTTGTCGAGAACCGATTCCAGGGCGTCCAGCCATTCCTGGGTTTCGACGGGATCGAGGTCTTGCATGGCTTGCTCCAGGGCGGAAAGGCTTCCAGAATCGGTTGCCTGAGTTTGCGACTGGCCTTGTGGGCAGACGATTTAAAATTCTTGGATTGCCGACAGGTTGTTCCGGCGGCGTGTAGTTTTACTACAAATCTTCCGGCATTTCAGCCTTTCGAATGTATAGACGAGTAGTAAAACTACAGATGAAAGGCTTGTGGCCTCTGACTGCGTTGTGAGAATAATCGTTAAGGTTGGTCGATTGCCATCCGAAAAAGGTGAAAGTTTGATGCTGGGTGCCAAAGAAGAAGAAATTTCAGCTATTTCTAACTTTTGTTCGACAGTTCATCGGGTAGCGGGTTTTCATCATTCACTACAAGCGGCCGTTTCCACGCCGATCAAGGATAGACCATGACCCTGCCCGTGCTTGCCGAACTGCCTGCCATTCTCCTGCCGTTGGTCACTCGATCCGAGCAGTCGTTCCGTACGGCCGTCGCCTCGCTTGACGACGATCACGGCTTCGCGACCTGGACACCTGAGCGCTGGGCGCAGTTCGCCCGTGTCACCGCTGCCAGCGAGTTTGTTATTGAACAGAGCGTTCGTGACCCTTTGATGTTGCTGTCGCTGGTGCAGTCCGGCGAACTCGACCGCGCCTTTGCCCCCGGTGAACTGTGCGCACAAATTGCCGCCGCCGCGAATGCCGCGCAGACCGAAGATGAACTCGGTCGCGCTTTGCGCCGCCAACGCGCCCGTCATCAGGTGCGAATCATCTGGCGTGACCTGACCCGTCAGGCCGATCTGGTGCAGACCTGCCGCGACCTCTCGGATATGGCTGACGCCAGCATCGACCAGGCCTATCAGTGGTTGTACAGCCGCCATTGCCAGCAATTCGGCACGCCGACCGGGCGGCGCAGCGGTTTGCCACAGCAGATGGTCATCCTCGGCATGGGCAAGCTCGGCGCGGTCGAGCTGAACCTGTCCTCAGACATCGACCTGATCTTTGCCTACCCCGAGGGCGGCGAAACTGTCGGCGTAAAACGTGCGCTGGATAATCAGGAATTCTTCATCCGCCTCGGCCAGCGCCTGATCAAGGCGCTGGACCCGATGACCGTCGACGGTTTTGTCTTTCGCGTCGACATGCGCCTGCGTCCATACGGTTCTTCCGGCGCGCTGGTGCTGAGCTTCAATGCGCTGGAGCAGTATTACCAGGATCAGGGCCGCGACTGGGAACGCTACGCAATGATCAAGGCGCGGGTGGTGGCTGGCGATCAAGTGGCCGGCGCGCAGTTGCTCGACATGCTGCGACCGTTTGTTTACCGGCGCTATCTGGACTTCTCGGCGATCGAAGCGCTGCGCACCATGAAGCAGTTGATCCAGCAGGAAGTGCGGCGCAAAGGCATGGCCGACAACATTAAGCTCGGCTCTGGCGGTATCCGCGAAGTCGAGTTCATCGCCCAGGCCTTTCAGTTGATTCACGGTGGGCGCGACTTGAGCCTGCAACAGCGTCCTCTATTAAAGGTGCTGAGCACGCTGGAAGGGCAGGGTTATCTGCCGCCAGCGGTGATCAGCGAGTTGCGCGAAGGCTACGAATTCCTGCGCTACACCGAACACGCGATTCAAGCGATTGCCGACCGCCAGACCCAGATGCTCCCGGACGGTGCGCAGGATCAGGCGCGCATTGCCTTCATGCTCGGTTTCGCCGACTGGGACGCCTTCCACGAAAAACTGATGTTCTGGCGCGGCCGCGTGGCCTGGCACTTCGCGCAAGTGATCGCCGATCCCGATGAGGACGAGGGCACTGAAAGCGAAGTGGTGGTCGGCGGTGAATGGCTGCCGCTGTGGGAAGAGGCGCAGGATGAAGAGGCCGCTTGTCGTCAGTTGGAGGAGGGCGGTTTTGCCGACGCGACCAAGGCTTTAAAGGCATTGGCCGGTTTGCGCGGCAGTCCGCAATTGCGTGCGATGCAGCGTTTGGGGCGTGAGCGTCTCGATGCCTTTATTCCGCGTCTGATCGCTCAGGCCGTGGAGCATGACAATCCGGATCTGGTCCTCGAACGCGTACTGCCGCTGGTTGAGGCGGTCGCCCGGCGCTCGGCTTATTTAGTGTTGTTGACGGAAAACCCCGGTGCCCTGCGGCGCTTGCTGACGCTGTGCGCGGCGAGCCCGTGGATTGCCGAGCAGATCACCCGTTTCCCGCTGCTGCTCGATGAGTTGCTCAATGAGGGCCGACTGTTCAAGCCGCCATTGGCGCCAGAACTGGCCGCCGAATTGCGCGAACGCCTTACGCGGATTCCTGAAGACGACCTCGAACAACAGATGGAAGCCCTGCGCCATTTCAAACTGGCGCATCGCTTGCGCGTCGCCGCCTCTGAAATCGCGGGTAGCCTGCCGCTGATGAAAGTCAGCGATTACCTGACTTGGCTGGCCGAGGCTATCCTCGAGCAAGTGCTGGCCCTGGCCTGGCGCCAGACCGTGGCCAAGTACGGCACGCCGCTGCGCACCGACGGCAGCTTGTGCGATCCCGGCTTCATTATTGTCGGTTACGGCAAGGTCGGCGGTATCGAGTTGGGGCACGGTTCGGATCTGGATCTGGTGTTTATCCACGACGGCGATCCGCAGGCGGAAACCGATGGACCTAAGCCGATTGATGGTGCGCAATTCTTCACTCGTCTCGGACAGCGGATCATTCACTTGCTGACGGCGCAGACCAACTCCGGCCAGCTCTATGAAGTGGATATGCGTCTGCGCCCGTCCGGCGCATCCGGGCTGTTGGTGAGTTCGCTGGGGGCTTTTGAGCGCTATCAGGAAAACGAAGCCTGGACCTGGGAGCATCAGGCTCTGGTGCGCGCGCGGGTGCTGGTCGGCAGTCAGGATGTCGGGCAGGCATTCGAGAAAGTCCGCGCGCAAGTGCTGGGCAAGGCGCGGGATCTGCCCAAGTTGCAGCAGGAGGTCAGCGAGATGCGCGCGAAGATGCGCGACAACCTCGGCAGCAAGAGCACCGCGGCCGGCACGGCGGCGAATGCCTTCGAGGCCTCGGCGCCGTTCGATCTCAAGCAGGACGCCGGAGGTATCGTCGATATTGAATTTATGGTGCAATACGCGGCTCTGGCGTGGTCGCACAGCCACCCGCCACTGCTGCGCTGGACCGATAACATCCGCATTCTGGAAGAGCTGGAGCACGAAGGGCTGATGCCCGCCGAAGATGCCAGTCTGTTGCGCGAGGCCTATAAGACCTTCCGCTCCGCCGCCCACCGGCAGGCGTTGCAGAAGGATGCCGGGGTGATAACGGGTGGCCAGTTTGTCGACGAGCGTCGACAGGTTTTGCGGATATGGCGTGAGTTGGGGCTAAGCTGAACACGGTTCGAGCTGCACCCGATACCCTGTGGGAGCGAGCCTGCTCGCGATAGCGGAGTGACAGTCGACAGTTATGTTGAAGGTAATGACCCATCGCAAGCTGCATGGCTCCCACAATGATTCTCGAGGCGGGGAGGCGTAAAGCCTCCCCGGTTCGTTTTTGGAAACCACATGAATATTCTGATCGTTGGGCCCAGTTGGGT
Organism: Pseudomonas sp. FP2196; assembly: GCF_030687715.1. Classification (GTDB taxonomy): domain Bacteria; phylum Pseudomonadota; class Gammaproteobacteria; order Pseudomonadales; family Pseudomonadaceae; genus Aquipseudomonas. The sequence continues at coordinate 532,950 of NZ_CP117445.1, forward strand.
CGGTGACATGGTGATGGCGCAGACACTGTTTCAGTGTCTCAGGCAGCGCCACCCGCAATGCGAAATCGACGTGCTGGCCCCCGAGTGGAGCCGGCCGATCCTTGAACGCATGCCTGAAGTGCGCAAGGCCTTGAGCTTTCCGCTCGGCCACGGCGCGCTGGAATTGGCGACGCGTCGGCGCATCGGCAAATCTCTGGCCGGCCAGTACGATCAGGCTATCCTGTTGCCCAACTCGCTAAAGTCGGCGCTGGTGCCTTTTTTCGCCGGTATCAAGAAACGTACCGGCTGGCGCGGCGAGTTCCGCTACGGCCTGCTCAATGACGTGCGTACTCTCGATAAAGAACGCTATCCGCTGATGATCGAGCGCTTCATGGCGTTGGCCTATGAGCCGAACGCCGATCTGCCGAAACCGTATCCGCGTCCAAGCCTGCAAATCGACCCGGTGACCCGCGAAGCGGCACTGGCCAAATTCGGCCTGACCCTCGATCGCCCGGTGTTGGCTCTATGCCCCGGCGCCGAGTTCGGCGAATCCAAACGCTGGCCGTCCGAGCATTACGCCAAAGTCGCCGAAGCGCGGATTCGCGAAGGCTGGCAGGTGTGGCTGTTCGGTTCGAAAAATGATCATGCGGTGGGTGAAGACATCCGCGCACGATTGATCCCGGGCCTGCGAGAAGAATCGGTGAACCTCAGCGGCGGCACTTCTTTGGCCGAGGCGATTGACCTGCTGTCCTGTGCTGACTCGGTGGTGTCCAACGACTCCGGCCTGATGCACGTTGCGGCAGCCCTGAACCGCCCATTGGTGGCGGTTTACGGTTCGACCTCGCCAGGCTTCACCCCACCGCTGGCCGAGCACGTCGAAATCGTCCGTCTGGGCCTCGATTGCAGTCCGTGCTTCGACCGTACTTGCCGTTTCGGCCATTACAACTGCCTGCGCCAATTGATGCCGGAAGCGGTCAACGATGCCTTGCAGAAATTGCAGGGCTCTGTGGTCGAGGTTCATTAAGTTGCGGGTATTGCTGATCAAGACTTCATCGCTGGGCGACGTGATTCACGCGTTGCCGGCGCTGACCGACGCGGCTCGGGCGATTCCCGGCATCCAGTTCGATTGGGTTGTGGAAGAAGGCTTCGCCGAAATCCCGACCTGGCACCCGGCCGTGGGCAAAGTGATTCCGGTGGCGATTCGCCGCTGGCGCAAAAACCTGTGGCAGACCATCAAGAGTGGTGAGTGGAAGCGCTTCAAGCAAAGCGTTCGCGCGAGCAAATATGACTTGGTGATCGACGCGCAGGGCCTGCTGAAAAGCGCCTGGCTAACCCGTTATGTCAAAGCCCCGGTAGCCGGCCTCGATAAAGGCTCGGCACGCGAGCCGATGGCGTCGCGTTTCTATGACCGCAAATTGGCCGTGGCCCGTGGTCAGCACGCCGTCGAACGCGTGCGTCAGTTGTTCGCGATTGCCTTGGGTTACGACCTCCCCAAAGGCTTGGGCGATTACGGCCTGAACGTCGAGCGTCTGGTCGAACTGCCGCGCAAAAACGCTTTCGTGGTGTTCCTCCACGGCACCACTTGGGACACCAAGCACTGGCCGGAAGCCTACTGGCGCGAGCTGACCGAGCGTGTTGGTTACCTTGGCGTTGGCGTCAAACTGCCATGGGGTAACCCGCTCGAGAAGGCCCGCGCCGAGCGCATCGCCGCCGGTTTCAAACACGCTGAAGTGTTGCCGAAACTGAATCTGGCCGGCGTCGGCAAGGTGCTGGCCGGGGCTCAGGCCTGCGTGGCGGTGGATACCGGTCTCGGTCACCTTGCGGCAGCGCTGGATGTACCGACGATTTCGCTGTTCGGCCCGACCAACCCGGGCCTGACCGGCGCCTACGGCAAACTGCAGATTCACTTGGCCAGCGATTTCCCGTGCGCGCCGTGCCTGCAAAAGAAATGTACCTATCAACCGACCGCGCAGGATGCCCGTCAGTTTGACCTGAAACGCGAGCAGCCTCTGTGCTTCACGCGTCTGAATCCCGAGCGTGTCGCCAGCCGACTGAGCACGTTGTTAATGGCTGAGGAGCTGCGCTGATGCAATTGGCATTTGTCCTGTACAAGTACTTCCCGTTTGGTGGTTTGCAGCGCGACTTCATGCGCATCGCCCTCGAATGCCAGAAGCGCGGTCACCAGATTCGCGTCTACACACTGATCTGGGAAGGCGACGTGCCGCCGGGTTTCGAAGTGCTGGTGGCGCCGGTGAAGGCGTTCTTCAATCACCGTCGCAACGAAAAACTCAGCGCATGGATGGAAGCGGATCTGGCCAAGCGTCCGGTGGATCGCCTGATCGGCTTCAACAAGATGCCGGGTCTGGACGTCTACTACGCCGCCGACGGCTGCTTTGAAGACAAGGCGCAGAACCTGCGCAACTCGCTGTACCGCCGCTGGGGCCGCTATCGCCACTTCGCCGAGTACGAGCGCGCGGTATTCGCCAAAGACGCGAAAACTGAAGTGCTGATGATTTCCGAAGTGCAGCAGCCGCTGTTCATCAAGCATTACGACACCCCGCTTGGGCGTTTCCATCTGCTGCCGCCGGGCATCGCTCAGGATCGTCGTCGCCCCGCGGATGCTGACGAAATTCGCGCCGGCTTCCGCGCCGAATTCAGCCTCAAGGACGACGAACTGCTGCTGGTGCAGATCGGCTCCGGGTTCAAGACCAAAGGCGTAGATCGCAGCCTCAAAGCGCTGGCCGCATTGCCGACCGAACTGAAGAAGCGCACCCGGCTGTTTGTAATTGGTCAGGATGACCCCAAATTGTTCCAGATGCAGAGTGCAACTTTGGGCCTGGGCGATAACGTGACGTTCCTCAAGGGCCGCAGCGATATCCCGCGTTTTCTGCTCGGCGCCGATTTGTTGATCCACCCGGCGTACAACGAAAACACCGGTACAGTGCTCCTCGAAGCGCTGGTAGCCGGTCTACCGGTGCTGGTCAGCGCTGTCTGCGGTTACGCCCATTACATTGCCGAGGCGGATGCCGGGCGAGTGCTGGACGAACCGTTCGATCAGGCGCAACTGACGCAGTATCTGACCGAAATGTTGAAAGACGACGCTGCACGCGCGGCCTGGAGCCGCAATGGTCTGGCCTTCGCCGAGACGGCCGACCTCTACAGCATGCCGCAGCACGCGGCCGATGTGATTCTGGCGGAGCACGCTTAAATGAAGTTGATGCTGGCTGAACCGTTCAAGAGCCTCTGGGCCGGACGCGACCCGTTCGCTGAAGTCGAGGGCTTGCAGGGCGAGGTTTATCGCGAGCTGGAAGCCCGCCGGACATTGCGCACGGAAGTCGATGGCAACGGATTTTTCGTCAAGATCCATCGTGGCATCGGCTGGGGCGAAATCTTCAAGAACCTGCTGACCGCCAAGCTGCCGGTGCTTGGCGCGGGTCAGGAGTGGCAGGCTATCCAGCGTTTGCAGCAAGTCGGCGTGCCGACCATGACTGCTGTCGCCTATGGCGAGAAGGGCAGCAACCCGGCGGATCAGCATTCGTTCATCGTCACTGAAGAGCTGGCACCGACCATCAGCCTCGAAGACTTCAGTATCGACTGGGTCAAACAGCCGCCCGAACCAAAACTCAAGCGTGCACTGATCGCCGAAGTGGCGCGTATGACCGGCATGATGCATCGCGCCGGCGTCAACCACCGCGACTGCTACATCTGCCATTTCCTGCTGCACACCGACAAACCGGTGATGGCGGAGGACTTCAAGCTGTCGGTGATCGACCTGCACCGTGCCCAGACCCGTGCAAAGATTACCCAGCGCTGGCGCAACAAGGATCTGGCAGCGCTGTACTTTTCCGCGCTGGACATCGGCCTGACCCGTCGCGACAAACTGCGTTTCCTCAAAAGCTATTTCCAGCAGCCGCTGCGCCAGATCCTGGCTGAAGAAGCGCCGCTGCTGAACTGGCTGGAAGGCAAGGCCAACAAGCTCTATGCGCGTAAACAGCGATACGGGGATGCGCTCTGATGGCGGGTTGGACTCTTGAGCCGCAATACAGCGATCTCGCCGAAGATTTCGGCAGCCTCGACGCTGTATTTGCCCTGCAAGGCGAGCGCCTGACCCGTGACCCGTTGTCCGAGGTCATTCGTGTGCAACGCAATGGCGTCAACTATTACGTCAAGCGCTACGTCGGTGCCGGAAAAGGCCTGCGCCGTTATCTCGGCAAGCCACGGGTGAAAATGGAATGGCAGAACCTCAAGCGCTTCGCCAAGTGGGGCATCCCCACCGCCGAAGTGGTGGCCTGGGGGCTGGAGCGTCGCGGCGCGGCGTATGACCGTGGCGCGATGATCACCCGCGAACTGCCCAATACCGAAGACCTCTCGGCGCTCGCCGAGCGCAAGGACCCGAAGCTCAAGGATCGCGCCTGGGTTGACGGTGTCAGCCGGCAATTGGCCGGGTATACCCGGACGATGCATGATCAGCGTTTTACTCATAATGACCTGAAATGGCGCAACCTGTTGATCGATGATCAGGCGCGCATATTTCTCATCGATTGCCCCAATGGCGAGTTCTGGCGCGGGTTCTGGCTCAAGTACCGAATCACCAAGGATCTGGCCTGTCTCGACAAGCTCGCCAAATATCATCTGTCCAATACCCAACGCCTGCGCTTTTATATGCAATACCGCCAGTGCGATCGGCTGAATGCTGCCGACAAGAAACGGATTCGGCACGTGGTGAGATTTTTCGAGGGACGTGAATGACTGATTTTCTGGCCGAAGAAGACCGGGCGCTGCTTGAGCGCCACGGTCTAGGCACTTTTGACGCCCTGTGGGCCAAGCAGCTAGAAGCGGTGGATGAGCCTAATACCGCTCGTGGCGGCTGGAGCAGCGTGTTTCGTCTGGATCTTGAGGGCCAGGGTTACTACCTCAAGCGCCAGAGCAATTACCTGACTCGCACCTTGCATGCGCCCTTCGGCGAGCCAAGCTTTGCTCGTGAATTTCGCAACATCAGCCGTTATCGCAAGCTCGGCATTCCGGCGCTGCAAGCCGCTTTTTTCGGTGAGCGTAAAGTCGACGGCGAAGTTCGCGCAATCTTGCTGACGCGCGCGCTGGACGGCTGGAGCGATCTCGAATCGCTGCTGGCGCGTTGGTCACAGCTCAGCGTTGCGCAGCAATCGGCCATCCTCAAGGCTTGCGGGCTGCTGGCTCGGCATCTGCACGGTGTCCGTCAGGTGCATGGTTGTTTTTACCCCAAACACATTTTTTTGCGAGCCAGCGGTGACGGGTATCAGGCGCAACTGATCGACCTTGAAAAGACCCGGCCGTTATTGTTCGGCATGCGTGACCGGATCAAGGATCTGGAGCCGCTGCAACGTCGTGCGCCTGAGTGGAGCGAGGCGCAATTGCGTGAATTGCTCGCGGCATATCTCGATCAGTCCACCGACAGTTCGCTGCTCGACAACTGGCTTGCCCGGCTGACGGCGCGACGTAGTCACAAGGAGACCCGCTGATGCAATTGTCCGCGCTGGCCGCTGTCGGGCGAGCCCCAGAACTGCCGCTGACGGTGACCCTGTCCGATGCGGCCGGCGCTGCGGATCTGCAGTTGTTGAGTCTGCTGCGGGTGTTGCCTGGGCAGCGTTACGTTGGTGCCGGCGTCTGGCGCGGCCGGCCGGTGCTGGCAAAGTTGCTGGTCGGCAGCAAGGCTGCCCGGCACTTTCAGCGTGAGCTGGAAGGTGTGCGCTTGCTGGCTGCTCAAGGTCTGACGACTCCGCTGCTGCTGGCCGATGGTCTGGTGAACGGTGAGGGTGGCTGGCTGCTGTTCGATTTCCTTGAGGGGGCCGAAAGCCTTGGTGAGGCCTGGACGAAAGTCGAGACGCTGCCGGTGCTGGCGGATGAACAATCCGCCGTATTGGCCGAGGCGCTCGGCGCCATCGGTCAGTTGCACGGCAAGGGGCTTTGGCAGGAAGACCTGCATCTGGACAATCTGCTGCGACATGGCGGTCAGTTGTACTTGATCGACGGTGCCGGCATTTGTGTGGAAACCGCCGGTCAACCGCTGTCACGGCAGAAGGTTCTGGAAAACCTCGGTGTGTTTTTTGCTCAGTTGCCCAAGGCGCTCGAGCAGTACACAGAAGAGTTGCTGGTTTATTACCTGCTGAGCAACAGCGAGCACGCGTTGCCGCTGGAAGCCTTGCAGAAACAGATCGACAAGGTGCGCCGCTGGCGTTTGAAGGATTACCTGATCAAGGTCGGCCGTGAATGCACGCTGTTCAGCGTCCAGCGTGGGGCGTTTGGTTTGCGGGCGATCCGGCGCGAGGAAGAAACGGCCATGGTGCCGGTGCTTGAGCAGGCCGATGGGCTGCTTGATCAAGGCCACCTCTATAAAACCGGCGGTGCCGCGAGCGTCGGCAAGGTCGAAGTGGGCGCGCGCGCACTGGTGATCAAGCGCTATAACATCAAGGGCTTTGCCCATTGGCTCAAGCGTTTCTGGCGTCCGAGTCGAGCCTGGCACTCGTGGCGCGAGGGCAATCGTCTGGCGTTTCTTGGTATTGCCACGCCCAAGCCGCTGGCGGTGCTGGAAAAGCGTTTTTTGTGGTTGCGCAGTCGCGCATATCTGGTGACCGAGTTCCTGCCGGGGCCAGACATCATCGAGCGCTTCGCTCCTTACGTTGAAAACGGCGAGGCGCCGGAATCGGAATTGCAGGCGCTGGATGTGCTGTTTGCGCAATTGATTGCCGAACGCATCAGTCATGGTGATTTCAAGGGGCATAATCTGTTCTGGCAGGACGATCGCTGGGCACTGATCGATCTGGATTCAATGTGCCAGCATGGCTCGATGGGCACCTTCGTGGGTGCCTATGCGCGGGATCGCGCGCGGTTCATGCGTAACTGGCCGGAGAGTAGCGCGCTCTATCAGGTGATCGATCAGCGTTTGCCCAAAGATATCTCCAGCGTGCCCTGAGAGGTTTGTTGAGCGCAGCCAATCGCGCGCTAGGCGATGGGGGACAAGAACCGGCGACTTGTCCTACAGCCTCATCAGAAGTGATGAACTTTGCCCGCTGCAGCCTCGATGCTAGTTTGCCTGACGACTTCGGAGGGCTGCTCTTGACGATCAAAAAGGCTGTGACGCTGGGCGCTTTTTCATGGGTTTTGTCAGGCTGCGGCAGCGCTCTGACGGTATTGCAAGACGATGCCGACGTTGCTCGCGACATGCGCAAGCAAAAAACCTACTGCCAATCCATTCCGCGCATTTACAGCGGTCTGGCCTACGACTTCTGCGTATTGAACGCACCGCCAGATCCAAGCGGCTACCTCGTACCTTTCGTGTTGCTGGATTTGCCGCTATCCGGTGCATTCGACACGGTTGTGCTGCCCTATACGATTTATCGGCAGGTCACTGAGGGCCACCTCAGCATTTATTGGCGCAAGGGCGATTATTGAGCCAAACGACAAGGTATATCTGAACCATTCACTCCGGGGCAATTCGCACAGGGTAATTCCCGTCACGTTTACGCTATAATCCCGCCCTTTAGCTGTCTCTCGCCTCGCGCGAGGGCACATCAATTTTCAAGGCGCATCGCGCCTGCATGCAGACTAAAGAGGCTAGACCCCTGTGGCATTGACGATTCTTGGCCTGTCCGGCGCCCTTAGCCATGACCCTTCAGCAGCCTTGTACATCGACGGCAAGCTGGTGGCGGCGGCTGAAGAAGAGCGCTTCGTACGCGATAAGCATGCAAAGAACCGCATGCCCTACGAATCGGCGAAGTTCTGTCTTGAACAGGCCGGCATCAAGCCGTCCGACGTTGACGTGGTTGCGATCCCGTTCGCCCCGATCAGCCTGTTCGGCAAGGCCCGCTGGCACTATGCCAAGCGGTACTGGTACGCCCCGGACCGCGCCCTCGACGCGATCCTGATGGGTAACCGTCGCTACAAGCGCTATCGCAACAAGATTGTCTGGTGCCTCGAGCAACTGGGCTTTGATCCGAAAAAAATCAAGATCGAGCCCGTCGAGCATCATTTGGCTCACGCTTCCAGCGCATACCACTGCTCCGGTTTCAAAGAGAAAACCGCGATCCTCGGTATCGACGGCAAGGGCGAGTACGCCACGACCTTCTTCGGTTATGGCGAAAACGGCAAGATCCACAAGATCAAGGAATTCTTCGATCCGGACTCCCTCGGCGGCCTGTACGGTGCGATCACCGAATTCCTCGGTTTCGAGATGCTCGATGGCGAGTTCAAGGTCATGGGCATGGCGCCATACGGTGACGCCAGCAAATACGATTTCTCGCGTCTGGCTTCGTTTGAGAACGGCGAACTGGTGATCAACACCGACTACGCCAACGTGATCGGCCTGCGTCGCTACAAAGAGAAGGGCAAGGGTTTCTACTTCTCGCCGAAGCTGATCGAATGGCTTGGCCCGAAACGTGAGGGCGATATCGCTGACGAACCTTACATCCACTACGCCGCGAGCATGCAAGCGCTGTTCGAGAAACTGGCGTTGCAGATGATCGACTACTACCTGGGCGATGTGCTCAAGGAAACCGGCAAGCTGGCGTTCGCTGGCGGCTGTGCGTTGAACGTCAAGCTCAACCAGAAAATTATCGCCCGTGACGACATCAAGGAACTGTTCGTTCAACCAGCGTCCGGTGATGCCGGCACCGCAGTTGGCGCCGCAGCCTATGTGTCCCACGCCCGTGGCGTACCGGTCGAGAAGATGGAGCACGTCTACCTCGGCCCGTCCTACAGCAACGAAGACGTGATCGCCGCATGCGCCCGTCACGAGAGCAAACCGGCCTGGCGCAAACTCGACAACATGCCGGAGCAGATCGCCAAAATCATGGTCGAGGGCAATCCGGTGGCCTGGTTCCAGGGTCGCATGGAGTTCGGTCCGCGTGCGCTGGGTGGTCGTTCAATCATCGGTTGCCCGAGCGTGGCCGGCGTTGCTGATCGTATTAACCACCAGATCAAGTTCCGCGAGCGCTGGAGGCCTTTCTGCCCGTCGATGCTCGACACCGTTGCTCCACAGATGATCAAGATCGATCACCCGGCGCCGTTCATGACCTTCACCTTTGAAGTGGCCGAAGAGTGGAAGACCCGCGTGCCGGAAGTTGTCCACGAAGACGGTACGTCCCGTGCCCAGGTGCTCAAGCGCGAGTACAATCCGCGCTACTACGACATGATGAAGGCGCTGGAAAATCTGACCGGCAATGGCGTGTCGCTGAACACCTCGCTCAACCGTCGAGGTGAACCGATGATCTGCTCTCCGACCGATGCGCTGAACATGTTTTTCGGCTCCGATCTGGAATACCTGATCATGGAAGATATTCTGGTCGTTAAAGAGGGTGTAAAAGGATACGGTCTTGACTGAGACATTGATCAGCGTCGTGATTCCCGTTTACAACTACGCGAGAACCCTGCCCCGTGCAGTGGAATCGGTGTTGGCGCAACTGGATGAAGCGACGGCAGATCTGTTGGTCATCGACGATGGGTCGACGGACGAGACGCCTGAGGTAGTGGAGAGACTTCTGCTCAAGCATGGCGGGCGTTTTCGCGCGCTGCGCAAAAGCAATGGCGGCTTGTCGACAGTGCGCAATCGGGGGATCGAAGAGACGACCGGTCAGTATCTGGTTTTCCTTGATTCCGACGACGAAATGGCGCCCGGCGCATTGGCTGCACTTTCAGAACATATCGCCAGCAACCCTGAAAGCCGGATGGTCATTGGCGCCCACTTGTCGGTGTTTGCTGACGGCAGGCGCAGCCTGCAGCCAGCCAAACCCTTGCCTTTGACCCCCCGGCAGCGATTGCAGGGCTACCTGCTGGACAAGACCGTATCGATTTCCAACGGCGCCTGTGCAATGCATCGTGATGTATTTGTTCCGGGTAATTACCCGGAGCATTTGCGCAACGTCGAGGACTTGCCAGTGTTTGCTCAAGTGCTGGCGCGTTTTCCTTGCAGTGTTCTGGACAAGCCTCTGGCACTTATCTACAAGCACGCCGACAGCATGCGCCATGATTTGCGCCAAAGTCTTGCGGCCGGTACCGAGCAGGTTGTCAGCGAAGTGTTCTCCAAGCGACGGATGCCGGAAGGGATGCACGACCTGCGGCAGGCATTTCTGGCGCAGCGTTGCCTGTCGTTGTTCCGCGATTGTTATTCCCATGGCGAGTACGACTTGGCCAAGACCTTCTATTTTCAGGCATTGCGTGCAGACTGGCGTACGGTTTCGCGTTGGTCATACACTCGCAAGGCTTTGCGGCTGCTGTTTCGGTAATGGTTCGCGCAGTGCATGCGCGTACCTGGTAATGAGTGTTGAGGTGGCTGGGTGAAAGGTACGGGCAGCAAGATGGGAGTCAAAGTCTCCAGGATCATCGACGAATACCCGGTATGGTTGGCATTTTTTGGCAGCTTGCTGCTCTCGCTGATTGCGGTCATGGGCACCGCGACTGTAGGGCGAGATGCAGCGCTGTACATTGATATTGCGCAACAGGTAACTGAGCACGGCCCCAATGTGGCTTGGGCAGCGTTTGACTGGCCCTGGTTTTCCTTTCTGCTGGCTGGCACGCATATCGTCCTGCGTTTGCCGCTGGAGCTGAGCGCCTATCTTTGGTGTGCGCTCTTTTTTGCCGGTACTGGCGCGTTGATGGTTGACTGCGTGCGGCAGCGATCGCCCGACATCACCCGTTGGGCTTGTCTGGTGGTGCTGGCGATGCCAGCGGTCAATGCCTTTCGAAATGACATCATTCGTGAATGCGGTTTCTGGTTTTTCTGTACGCTGACGCTCTGGCTTGCGTTGCGCTGGCAGGCCCGTGGTGGCTGGTTTCGTGCAGCCTTCATTCATCTGGCCATCGTCGCGGCAGCCTTGTTCCGGCTGGAAGCCTTGTTGCTGATTCCGGCGTTGGCGCTGTGGCAATTGCCCAGTCTGTGGTCGTCGACTCGACGCCTGCAATTTCTTCAGTTCTCGCTGCTGCCGGTTTTGGGGTTGCTGGTCATCTCGGTATCGGGCGTGCTCCTGTCGCCGCGTGTGATGCTTTATCTGGACATGATTGCCCCCCACGGCGTGCTGTCATCGTTTGAGATGCTTTGCGATCAATTCGCCAACTCACTCATCAACAAGTACTCCCAGGACGAAGCGGGGCGGATCGTTTTCTTCGGCATCCTGGCGAGCATCACCATCAGCTTCGTGAAATTGATGGGACCTTTCGCCGTCCCGTTCATTTTGCGTCGCAACTGGGGTGTGCTAGGTACCTACTGGCGTGAATATTGCCCCTTCGCTTGGGCGGCGTTGCTGTACCTGGTGGTGCTGGTGCTGTTTTTCATCAAGCAGCAGTTCATGAATACGCGCTACCTGAGTTTTTTGAATCTGCTGTTCGTGCCGGTACTGGCGATGGGGTTGGCGGCGTTTGTTCGCGAGTTCCCGCGTTGGGGCAAGTGGTTGGTTGTTTTGGCGTTGCTGGTGATGCTGTCGAACGTCATTTCCACCGGGGCCGGCAAAACTCACTATGTCGACGCGGGCCGCTGGGTGTCTTCCCACGTGGAGCCGGGTGCGCCGACCTGGTTCGAGGATGGGCGGATCAGTTACTACGCCGGTCGCGGCTATGTGCTGCCAGCTCTGACCCAAGAGCAAGCACTGTCGCCAGCGCATGCCGGCGACTATCGGTATTTTGTGATCGAGGCCAAGGGTGACGAGCCCTGGCTGAAGGAGTGGCTGCAAGCGCACAAGCTGCGCATCATCGAGCGCTTCGCCAATCGAAAGGGTGCAACGGTCGTAGTCATTGGCCGCTAAGGTTTAACTCAGCAGCGGCCGCAGGCGCGAGATCAGTGGCGCCTGCCGGTTGCTCGGCAGGGATTGCCGGTAACCTTCAATAAAACTGTTGCCGGCGTCCTGCCCCAGCAGCCACTGCCGGTCTTCCTTGTAACGCAGCAAGTGGGCGAAATTGCGCAGGCGTTTGCTGTCGCTGAGTGCGCGCTTCTGGCAGCGCAAGTCGGCGATATCGATCAGACCCAAGTGGTTGTCGGGAGTCAGTACGACGTTGCCAAAGTGCAGTGATCGAAAGTACACACCTTTCTCGTGCAATTGCGCGAAGTACCCGCCCAGTTGGAACCTCAGAGAATCATTGCCTTCGCGGGTGCCTTGTAACTGGCGCACCGTGTCGCCCGCGAGCGGGCTGTAATACACGCCGTCGCGCTCGATGCTCGGGATGCGATAGACCGCAATCACTTTCGGGCAGAGGATGCCGCGCTGTTCGAGTGCCCGGGTGTTGTCGGCAAAGCGTTGCGCGTAGGGATAGAGCAGCGCCGAGCTGAGCAGCCGCTTGCGGCGGAATAGCTTGAGCATGCGTCCATCGGCCAATCTGAGCACTTTGTCGCCGGAACCGTCGGCTTCCAGTACGTGTGCACCTTCGCGCAGTGCCTCGTAAGTGCTGTGATCAATCGATTGCATGTCTGGCTCCCCATCATTAGCGGCGTATCTTAACCGACTTGGTCAAGGGCTGGCGTGAAGTCATGTTTATCGAGGGAAAAACGCGTGTGATATCATCCCCGCCTCACTGAATTGTGCGGATCACCATGAGCAGTCCTGAACCGAAAGCCCAGTCAACGCTGGCGATCTACTTCCGCCTATTGGCTTACGTGCGGCCTTATGCCGGTCTCTTCCTCCTCAGCATCGTCGGGTTTCTGATCTTCGCATCGACTCAGCCGATGCTCGCTTACATCCTTAAGTACTTTGTCGATGGTCTGGCCAATCCTGAAGCCAGCCTGTTTCCGGGCAACCCTTATCTGGGCAAGTTGCAGTTACTCGAAACCGTGCCACTGATGATCGTCTTCATTGCTCTGTTGCAGGGCGTGGGGTCGTACCTGGGCAACTTTTTTCTGGCCCGGGTTTCCCTGGGGCTGGTGCACGACCTTCGGGTTGTGCTTTTCAACAAGCTGCTGGAGCTGCCTAATCGCTTCTTCGACAAGAACAACTCCGGACACCTGATTTCCCGGATCACCTTTAACGTGACGATGGTCACCGGTGCGGCGACGGACGCGATCAAAGTGGTCATCCGTGAAGGCATGACCGTGATTTTCCTGTTCTGCACTCTGTTGTGGATGAACTGGAAACTCACCCTGGTGATGGTGGCCATCCTGCCGGTGATCGGCATCATGGTGAACAGCACCAGCAAGAAATTCCGCAAGCAAAGCAAAAAGATCCAGGTGTCGATGGGCAACGTTACGCACGTCGCTTCCGAGACGATCCATGGTTATCGCGTTGTGCGCAGTTTCGGTGGCGAACTCTACGAGAAGACGCGCTTTCGTGATGCCAGTCAGAGCAACACCGACAAGCAACTGACGATGACCAAGACCGGCGCGGTCTACACCCCGATGCTGCAACTGGTGACTTACAGCGCCATGGCCGTGGTCATGTTCCTTGTGCTGTACCTTCGTGGTGACGCATCACCGGGTGATCTGGTGGCTTACATCACCATGGCCGGTTTGTTGCCCAAGCCTATTCGTCAGCTCTCCGAAGTCAGCTCTACCATCCAGAAGGGCGTGGCCGGTGCCGAGAGTATTTTCGAGCAACTGGATGAGCCGGCTGAAGTGGATCAAGGCACGGTCGAGCGCGATCGTCTTGAAGGCCGACTGGAAGTGCGCAATCTCAGCTTCCAGTACCCGGACACCGACAAGCAGGTGCTCAACGACATCAGCTTTGTCGTGGAGCCAGGGCAAATGGTCGCATTGGTTGGCCGTTCAGGCAGCGGCAAGTCCACCCTTGCCGGACTGATTCCGCGTTTTTATCAGCACGAACAGGGACAAATTCTGCTCGATGGCGTCCAAGTGCAGGATTTCACCTTGCGCAGTCTTCGTCGTCAGATCGCTCTGGTAACCCAGGCGGTCACGCTGTTCAACGATACGGTGACCAACAACATCGCGTACGGCGATTTGGCGGGCGCGCCTTTCGAAGAGGTCAAGCGTGCTGCTTCCGAGGCCTATGCCGACGAGTTCATCGTCAAGATGCCGCAGGGCTATGAAACCATGGTCGGCGAAAACGGCGTGCTGCTTTCCGGCGGCCAGCGTCAGCGTATCGCCATCGCTCGGGCGCTTCTCAAGGATGCGCCGCTGTTGATACTCGATGAAGCCACTTCAGCCCTCGATACCGAGTCGGAGCGGCATATTCAGGCAGCGTTGGATCATGTGGTGCAGAACCGCACGACCCTGGTGATTGCGCACCGCCTGAGCACCATCGAGAAGGCTGACCTGATTCTGGTCATGGATGAAGGCCGGATCGTTGAACGCGGCACCCACGCACAACTGCTGGAGCAGAACGGCTATTACTCCCGTCTGCACGCCAAAGAGTTTGAAGAGGGTGATGAAGTTCAGCCGGCCCACGCGACCAACCTATGCTGACGATGTTTCGCAGCTTTCGTGAACGTGGCTGGACGGAGATCGACCGGGACGCCTACGCCCGGGCATGGCAACGTTTCGGCGGCAGCTTCGCGACGCATCCCGAGGTGGTCGAGCGCCTGTCGACGTTCGTGGGTATCGAACTGCGCTATCTGGGCTGGATCGTTGGTGGCGATGTTGTCGCCGCCATTCCCTGCTGGGGGCGTCATGTCGCCTTGTCCAAGGAAGTGCTCAAGCGCGAGGGCAAGCGTGGGTTGCTGGACATGGGCAATGCCGAAATCATTCTGCCGATCGCGCCCGATGTCGTCGTCCCGGTTCGCCAGCGCATGGCTTATGTCTCCCAGCTCAATGCCGAGCAGATCAGCACCTTGAAAGTGCAGCCGGAGGGCCTGGCCTTGGCCCGATTGCCGGAAGAGTATTCGAAGAAGTTCCGCTACAACCAGCGTCGCGAGCAGCGGTTGCTGGAAGAGGCGGGTGGTTCGCTGGTGCCGATGTCCGAGTTTTCTGCCCCAGAGCAGGCGCAGGCATACGCTGATCTGTTCCAGCGTCGCTGGGGCTTTGAAGTGCCGGGCAAGGCCGGGCTAGTAGAAGTCTTTACACTGTTGCGCGAATTCATGACGGGTTCCGTCGCCATGCTCGAATCGGCGCCGGTGGCCATTCAGGTGCTGTACCGCGTCGAGGCGCCGCAATGGGTTTCGCTGGAATACATCAATGGTGGCGTCGACCCGCAGAGTCGTGAGTTCAGCCCCGGTAGCGTACTGAGTTTCGTCAATACCCAGCAGGCCTGGGCCGATGCTCAGGCACTGGGCAAGCCTCTGCGCTATTCATTCGGTCGTGCTGACCGTGAGTACAAGGATCGCTGGTGCCACACGGTGCCGGTCTACAAGGTCTGAATTGATGAGCGCTCGCAAGCAACAGCTACTCAAGGTTCACCGGCGCAACAAGCGGATGTTCCTTGTCGCGTTCCTGGTTGCGCTGCTGGTGATCGGACTCCTGATCGGCTGGTGGCTGGTGCCGCTGTTGCTGGTGCTGGCCTGGGTTGCCCACGAGGCATGGTTTGCCGATCACTTGTTTTACCGGCCCTCCGACGACTATCGATACGACTTTCCAGCGAATGCTGCGCGTCAGCAGGTAAGCCTGGACGGCGGCGTGGTGCGCCTGAGCGGCCCGTTGGCGCCGGGCGAAACGCTCATTCTCGAGCTTGAATTGAAGTCCGGCTGGCTGGGGCGCTGGCTCGATCCTTACGTTCAGGTGGGTAATGATCGTCAGGACTTCGAGCGTGGGGTCAAGGGGCGGCGTTTCCTGAATCTTTCCGGGCAGGCGGATACGCTGAGTCAAGGCGCGCTGACGCTGCGCGGCCGGTATTGCGCGCTGGGTGCCACGGGCACGCTGTGGGTCATGGCCAATCCCGATTACACCCGTCAGCGCGTGATGGTCATTGCGCCCCATGCCGATGATGCGGAACTCGCTGCATTCGGCCTCTACAGCCGCAGTGAAGACGTTAGCATCGTCACCCTGACCCAAGGCGAAATCGAGGCTGAAAACTTCCAGTCACTGGGCCTTGATCAAGCCGCCGCTGCCCGGCTGAAGGGGCGTTTACGCAGTTGGGACAGTCTCGTTATTCCTTTATGGGGCGGCGTGCCGGCCGAACGTTGCGTGCAATTGGGTTATTACTGCCTGCAATTGCCAGCGATGGCCGCAGAACCGGCCACGGCGTTCGGTTCCCGTGAGTCGCAGGAAAGCGATGTACGCAGTGTGCGCCGACACAATCCGCTGATCTTGCCTGCCGACGCCGATGGGCAGCCGACCTGGCAGAATCTGGTCGCAGACGTGACCGCGCTGCTGGAACACTATCGTCCAGAGGTAGTGGTGACGCCGCATCCTGAGCTGGATCCGCACAGCGACCACGTTGCCTCCACCCAGGCACTGCTTGCGGCGATTGCCCTGAGCGACTGGAAACCCAAAACTTTGCTCATGTACGCCAATCATCTGCATGACAACGACCGCTGGCCAATGGGGCCTGCCGGTGCCGGTATCGCGTTGCCGCCGGCCATCGAGCCCTTGCCGTCCGACCGCTTGTGGAGCCCGCTGCTGTCGGCGGACGTGCAACTGGACAAGGCCATGGCGCTGGCCATGGAGCACGACTTGCAGGATGGGCCAGTGCTCAAGCGCCAACTGCGACGCTGGATCCAGCACGCTTTGGCGGGTCGTCGCTGGCCTGTAACGGGCAGTAACGAGTTTTTCCGCAAGGCTGTCCGGCGTCATGAGTTGTTCTGGGTGCGCGACCTTTCAGATTGAGGCGGACGGCGCTTTACCCTGTGTTAATATCGCGCCCCTGTTCATTTTGTATGTGGGTTGCTCCATGAAGTTGTCCATGCCGCGTTTCGATCAAGCCCCGGTCTTGGTAGTCGGCGATGTCATGCTCGACCGTTACTGGCATGGCGGAACCTCACGGATTTCCCCTGAGGCCCCGGTGCCGGTCGTTAAAGTCGAGCAAATCGAAGATCGTCCGGGCGGTGCCGCGAACGTTGCCTTGAACATTGCCGCGCTGGGTGCGCCGGCGTCCCTGGTCGGTGTGACCGGTGACGACGAAGCTGCCGACAGCCTGAGCAATAGCCTCAAGGGCGCGGGCGTGCGAGCCTTGTTCCAGCGCATTGCGCATCAGCCAACCATCGTCAAGCTGCGGGTCATGAGCCGGCACCAGCAATTGCTGCGTATCGACTTCGAAGAACCGTTTGCCACCGACGCTCTGGCCCTTGGCTCCCAGGTCGACGACCTGCTGGAAGGCATCAAGGTGCTGGTGTTGTCCGATTACGGCAAAGGCGCGCTGAAAAACCATCAGGCATTGATCCAGGCGGCACGCGCGAAGAATATTCCGGTGCTGGCCGACCCGAAAGGCAAGGATTTCTCGATCTACCGTGGCGCCAGCCTGATCACCCCGAACCTCAGCGAATTCGAAGCCATCGTCGGCGGTTGTGTCGATGAGCATGAGCTGGTCAGCAAGGGTGCGACGCTGATGCACGACCTGGAACTCGGCGCTCTGCTGGTGACTCGCGGTGAGCATGGCATGACCCTGCTGCGTCCTGACCAGCCTGCGCTGCACCTGCCGGCCCGGGCCCGTGAAGTGTTCGACGTGACCGGTGCCGGTGACACAGTGATTTCCACCCTGGCGGCGGCCATTGCGGCGGGCGAGGATCTGCCTCATGCGGTGGCGTTGGCCAACCTCGCGGCAGGCATCGTGGTCGGCAAGCTCGGTACAGCGGCCATCAGCGCCCCGGAACTGCGTCGCGCCATTCAGCGTGAGGAAGGTTCCGAGCGGGGTGTATTGGGTCTGGAGCAGTTGCTGCTTGCGGTGGCCGATGCTCGCGCGCATAACGAAAAAATCGTCTTCACCAACGGCTGCTTCGACATCCTGCATGCCGGCCATGTGACCTATCTGGAACAGGCGCGGGCCCAGGGCGATCGCCTGATTGTCGCAGTCAACGACGATGCTTCGGTCAGCCGTCTGAAAGGGCCGGGGCGTCCGATCAACAGCGTCGACCGGCGCATGGCTGTGCTGGCCGGGCTTGGGGCGGTCGACTGGGTCATCAGCTTCTCTGAAGGCACGCCGGAGAACCTGCTGCGCGAGGTCAAACCGGACGTACTGGTCAAGGGTGGCGATTACGGAATCGACCAGGTTGTCGGCGCCGACATCGTGACGGCTTATGGCGGCACCGTGAAAGTGCTGGGACTGGTTGAAAACAGCTCGACAACTGCGATTGTCGAAAAAATTCGCAGTCGCTGATCAGATGAATTTTTACCGTTGTGTACTGCGTGTGAACGGATTTTGCCTTGGGGATCTAACCGTTTCCGTTGATGTTGGCAGGGTTGGATCCGCTGCGCTTGCCTGCCTACGTCGCGTGGTCGATTAATCTATGAAAGTCATGCTACTGGTGATGGACGAGCAGCGGGTCATTCTTGACCGGCTCTACGACATCGTGCAGCAGAACTGTGATGAATGTGTCATCTATCGGCTGAGCAAAAAGCAACAGATGAACCTGGGGCTGTTTCTGGCCTCGGTTGATTATCAGACCTTTGATCGCGTGGTGATCTTCTCCCGGGTCAAGCGCCTGGCGCCGCAGTTGCGGGTGCTCAAGTGCATTCCCGGGCTGGTTTTCCTCGAGCACGACGCCTATCAGAACTACATGCCGGCCAGTAAATACCGGGGTGTTTATTCGCGTCTCTACAGCCGGTTGCCTAGCTGCCGGGCGCTGGTGTCCGGGGCAGTCGTGGCACGCAAGATGCTCGCTGAAGGTATCGACACGGTGTTCGTCTCCAAGGGTTACGACGAGCAGATGCTGCGCAACACCGGTACCGAGCGCGACATTCCCATCGGTTTTCTCGGCAGCCTGAAAAGCACCGAATACGCCCAACGCAAGGCGCTGCTCGAATCCCTGGCGCAGCGCACCGGCATGTTGGTGACGCGTACCAAATCGGGCTCCGAATACCTGGAAACGCTCAATCGCATCAAGATCTTCGTCAGCGCCGACATCGGCATGAACGAGTTCATGATCAAGAACTTCGAAGCCATGGCTTGTGGTTGTGTCTTGCTGGCCTGGAGCCAGGGCGAAGAAGACCAGTTGCTCGGTTTCGAAGACATGCACAACACCGTGTTTTATCGCAGCGAAGACGAGGCGGTGGAGAAGATCAAACTGCTGCAGGGCGACCCGGAACTGGCGCAGCGGATCGCCAGTAATGGCCAGGCGTTTGCAGAAAGTCGCTATTCCTTCGCCCGTGTCGGGCAGGCCCTGGCCGCTGAAATCCAGCGCGAGATGCGCCCATGGCAAGTGCCATCTGCGTTCACACGTTTCTGGGTGAAGCTGCGTTACGGCATGAAGGTGCCGGTCTGAATGACGGACGAACACATGGCGCTGGATGCGCTGCCTGGTGGTGATCAGTCTGTTTTGGGGGCATTGCCCGAGGCATTGCGCGAGCGCCTGAGCCGCGCGGCTCGGGTCGTGCTGATTGCCAATAATCCGGCCATCACGGCGGCGGACTTTCAGGCGCTGCACATCGGCGTCGAGGACGTCGTCGTCAGTTTCAACAACTGCATCAAGGCGTCGCTGCTTGACGCGCAAAGCGTGAATGTCTTCGTGCATGGCTACAACGCCCCGGATGCGTACTTTTTCGGCCTGCCCGGCGGGCCGGACGTGCAGCGACTGTTAGAGCAGTCGCGCGAGCGCTGTTTCACCATGCTGGTCGGCTGCGCTGCTCCGATGTGTCCGCTGCCGCGAGTAGCCATGTATTGGGATCGCATCCCGTTGCCGCCACTGTGGAACTACCCGGTCGACCGGCCGGGTGGCAAGCGCTATGTCGGGCCGTCCACCGGTTTCAACACGCTGGTGCTGTTCGACTGGTTGCGCGCTCATGCCGGCTATACCTATCAGCTCATGACCCTGGGGTTTTCCAACGAAGCGGGAAAACTCTGGGGCGGGCATGCCTGGGATTACGAGCGCGAGTGGCTGCAGAAGTCGGACGTCATCGTGGTGCCTTTGCCACCCCGTCGCTGGTGGCAAAAGCTGTTTCGCCAAAAATAAATAGGTGCTGTTGAGTGTTGAAAATTGCCGTGGCTTTTTTCGGGATCCCGAGAAACTCGCAGATTTGCTTCCCGTCCATCGAGCAAAACGTACTGGCGCAGTTGCCTGCCGGCAGTGACGTGCAGTGCTTTTATCACCTGTACAAAATCGATGAAGTGCAGAACGCGCGGTCTGGCGAGCAGGGGCAGTTGGCGGCTGACAACTATCAGCCGTTCGACTCGATGACCGGCGCGCTGACTTCCACCGAAGGCGTGCTGGACCGCTGGGATTTCGAGCAGGTCAAAGCGCAGGGTGATACCTGGGCCGATGACTACGCGTCGCTGCGCAACCTGATCTATCAGCTCAACTCACTGCACACCGTGACCACCCTGATCGAATCTTTCGATCCTGATTTCGTGGTGTTCGTGCGTCCGGACAATTTCTTTCACAACCCGCTCCCCGGCTATGTGTTCAACCATCCTGAGGTCCGTCGGCGCAATGCCTACATTCCGGATTGGCAGTGGTGGGGCGGGTTGAACGACCGTTTTGCCATTTGTGGACGCGACACCTACGTCGCGTATGGCAAGCGGATCGAGCGCATCTTTGATTTTTGCAAGGCAACTGGGCGCAAGCTGCATTCCGAGCGTCTGCTCAAGTACGCATTGCTGGAGGCGGGCGCCAAAGTCTGCACGCTGACAACTCAGGCGTCCCGGGTGCGAATCACCGGCGCCTTTGCCGAAGAGTCGTTTTCGCCCAAGCGCGGCATGGGCAAGCGCGAAAACCGCTATTTCCATTTCTTCGCCACGTTGCGCACATGGATGGATCGCCGGCGCTAACCGGCTATTTGCTCGCGCGTTTCTTGCCGATGCCCACCAGGCGCAATGCCTTCAGACTCAATTGCTTGAGTCCCGCCCGAGGCGGCTTTGCCGGTTGCAGGCCCTGTTGCACGACCCAGTCTTTCCAGCGAATCCGCTCGTCGCGTACGACCCAGCCTTCCTGGGTCGCGAAACTCTCTGCCAGATAAAGTCCGCGGGTGCTCGCCGGCAAGAGTTTGTCGCGCTTGAGGGTGTACAGCTCGGCCAGTGGCGCGCCGTCCTTGAGCGGCATCAAGTACAGGTCGGGGCGTTTGCGGTCGAGCCGCGCCACCAGTTGATCGCCTTCCAGACGCTCATCGACGTGGAACAGGCTCAGGGATTTGGCTTCCTTGGGCACGTCCAGGCGCAGATCGTAGATCAATTGCAATGAAGCGGTCGGCAGGTGCACGTAGGCTCGCGGCCGTTCGAGCAATTGCAGATTGGCACAACGAATGGGGCGCGCCGAGCCGGAAAGGGGCGTCAGGCGAAATGGCAAGGCCTCGCGATAATGCAGCGCGGCCGAGTAGGGCGCCGGCAGCCAGGTGTCGTTGAATCGCCCGCCGAGCCAGCCCTCCGGGGTTTCCAGCAAACACTCTTCGGCGATCTCTTGAATGGCCGTGTGCAGCGGAATATTCAGTTCGTGGGCCGGCACGTAACCGGAAATCAGCTTGAGCACCACATCGCCGCGATCCTGCCGCCGCTGACGCACCAACACCCAGTAATCGCGATTTTGCCAATGCAGGGTCAGGCGCACCGAAACCCCGAGATTGGCCAGCTCCAGCGAGAAGCGCTCGGCGTCCGCCACGCTGACCGGTTTGCGTCGTTGCAAGGTCTGCGCGAAGTTCAGCGGCATGCCGACGCTCTGATAGGTCAGGCCTTCGGGCGTAGCTTCTACGTACAGGGGCAGGGTCTTGAAGTTGCTCGGGTTCTTTCTGATGAGCGTGCGCGGCATATCGGCTCCTGCTTAAGGCCGCGGGGCGGCGTCAGTGACCACGAAGGACCTGGGCAACGGTCGCAACGTTGTGGGCGAGGTGCAGCGGATTGATCGTTCCGACAATAGCACTGGCCACGCCAGGCTGTGCAAACAGCAACTCGAAGCTGGCGCGCACCGGGTCGACGCCTGGACTCAGGCAAACGTGACCACTGGCCAGGGCTTTTTTCACCAGAATGGCTTTGCCGTGGGCAGCAGCATAGTCAATGACAGCTTTCTCGTTTTGTTCGTTCAGATTGTAGGTGACCATCGCGCAGTCGCCTTGCTCCAGTGCTTTCAATCCGCCTTCGACGGTTTTGCCGGAGAAGCCGAAGCCGCGAATCTTGCCCTCAGCCTTGAGCGTCGCAAGTGTGGCGTAAACCTCCTCGTGCTCAAGGATGGCCATGTCGTTGCCGTCAGAATGCACCAGCACCAGATCGATGAAATCCGTTTCCAGACGTTGCAGGCTGCGCTCCACTGACATCCGCGTGTGCGCTGCGCTGAAGTCATGGCGCGACAGGCCGTCGGCAAACTCTTCGCCGACCTTGCTGACGATCACCCAGTCATTGCGCTGGCCGCGCAACAGCGGGCCGAGGCGCTCTTCGCTGCGGCCGTAGGCCGGCGCGGTGTCGATCAGGTTGATGCCCATATCGCGGCTGAGCTTGAGTAGCCGGCGCGCGTCATCGTCATCGGGAATCTGAAAGCCGTTGGGGTATTTCACGCCTTGGTCGCGACCAAGTTTGACCGTGCCCAGGCCCAGTGGCGAAACCAACAGGCCGGTGCTGCCCAGCGGGCGGTGCAAGTCGTGCAGGGTCGCTATCGTCATGGCAGCAGTTGCTCCCAGGCAGGCAAGCCCATCGGCGGTTTTGGCAGAGGTGGCAGTGGTTCAGTGGCTTGCGGCTGGATGCCGTCGCGTTGCAGCGAGGCGATCACCCGATCAGCGAAGTCTGGTGCCAGTGCCAGTTTGGTTGGCCAGCCAACCAGCAAGCGCCCCTCTTCGGCGAGAAAGGCGTTGTCCGGGCGCGTCAGGCCGGTTTGCAGCGGCTCGGCACGGTCGACACGCAGGGTTGCCCATTGCGTGGTGCTGAGGTCGATCCATGGCAGCAACTGCGAGATTTCTTTTTGCGCGGTAGCGATCTGTTCGGCTGGCTCGCGGTTCACGCCTTCGCTCTCGGCAATGTCGCCGCCCATGTACCAGACCCACTGGCCATCAGCGGCCGGGTGGGTGGTGACGGTGATGCGCGGCTTGGTGCCGCCGCCCAGGCAGTGGGCGTAAAGCGGTTTCAGGCCCGGGCCCTTGGCGATGATCATGTGCAATGGGCGGCGTTGCATGGCCGGGTAACTCAGGCCAAGAGCGGTGAGCAGATCGGCAGTGCCGGCGCCGGCGCTGAGGACGATGCGCTGGGCGCGGATCTCGCGACCGTCGACTTTCAGGCCGACCAGCACGCCAGCCTCCAGCAGCGGCTCGATGGTTTGCCCGGCGAGCAATCCATCACCGGCCAGATCGGCCAGACGCTGGATCAGACTCGGTACGTCGATCACCAGTTCGGCGAGACGATAGACCTTGCCCTTGAAGCGCTTGTCTTGCAGCGCCGGCGGCAATTGCTCGCCCTTGACCTGATCGACACGGCCACGCACGGCTTTACTGGCGAAGAAACTGGTGAGGTTGCCGGCGAGGGTGCCCGGCGACCACAGGTAATGTGCTTCGGAAAGCAGACGAACGCCGGAAAGATCCAGCTCGCCGTCACCGGCCAGTGCTTCACGCCAGCGGCGCGGCATGTCGGCGATGGCTTCCGAGGCGCCCGTCAGCGCACCGTGCAACGCGTACTTGGCGCCGCCGTGGATGATGCCTTGTGATTTCACACTCTGCCCGCCGCCGAGGCTGGCGCTTTCCACCAGCACGGTCGAAAAACCCTGGCGGCGCAGACGCGCGTTCAGCCAGAGGCCGGCGACACCAGCGCCGACAATCAGAACGTCGGTGGAAATAACGGATGGCATGCAACGACCTCAGTGTTCAAGACGAGGGCGCAGTATACAGACTCGGGAAAGAGGAGGATTTGTCGATGATCAATAGGGCTGACGCAAAACCAATGTGTGGAAGCTTGCTCGCGAAGAGGGAGGGTCAGTAGGCATAGTTGGCGCCTGTTACACCGTATTCGGGTGCAAGCTCGCTCCCACAAGGATTGTGATTGCCCGTCAGTGCCCGGCGGTTTTCGAGAAGAGCTGGATCACGACGACACCCAGCACAATCAACGCCATCCCCAGCATCGCCGGGATATCCAGCTTCTGCCCATAAATAAACAGCGCCGCAACGCTGACCATCACAATGCCCATCCCGGCCCATACCGCGTAAGCGACGCCCACCGGCACCGTGCGCACTACCAGCGTCAGCATCCAGAAGGCGATCCCGTAGCCGACGATCACCAGCAGCAGCGGCAGCGGTGTGCTGAAACCTTTGACGGCTTTCATCGAAACGGTGGCTATCACTTCGGCGCAAATGGCGATAGCCAGGTAGGCGTAGGCGTTCATGGTTCAAATCCTCATGTAAAACGTTGCTTTCTAAGCCGGCATTTTAGAGATTTACCAGATGGGGTAAAGTCATTACCTATCTGTTTTGAAGATGGGTTGGTAAGCCAGCATGCAGTGGAATCTTGATCAGCTACGGGTATTTGTCGATGTCGCCGAAGAGCGTTCGTTCTCCGCCGTCGCACGCCAACAGCGCAAGGCGCAGTCGGCGATCAGCAGCGCCATCGCCATGCTCGAAGACGATCTGGGGGTGAGCCTGTTCGAGCGTAGCAGCGGCCGTCAGCCGAGCCTCACCGAAGCGGGCAAGGCGCTGCTCGAAGAGGCACGCGAAGTCTTGCGCCAATGCGAGCGCCTGAACGGTCGGGCGATGGCGATGATGCGCGGCCAGGAAGCGCAACTGCGTGTGGCGCAGGACGAAGCCATGCCTTATCAGGCGCTGGTGGAAAGTTTCGGTGCGCTGGCCGAGCAATTTCCCAGTCTGGAGTTGCAACTGACCAGCGCTGCCCAAGGCGAAGTTTCACGCAAACTGGTCGAACGTCGCGCCGATCTCGGGCTGCTGTTCTATCACGATGAAATACCCGAGGCGCTGGAGCGGCGGGTGCTGGGCAGCGTGGAAATGGTCACCGTTTGCGGCATCAATCATCCGTTGGCGACTCAGTCTTACGTTACCTGCCAGCAACTGGCGCAACACCGGCAATTGCTGATGTCGACGCAAACCAGCGTTTATCCAGGCAACGAGCCGGCTAGCCCGCAGGTGTGGCGCGCCGACAGTTTCTATGTGATGGCCGAATGGCTGGTACGGGATCTTGGCTGGGCGTGGCTGCCTCGGCATGTGGTGCAGTATTCGGCGTATCAGGGCTTGATGGTCGAACTGGACAGCGAATGGACGCCGCCGGCGCTGGTGGTGGAACTGGTCTGGCGCCGCGACGAGCCGCCAGGCCCCGCTGCGAGGTGGCTGGCCGAACGTTTTGCCGTGCACTTGCAGGCGATCGGCGACAAAAGTCGATAAACTCCGCCGCCATGAATAGAACTCTCTACACCGCGCTGTTTTACCTGGGGCTGCCATTGGTGGCGATTCGGCTGTGGCTGCGGGCGCGCAAGGCGCCGGCGTATGCCAAACGGATTGGTGAACGTTTCACTTATGGCATGCCGACACTGCAACCCGGCGGCATCTGGGTACATGCGGTGTCGGTGGGCGAGAGCATCGCCGCGGCACCGATGATCCGCGCCTTGCTGCAGCGTTATCCGGCGCTTCCGATCACCGTGACCTGCATGACCCCGACCGGTTCGGAGCGGATTCAGGCACTGTTCGCCGATGAGCCGCGCATCCAGCATTGCTACCTGCCGTACGATTTGCCGTGTGCGGCGGCGCGTTTTCTTGATCGCGTGCAGCCGAAGCTCGCGGTGATCATGGAAACCGAGCTCTGGCCCAACCACATTCATCAATGCGCCAAACGCGGGATTCCGGTAGCGCTGGCCAATGGGCGATTGTCCGAACGCTCGGCCAAGGGCTACGGCCGCTTCAGCAAACTGACCGCGCCAATGCTCGCCGAGATGAGTTTTTTCGCCGTGCAGACCGAAACCGAAGCGCAGCGTTTCCGCGATCTGGGTGCCCGCTCTGAGACTGTGGAAGTTACCGGCTCGATCAAGTTCGACCTGACCATCGACCCGCAACTGCTGCAACGTGCCGCTGAACTGCGTGGCCAATGGCAGGCGCAGGAGCGTCCGGTATGGATCGCCGCCAGCACCCACGAAGGCGAGGATGAAGTGGTGCTGAATGCCCATCGTCGTCTGCTGGCCAACTATCCGAATGCACTGTTGATTCTGGTGCCGCGTCATCCGGAGCGCTTCAACTCGGTGTTCGAACTGTGCCAGCGCGAAGGTTTTGCCACCGTGCGCCGTTCGACCGGCGCGAACGTTGCGGCCGAAACATCTGTTCTGCTCGGCGACACCATGGGCGAATTGCTGTTTTTGTATGCGTTGGCGGACAGCGCTTTTGTCGGTGGCAGTCTGGTGCCGAACGGCGGGCACAACCTGCTGGAGCCGGCAGCCCTGGCGAAGCCGGTGCTCAGCGGCCCGCACCTGTTCAACTTCCTCGACATCGCCGCACAATTGCGCGAAGCCGGGGCGTTGGTCGAGGTCGATGATGCTGAAGGGCTGGCGGTGGAAGTGCAGCGGCTGTTCGAATTGCCACGTGATGCGCAGCGCATGGCTGAGGCTGGGCTGGCGGTGATGCGCCGCAATCAGGGCGCTTTGCAGCGATTGCTGGATGGCTTGGGCCGGTTGATCGAGTAGTCGTTCACCCAACCATTGTGGTGAGGGGATTTATCCCCGACCGGCTGCGTAGCAGTCGTAGAGCCGGTAATCGGGTTCTTCCTGAATCAGTACGGTGAATGGGTTCAGGGCTGCTTCGCAGCCCATCGGGGATCAATCCCCTCGCCACAGTCCGCCGCTACTACAGGAAAAGGCTGCGATCTTTTACGTTTAAGGCCGGGCCTTGAGCTGTGCTTCCGCAGCCTTGGCCAGATCCGGCGGCAGGAAATCCTTGTCCGGGTTGTAGTCGGCTTTCAAATAGCGCGTCAGATCCTGCAAATCACCCGGGTTCAGTGTCCCCGCTGCCTGCTTCAAGCGCAGGTTGTCGAGGATGTAGTCGTAGCGGGTGTTGTTGTAATTGCGCACCGAAGAGTACAGCTGACGCTGCGCATCGAGCACGTCGACGATGTTGCGGGTGCCCACCTGATAGCCGATTTCCGTGGCTTCCACCGCGCTTTGGTTGGAGATGATCGACTGGCGGCGCGCTTGCACCTGTTCGACGTCGGTGTTCACCGCGCGGTGCAGGTTGCGGGTGTTCTCGACGACCTGCCGACGAAGGGATTCGCGCTGTTGTTCGCTCTGATTCAACTGCTCATAGGACTGGCGCACTTGCGAGCTGGTCAGCCCGCCGCTGTAAATCGGGATGTTCAGTTGCAACCCCAGCGTGCTCTGTTCGACGTTGCCACGGTAGGGCGTACCGAAAGCGTTTGGGTTGGCGAAGCCGAGGGCGTCGTTGTCACCCTTTTCGTATTTGGCCACGGCGTCGAGGGTCGGCAAATGGCCGGCCTTGCGCTGCTTCAATGTCTGTTCGGCCGAGCTGACGGCGTAGTTGCTGGCCAGCAGATTGAGGTTCTGTTTTGCTGCTGTGTCGACCCAGGCCTTGGCGTCGTTTGGCGTCGGCGGCAGGATCGGCAGCGTGTGCACGATGCCCTGAATCGCGTTGTACTGACGGTTGGTCAGGGTGATCAGCGCTTCGAACGCATCATCAACCTGACGCTGCGCGACGATCCGGTTGGCTCGAGCGGTGTCGTAACTGGCTTGCGACTGCAGCACATCGGTCTTGTCCGACAGGCCCACATCAAAGCGCTCGTTGGACTGGTCGAGCTGACGCTTGAACGCCGCTTCTTCAGCCTTGGTCGAGGCCAGATTGTCCTGGCTGCGCAGCACGTTGAAGTAGCTTTCGGCCGATTGCAGGATCAGGTTCTGCTCGGTAGCCGACAGTTGCAACGCGGCTTGCTCATTGACGTCTTTGGCAGCTTGGAATTGGAACCAGCGATCGGCGCGGAATAGCGGTTGGGCAAGGGTTGCCTGATAGGAATGCGCACTGCGGTTGGCAATGGCCGAAGGCTGGTCGATCGAGGTGCGTACATCCGCGACTTCGGCGCCGCCGGACAGGTTCGGCAGCAAGCCGGCGCGGGCCTGCGGTACCACTTCTTTCTGCGCGCCATACTGGGCGCGGGCGGCGGCCAGATCGGCGTTGTTGTCGACCGCTTCCTGATAGACGCTGACCAGATCGGTTTTGCTCGACAAGGGCGCTTCTGCTGCCCAGGCCATTGCGTTGGACGCACAAGACACGGCAAGAGCCAGTGAAAGTTTGCGCAGCATGAGGCGATCCCTAGCATGAATATTATGGAAATAATGTGCGCGCCAAGGCTACGGCGCAGCCCCCGCAGCGTCAAGGCGCACCGGGGCAAGGCGAGTGTAGTTGCGCATTGAAGCGGCAACAATCCTGCAAGTCCTGCCAATTGCGCCATTCATCATGGTGTTTGCCGCGGTGTTGGCGTTCTTTGCCGGTTGTGTCTAGACTGGCCGGGTTCTTGTCGGGGTGCCTTGCTATGAGGCTGAGATCGAATAATTTCGGATCCCGTTGAACCTGATCAGGTTAGCGCCTGCGTAGGGAACAAGATTTCTCGTCACCCGGCGAGTCCTCTTGTGCTTCGTCCGGGAAATTGTTCGACAATCGAACGCTCGACGACGATGCACAGCACCAGTCCTGGTGCGTCCGTGCCTTTCAGGTTCTGCTCCGACAATCCACTGCCTGGATGCTGTCTGGAGAGCCCGTGATGACGACTACAAAATCTAAAAACGCGATCAACCTGAGCGATTCGGCCAAGGTCGACGAGCAATCGGTCAAGCCGTTCACCCGTTCGCAAAAAGTCTACGTTCAGGGTTCGCGCCCGGACATCCGCGTGCCCATGCGCGAAATCACCCTCGATGTGACCCCGACCGACTTCGGCGGCGAAATCAACGCGCCGGTCACCGTTTACGACACCTCAGGCCCGTACACCGATCCGAACGTAGTGATCGACGTGCGCAAAGGCCTGGGCGATGTACGTTCGGCGTGGATCGACGACCGTGGGGACACCGAGCGCCTGCCGGGTCTGAGTTCGAATTTCGGCCAGGAGCGCCTTGCTGATCCAGAGCTGACCAAACTGCGCTTCGCCCACGTCAACAACCCGCGCCGCGCCAAGGCCGGGGCCAACGTCAGCCAGATGCACTACGCGCGCAAAGGCATCATCACCGCCGAGATGGAATACGTCGCCATCCGCGAAAACATGAAGCTGCAAGAGGCCCGCGCCGCCGGCCTGTTGGACCAGCAACATGCCGGCCACAGCTTTGGCGCGAGCATCCCGAAAGAAATCACCGCTGAATTCGTCCGCGAAGAAATCGCCCGCGGTCGCGCGATCATTCCGGCCAACATCAACCACGTCGAACTGGAACCGATGATCATTGGCCGTAACTTCCTGGTGAAGATCAACGGCAACATCGGCAACAGCGCACTGGGTTCGTCCATCGAAGAAGAAGTGGCGAAACTGACCTGGGGCATTCGTTGGGGCTCGGACACCGTGATGGACTTGTCCACCGGCAAACACATTCACGAAACCCGCGAGTGGATCATCCGCAACTCGCCAGTGCCGATCGGCACCGTGCCGATCTATCAGGCGCTTGAGAAGGTCAACGGCGTCGCCGAAGACCTGACCTGGGAGCTGTTCCGCGACACGCTGATCGAACAGGCGGAGCAGGGCGTCGACTACTTCACCATCCACGCTGGCGTATTGCTGCGCTACGTGCCGCTGACCGCCAAGCGCGTGACCGGCATCGTTTCCCGTGGCGGCTCGATCATGGCCAAGTGGTGCCTGGCGCACCACAAAGAGAACTTCCTCTACACCCATTTCGACGAAATCTGCGAAATCATGAAGGCCTACGACGTCAGCTTCTCGCTGGGCGATGGCCTGCGTCCGGGGTCGATTGCCGACGCCAACGACGAAGCACAATTCGGCGAACTGGAAACCCTCGGCGAGCTGACCAAAATCGCCTGGAAGCACGACGTGCAGTGCATGATCGAAGGCCCGGGCCACGTGCCGATGCAGTTGATCAAAGAGAACATGGACAAGCAGTTGGAGTGCTGCGACGAGGCGCCGTTCTACACCCTTGGCCCGCTGACCACCGACATCGCGCCGGGCTATGACCACATCACCTCGGGCATCGGTGCGGCGATGATCGGCTGGTTCGGTTGCGCCATGCTCTGCTACGTGACGCCGAAGGAACATTTAGGTCTGCCGAACAAGGATGACGTGAAGACCGGGATCATCACCTACAAGATCGCCGCTCACGCAGCGGATTTGGCCAAAGGGCATCCGGGCGCGCAGATCCGCGACAATGCCTTGAGCAAGGCGCGTTTCGAGTTCCGCTGGGAAGACCAGTTCAACCTCGGTCTGGACCCGGACACCGCCCGTTCGTATCACGATGAAACCCTGCCGAAGGACTCGGCCAAGGTCGCGCATTTCTGTTCGATGTGCGGACCGAAATTCTGCTCGATGAAGATCACTCAGGAAGTCCGCGAATACGCGGCCAACCAGCGGATCGACGCGGTCGACTTGGACGTCGCCCAAGGTCTGGCGGAACAGGCCGAGCGGTTCAAGAAGGAAGGCAGTCAGCTGTACAAGAAGGTTTGATCTGACCTGAAAGGGTGGGGCTTGCACTGGCCCCATCGCCAGCAGGCTGGCTCCCACACTGGATTTGTGAACACCTCTCCCTGTAGGAACTGCCGCAGGCTGCGATCTTTTGATTTTGTTTTGAAGATCAACAGATCGCAGCCTGCGGCAGCTCCTACAGAGGAGGGGGCGCACGTTCTGTGTGGCAGCCAGCCTGCTGGCGATAGCGATCAACACAACAACAAATGTCCCTCTGAGATAACACCCTTGAGCATTCAACCCAGTACCTACTCCCCCGATCTCGCCGTGCCCGCCGACAAGCGTGTGTTCGGCGGTCGCGATCTGTTTTCCCTGTGGTTCTCCCTCGGCATTGGCCTGATGGTCTTGCAGACCGGCGCGTTGCTCGCGCCGGGTCTCGGCTTGTCGGGTTCGCTGCTGGCGATTTTCCTCGGCACGCTGGTCGGCGTTCTGCTGCTGGCCGCCGTCGGCGTGATCGGCAGCGATACCGGCCTGTCGTCGATGGCCGCGCTCAAACTCAGCCTCGGCAGCAAAGGCGCAAGCCTGCCGGCGCTGCTCAATCTGCTGCAACTGATCGGTTGGGGCTCCTTCGAAATCATCGTCATGCGCGACGCCGCCAGCCTGCTGGGCACTCGCGCGTTCAGCGAAGGTTCGCTGTGGTCGAACCCGGTGTTATGGACGCTGTTCTTCGGCGCGCTGGCCACCTTGCTCGCTGTTAGCGGGCCGCTGACGTTCGTCCGGCAGATCCTGCGCAAGTGGGGCATCTGGCTGCTGTTGGCGGCTTGCCTCTGGCTCACCTGGAACCTGTTCGCCAAGGCTGATCTGGCGACACTCTGGTCGCGTGCCGGTGATGGTTCGATGCCGTTTGCCGTGGGCTTCGACATCGCTATCGCGATGCCGCTGTCGTGGCTGCCGCTGATTGCCGACTACTCGCGATTCGGCAAACGGGCGAAGA
This sequence comes from Pseudomonas sp. FP2196, assembly GCF_030687715.1. Taxonomy (GTDB): domain Bacteria; phylum Pseudomonadota; class Gammaproteobacteria; order Pseudomonadales; family Pseudomonadaceae; genus Aquipseudomonas. Next base: position 564,423 of record NZ_CP117445.1, read on the forward strand.
ATGTGTTCGGCGGTACTGCTGTGGGGTTCTTCATCGGCAACTTCTGGCTGATGAGCCTTGGCGTGGCGTACACCCTGGCGTTCGCGCCGAGCGGTGAAGTCAATGCGCTGCTTCTGGCCCTGGCCGGTGCCGGTCTGGGGATTCCGCTGCTGCTGATTCTGCTGGACGAGTCGGAAAACGCCTTCGCCGACATTCACTCGGCAGCGGTTTCCAGCGGGATTCTGTTGCGCTTGAAAGTCGAGCATCTGGCCTTGGCCATCGGCGTGATCTGCACACTGATCGCCCTGCTGGCGCCGTTGGCGCAATACCAGAATTTCCTGCTACTGATCGGTTCGGTGTTTGCGCCGCTGTTCGGCGTGGTGCTGGTGGATCACTTTATTCTGCGTAAACGCAGTGGTCAGGTCGCATCAGCCGCATTGCGCTGGCCGGCACTGTTGGCCTGGCTGGGTGGGGTCAGCACCTATCACTTGCTGGCGAATCTGTATCCGGATGTCGGCGCGACCCTGCCGGCACTGGCGCTGGCAGGGCTGCTGCAACTACTGCTCGGTCGGGCCTTCAGTTACGGCCGGGAAACAGCTCGGGCTTGAGAATCCCGTTCAGACGCGGGTAAGGGATCTTCAGTTCGACGTGGCCCAGCGCGTAAGGCGCGATGGTGCTCACGTCGTACTTGAGGATCACCGCACCATAGGTCAGCGCCACGTTCGGGGTTTTCTTGAACGGCCAGCTCGAAACGAACTCCGCTTCCTGATCGAGCTTGGTGCTGATCAACCAACTGTTATGCGCAACCTGCGCAGCCTTCCAGAATGCGTCTTCCTGACCCGGCATCAACATGTCCGACAGGTTCAGCGCTTTATGCTGCTGGCGCGAATAGTTGATGAAGCCGCGACCCGGTGTTCCGTGGGCACCGCCGGTGTCGAGGTAGCTCGACAGCTCGATGATCACCAAGCCGTCATGCTGCTCGCGTACTTTGGCTTGCAGATAGCTGCTGTTGCGCGGGCCAGCATTGGCCAGGAATTGATCGCGATAAGCCGCCAGGGTCGGCGCCACGGGTGCGTTCGCCTCGGTACGGGTCATCTGCAGCAGGCGTTTTTCGATGATGCCGTCCAGAGCAGGTTCTGCCGGGAAGCGCAGGGTGTCGATGTTCACCAATGGGCAGTCAGGGTTGGAGCAGCCGGGTTTCAGCTGTTCCGACGCATCGCGGGTGGATTCCAGCGGCGTACGGTAGTTGGGCTGGAACAGGCTCGCACACGCGCCCAGGGTCAGGGCGATGGCGGCCACGGAGGCAATTTTGAAAAGCGACATGGGCGTCCTTTCTGAAACAGGGGAAGGCAAAAAGTTACCGCTTCGACTCTCAACGAGGCAGTCAGTTCGCCACTAAGCTAATTAGAGTGGGTTTCGCCGCCACCGTCCATCCCGCTGACGGTAAAGGGGCTGCATCAATCGGTGCGGGCGCGTTAGGATGGCGCGAAGTCGAGGTTCAAGCAGCAAAAAGGAACCTCGTAACGGATTTGCAGTAAAGAGGATGCTCATGACTGATTTTGCCAACGCCATTCCGACCGCCGTGGATATCGTGCGGCGCGAAAAATGCTACGAGGGTTTTTACAAACTCGATCGCGTGCACCTGCGCCATGAGTTGTTCGCCGGCGGCATGAGCCGTGAGATCAACCGTGAAATCTTTGTGCGTCACGATGCCGTGTGCGTGCTGCCCTACGATCCGCAGCGCGACGAGGTGGTGTTGATCGAGCAGTTTCGCGTCGGCGCCATGGGCAAGGCCGACAATCCCTGGCTGGTCGAACTGGTCGCCGGTCTGATCGACAAGGACGAAGAGCCGGAAGAAGTTGCTCACCGCGAGGCGCAGGAGGAAGCTGGGCTGGACATCAAGGCCCTGTGGCCGATGACCAAGTATTTCCCTTCGCCGGGCGGCAGCAACGAGTTCGTGCATTTGTATCTGGGGCGTTGCAGCACTGATGGCGTCGGCGGCCTGCATGGGTTAGAGGAAGAGGCCGAAGATATCCGCGTCACGGTCTGGGCGTTCGAAGATGCCCTGCAAGCCGTACGCGACGGACGCATTGCCAACGCGGCGAGCATCATCGCTTTGCAGTGGCTGGCGCTAAACCGCGCCGAAGTGAGGGGGTTATGGTCGTAAACAAGCTGCGCGATCGTTATCGAGTCGACCTCGCGGGGCTGCAAGCCGCCTGCGAGGCCAACTACGCGCGCCTGATGCGACTGTTGCCGGACATGCGCAACGAACCCGAGGCGCGGCGCATCGCCGTGACCCAGGGCGAGCAGATGCTCGGCGTGCTGGCCCTCGAAGTGCTGCAGACCTGTCCTTACACCACGACGTTGCAGGTGCGTCAGGAACATAGCCTGCCATGGCTGCCGGTGCCGCAACTGGAGGTGCAGGTCTATCACGACGCACGCATGGCCGAGGTGATCAGCGCCGAACATGCACGACGCTTTCGCGGCATCTATCCTTACCCGAACGCCGCGATGCATCAGCCCGATGAAAAGGCTCAGCTCAATCTGTTCCTGGGGGAATGGCTGAGTCATTGTCTGGCGCTGGGGCACGAGTACGAAGTCGTACGCTAGTTGTGAACTGCGTCCGGTTCCTCGGTTTCCCCTTTCAGTGATCCCCCAGCATAATTGCGGCACTTGACCGATTCCGTGCTTTTGCCTTGGGAGAACGCCTTGCCGAGCGTATCCACGTTGACCCCCGCCGACCCGGCGCTGCTGGTGCAGTTGTCCGACAGCCATCTGTTCGCTGAAGCGGACGGCACGTTGCTGGGTATGAATACTCGCGAGAGCTTGCAGAAGGTCATCGAGTTGGTGCTGGCGCAGCAGCCGCAGATTGATCTGGTGCTGGCCACCGGCGATATCTCGCAGGACGGCACCCTCGAGTCGTATCAGCAGTTTCGTGAAATGAGCGGGCAGATCGATGCGCCAGCGCGCTGGATTCCCGGCAATCACGATGAACCGCAGATCATGTCGGTGGCGGCGGTGCAGAGTGCGTTGCTGGAATCGGTGGTCGATGTCGGCAACTGGCGCGTGACCTTGCTCGACTCGGCGGTGCCGGGCTCGGTGCCGGGGTATCTTCAAGACGATCAATTGCAACTGCTGGCCCGCTCGTTGAGCGAAGCGCCGGAGCGTCATCATCTGGTGTGCTTCCACCATCATCCGGTGCCGATTGGTTGCCCGTGGATGGAGCCGATCGGTTTGCGTAATCCCGAAGCCTTTTTCGAAGTGCTGGACCGTTTTCCACAGGCCCGTGCAGTGTTGTGGGGGCATGTGCATCAGGAAATTGATCGTGAGCGCAATGGCGTGCGGCTGATGGCCTCACCTTCGACCTGTATTCAGTTCGAGCCGGGCAGTGAAGACTTCAAGGTCGGCGAGCAGGCGCCGGGGTATCGCTGGTTGCGGTTGTTGCCGGATGGGCGGCTCGAAACCGGCGTCGAGCGCGTCACCGATTTCGAATTCATCGTCGATTACGGCTCCAACGGCTACTGAAATTTACTGCCGAACCCTGTAGGAGCTGCCGAAGGCTGCGATCTTTTGATTTAAAAAACAGGATCAAAAGATCGCAGCCTTCGACAGCGCCTACAGGATGCAGGCAGGCATCATTTGTATGGCCCATCCTGCCCTGACTCCCTGTAAACTCCGCTATCTTTCGCCGACACCCAGGGAGCTCAAATGTCTGGTTCGATCCTCTATATCCACGGTTTCAACAGCGCCCCGGCCTCGAAAAAGGCTTGTCAGCTGGTCGCGGTGATGGAGCGGCTGGGCTTGAGCGATCAACTGCGTGTTCCCGCCCTGCATCACCATCCGCGCGAAGCCATCGGTCAGTTGGAGCAAGCGATTGCCGAACTGGGCGGGCCGCTGCTGGTGGGAAGCTCACTCGGCGGCTACTATGCGACTCACTTGGCCGAGCGCCATGGCCTCAAAGCCCTGCTGGTCAACCCGGCGGTCAGCCCGCACCGGATGTTCGACGGATACCTGGGCACGCAGAAAAACCTGTATACCGATGAAACCTGGGAATTGACCCACGACCACGTTGCGGCCCTGGCCGAACTGGAAGTGCCGGCGCCCCAGGATGCGCAGCGTTTTCAGGTCTGGTTGCAGACCGGCGATGAAACATTGGATTATCGCCTCGCCCAGCAGTATTACCGTGCTTGTGCCTTGCGCATCCAGGCCGGCGGCGACCACAGTTTCCAGGGTTTCGCCGGGCAATTGCCGGCGTTGCTGAGTTTTGCCGGCGTTGGCGCCGATTTGTATCAGGCAATCGATTTCACCGCACTGTGATGTCTTGCCCCTATTTCATGAATGACTGACGACGAGACCCTATGGCCACTCCCAGCGCTAGCTCTTATAACGCCGACGCCATCGAAGTCCTCTCGGGCCTCGACCCGGTGCGCAAACGCCCCGGCATGTACACCGACACCAGTCGGCCGAACCACCTCGCCCAGGAAGTCATCGACAACAGTGTCGACGAAGCCCTGGCCGGCCACGCCAAATCGGTGCAGGTCATCCTGCACGCCGACCATTCGCTGGAAGTCAGCGACGACGGCCGTGGCATGCCGGTCGACATCCACCCGGAAGAGGGCGTGTCGGGCGTCGAGCTGATCCTCACCAAGCTCCATGCGGGCGGCAAGTTTTCCAACAAGAACTACCAGTTCTCCGGCGGTCTGCACGGGGTGGGTATTTCCGTGGTCAACGCCTTGTCGACCGAAGTCCGCGTGCGGGTAAAGCGCGACGGCAACGAATACCAGATGACCTTCAACGACGGCTTCAAGGCCTCTGAACTGGAAATCGTCGGTACTGTCGGCAAGCGCAACACCGGCACCAGCGTGTATTTTGCGCCGGATCCGAAGTATTTCGATTCACCAAAATTCTCCATCAGCCGTCTCAAGCACGTGCTCAAAGCCAAGGCTGTGCTGTGCCCGGGGCTGCTGGTCAGTTTCGAAGACAAAGGCACTGGCGAGAAGGTCGAGTGGCATTACGAAGACGGCCTGCGTTCCTATCTCGTCGACGCGGTCAGCGAATTCGAGCGTCTGCCGAACGAGCCGTTCTGCGGTGCTTTCGCCGGCAATAAAGAAGCGGTCGACTGGGCGCTGCTGTGGCTGCCGGAAGGTGGCGACGCGGTGCAGGAAAGCTACGTCAACCTGATCCCGACGGCGCAGGGCGGTACTCACGTCAACGGTCTGCGTCAGGGCTTGCTCGACGCCATGCGCGAGTTCTGCGAATTCCGCAGCCTGCTGCCGCGCGGTGTGAAGCTGGCGCCGGAAGACGTCTGGGAACGCATCGCCTTCGTCTTGTCGATGAAAATGCAGGAACCGCAATTCTCCGGCCAGACCAAGGAGCGTCTGTCATCTCGCGAAGCGGCGGCGTTCGTTTCCGGCGTGGTCAAGGACGCGTTCAGCCTGTGGCTCAACGCCAACCCGGAAACCGGTCTGGCGCTGGCGGAACTGGCGATCAACAATGCCGGCCGTCGTCTCAAGGCAAGCAAGAAAGTCGAGCGCAAGCGCGTCACCCAGGGGCCGGCTCTGCCGGGCAAACTGGCTGACTGCGCCGGGCAGGACCCGATGCGCTCCGAACTGTTTCTGGTCGAAGGTGATTCCGCCGGCGGTTCCGCCAAGCAAGCGCGGGACAAAGAGTTCCAGGCGATCCTGCCGTTGCGCGGCAAGATCCTCAATACCTGGGAAGTCGACGGCAGCGAAGTGCTCGCCAGCCAGGAAGTTCACAACATTGCCGTGGCTATCGGTGTCGATCCGGGCGCGGCAGACATGAGCCAGCTGCGCTACGGCAAGATCTGCATCCTCGCCGACGCCGACTCCGACGGTCTGCACATTGCCACGCTGCTCTGCGCCTTGTTCGTCCAGCATTTCCGTCCGCTGGTGGATGCCGGCCATGTGTACGTCGCGATGCCGCCGCTGTACCGCATCGACCTTGGCAAAGAGATCTACTACGCCCTCGACGAAGCCGAACGGGACGGGATTCTCGACCGTCTGGTGGCCGAGAAGAAACGCGGCAAACCACAGGTCACCCGATTCAAAGGTCTGGGTGAAATGAACCCGCCGCAGCTGCGTGAAACCACCATGGACCCGAACACCCGGCGTCTGGTGCAACTGACGCTGGGCGAGGACTTCGCCGAAACCTCGGAAATGATGGACATGCTGCTGGCGAAGAAACGCGCCGGTGACCGCAAGACCTGGCTCGAATCCAAAGGCAACCTCGCCGAGGTGCTGGCCTGATGCGGTTTGGCTGGGCCTTGGCGGGTGTGTTACTGCTGAGTTCGATGACCGTATTGGCAGAGCCTGCGCCGGAGCTGCGGGTGCTGTCAGAGCATCCGGTCGACGGCATGCGCGGCGGCAACCTCTCGGGGCTGGCCTTGTGCGGCACCGAACTGTGGACGGTGTCGGATCGCGATGACGATCAGATCTACCGGCTCAACACTGCTGATCAGGTCTGGCAGGCCGAGGCCGTGCATATCGAAGTCCCGAAAGTGCCCGACAGCGGCTTGCCGTGGGGCCTGAGTTCGCGCACTTGGGCCGCCTCTTTTATTCGTGGTGGCGATCTCGATTTCGAAGGGATCAGCTGCGACAGCGTCGGCAATCGCTACATCGTCAGCGAAGGTCATGCGGCGGTACTGCAGGTGCCCATCCTCGGCCCGGCCAACTGGCTGAGGATCTCGCCGATGATGGTTCGCGAAGCGCGGGCCAGCGGCATGCTTCTGCATTTCAATGCGATATTCGAAGGCCTGGCGATCAACCCCGCGGGCGATCAGATGTGGCTGGCCGCCGAACGGCAAAGCCGTGGCTTGCTGCTGATCAAGCGCCAGCAGACAGTATGGGATTGCGACGGTCGCTGCGTGCTGCTCAGTGAGGGCGGCAAGGAGATGCAGCCATCGCAGTTCCCCAGGGCCAAAGCAGTCAATCGGGATTTTTCCGACATTGCGTTGTTCAACGGCAAACTGTTTACCCTGGAACGTAACGCTTTCCAGATTTGTCGCCGTGATGCGCAGACAGCCAAGGTCGAGCGTTGCTGGTCGTATGCCGCCGAACTGTTGCAGGCAAACCGCCGTTACGCGCAGAACTACGGGCTGGAAGAGGCGCTGATCATTGATGCTCAAGGTGCATGGATCGGCGTCGACAATAATTTCGGTCCGCGTGCCGACGGTGAGGCCCGACCGATCGTCTGGCGCTTCGCTGCCCCTGACGGTGGCTGGAGCGCCAAGCCGTGAGCCAGCAACCACCGGGCAAACGCGCCGGTCGGGTGCTGATGATTCTTGCCTGGTGCGCAGCGCTGTTCCTGGCCACACGGTTTTTCGGCCAGTGGGAACAACGCCAGCAGAATCCGAACGTCGTCGTGAGTTCGGAGCAGGGTGAAGGCTTTATTGAAGTGAAGCTGGCAAGCAATGCCCAAGGGCATTTTGTCGCCAGCGGCCAGATCAACGGTGAGCCGGTGGAGTTCATGCTCGACACCGGCGCGACCGATGTGGCGATTCCGGCGGATCTGGCCAAACGCTTGAAACTGGAAGAAGGTTTCGGTGTGACCCTGAGCACGGCCAATGGCCTGAGCCAGGGCTATCGGACAAAAATTGCCCGCCTGCAACTGGGCGACATCGTGCTGCGGGATGTTCGCGCACTGGTGGCGCCGGGGCTGCATGGCGATCAGGTGCTGCTCGGTATGAGCGCCCTGAACAAACTTGAATTTACTCAGCGCGGTGGCACCATGCTGCTGCGCCAGACAACGAACCGATGAGGCCTGCATGAGCAACCCCCTTGATCTCAGCCTGGACGGTGTAGAACGCCGATCGTTGGCCGACTTCACCGAAAGTGCCTACCTCAACTACTCCATGTACGTGATCATGGACCGTGCTCTGCCGCATATCGGCGACGGCCTGAAACCGGTACAGCGGCGTATCGTCTACGCCATGAGCGAGCTGGGGCTGGACGCGGATTCCAAGCACAAGAAATCGGCGCGTACCGTCGGTGACGTGCTTGGTAAGTTCCACCCGCACGGCGATTCGGCGTGCTACGAAGCGATGGTGCTGATGGCCCAGCCGTTCAGCTATCGCTACACGCTGGTCGATGGCCAGGGTAACTGGGGTGCGCCGGATGATCCCAAGTCCTTCGCGGCCATGCGTTACACCGAAGCACGCCTGTCGCGTTATTCCGAAGTGCTGCTCAGCGAACTGGGCCAGGGCACTGCCGACTGGGGCCCGAACTTCGATGGCACCCTGCAGGAGCCGCTGGTGTTGCCGGCGCGTCTGCCGAACATCCTGCTCAACGGCACCACCGGTATCGCCGTGGGCATGGCCACCGACGTACCGCCGCACAACCTGCGCGAAGTCGCGACTGCGTGCGTGCGCCTGCTCGATGAGCCGAAAGCCACGGTCGAGCAGCTCTGTGAACACATTCAGGGCCCGGACTATCCGACCGAAGCGGAAATCATCACGCCGCGCGCCGACCTGCTGAAAATGTATGAAACCGGCAAGGGCTCGGTGCGCATGCGCGCCGTGTACCACGTCGAGGACGGCGACATCATCGTCACCGCGCTGCCGCACCAGGTTTCCGGTGCCAAAGTGCTGGAGCAGATCGCCGCACTGATGCAGGCCAAACCGTCGAAAGCCCCGCAGATCGCCGACCTGCGTGACGAATCCGACCATGAGAACCCATGCCGCATCGTGATCATCCCGGTCAACAGCCGCGTTGATCACGAAGCGCTGATGCAACACCTGTTCGCCAGTACCGAGCTGGAGTCGACCTACCGGGTCAACGTCAACATCATCGGTCTGGACGGCAAGCCACAGCTGAAGAACCTGCGCGCCTTGCTGGTCGAGTGGCTGGAGTTCCGCGTGCTGACCGTGCGTCGCCGCCTGCAATTCCGCCTCGACAAGGTCGAGCGTCGCCTGCACCTGTTGGACGGTTTGTTGATCGCCTACCTCAACCTGGATGAAGTGATTCACATCATCCGCACCGAGGAACACCCGAAAGCCAAGCTGATCGAGCGTTTCGCCCTCAGCGAGATCCAGGCCGACTACATTCTCGACACCCGTTTGCGTCAATTGGCGCGACTGGAAGAAATGAAGCTGCGCGACGAGCAGGACGAACTGCTCAAGGAACAAGCCAAGCTGCAAGCCCTGCTCGGCAGCGAAACCAAGTTGAAGAAACTGGTGCGCACCGAGCTGATCAAGGACGCCGAAACCTATGGCGACGACCGTCGCTCGCCAATCGTCGAGCGCGCCGAAGCCAAAGCGTTGACCGAGCACGATCTGCTGCCTAACGAGAAAGTGACAGTCGTGCTGTCGGAAAAAGGCTGGATCCGTTCGGCCAAGGGCCACGACATCGACGCCACGGGCCTGTCGTACAAGGCCGGCGACGGCTTCAAGACCTCGGCGGCGGGGCGCTCCAACCAGTTTGCGGTGTTTATCGATTCCACTGGTCGCAGCTATTCGGTCGCCGCGCACACCTTGCCTTCGGCGCGTGGCCAGGGCGAGCCGTTGACCGGCCGTCTGACGCCGCCACCGGGCGCCTCGTTTGAATGCGTGCTGATGCCGGAAGATGACGCGCTGTATGTGATCGCATCTGACGCCGGTTACGGTTTCGTGGTGAAAGGTGAAGACCTGCAAGCCAAGAACAAGGCCGGTAAAGCCCTGTTGAGCCTGCCAAACAACGCCAAAGTGATCGCGCCACGTCCGGTGGCCGATCGTGAGCAGAACTGGCTGGCCTCGGTCACGACCGAAGGTCGCCTGCTGATCTTCAAAATCAGCGATCTGCCACAATTAGGTAAGGGCAAAGGCAACAAGATCATCGGTATTTCCGGTGAACGTGTGGCCAGTCGCGAAGAATATGTCACGGACATCGCCGTCCTTCCGGAAGGCGCCACATTGGTGCTGCAGGCCGGAAAACGGACTCTGTCGCTGAAAGCTGACGACCTCGAACACTACAAAGGTGAGCGTGGGCGTCGTGGTAATAAGCTGCCAAGGGGCTTCCAGCGAGTGGATGCGCTGCTCGTCGAAAACCTCAATTAGGCCATAACACGCCCCCTAGAGCGCTCGATCTACGATTTAACGCGTAGATCGACGCTTTGGCGCTGGAGTCGGAACGCATATTCACGGATGATATGGCCTTTCAAGCGCCGGCGTGGCCGAGCGTTCTTCATATTTATTGAGTATTTTCACTGTGGTCAGCCTTGTGGCGGCCACCTGGACGGGATGATGACTGCTCTGCGCCCCCTTATTTTCCTGCTCGCCGGCGTTTTGGGCCTGGCGGGTTGCAGCGTTCACCAGCCGGTGTCGCTGTATCAACTGGACAGCGGAAGTCCGGTTCAGCCTGCGCAAAGCGCCGGCATGGCGGTTTTGTTGGGCCCGGTTGTGTTGGCCGATTACCTGCAACGTGAAACTCTGCTGCAACGTCAACCGGATGGCAGCCTGCAGGCGGCGACCGATGGTCGTTGGGCTGGCAGCCTTTCGTCGGATATCGATCAATTGCTGATGCGTCAGGTTGCCGGCCATCTCGACAGCCAACGCGTGGTGCTGGCACCGGCCACTTCGGGGTTCACCCCGGATGTGCAGGTGTTGCTGACCATTACGCGTCTGGACTCTGGTGTGAAGCAGCCGGCGATTCTCGATGCGCAATGGCGATTGATCGACCGCCGCGGCAAAGTACGCGACAACCGCATAATTCATCTGCAGGAACAGCATGCCGGCAGCACGGCGTCGCAGGTTCAGGCGCAGGGGATTTTGCTGCAGCGTCTGTCCGAGCAGTTGTCGGTGGCGCTTAAACCGTTGGCCAATCAACCACCGGTCGCGGAAGCACCGCGTAAAGCGGCACCAAAACCGGCCGCGCCGGCGGCGGAAGCCGAGAAACAGCCGAAGATTCCGATGGCTTCACCGATTCGGACGGATATGGAAGTGTTCCGCTTCTAAGCTGGATCGAGTCAGAACAGAGCCCGCCTTGTGCGGGCTCTGTTGTGTCTGGGGTTTGGTGGGGAAGATCAAAAGCCCCTCACTCTCCCGAAACGTCGGACCGCCCATAGGGAGAGGGGACTGACCGAGGTGTCTGACACGTCGACCTCAAAGAGCTTGGCGATTATGGATTCAAATCCAGACGTGCAGGTCGGTGTAGGTCGGCAATATCCCCCGATCAGTCCTCTCTCCTTCAGGTCGGTCCGACGTTCCGGGAGGGCCAGGGTGAGGGGCTTTTCAGTCACCCACAAAAAAGCCCGCAGACAATCACTCGTCTGCGGGCTTCTGTGTTTCAGGCCTAAAGCTTACGCCCGACGCTCATGCATCCGCGCCAGTTGCCGCTCCAGCATCGATGGGTAAGGCTCCATCAACCGCTCCACGCAGCAAGCCCCCTCAGGGCTAGCGATCGGCCGGATACGCGCGCGCTGACGGATCAGCGTGTCGTCACTGATCTTGCGCTCCACCAGCAGCAGATTGCGGCTGTGCTGCGACAAGGCCAATGCATCCTGGGCCGAATCGGTCAGCAGCAAGTCAATCTGGCTCAGACCGAACAACTCGTCGCCCAGGGTCAGGCCCAGCTGCAATTGCAGGGTGATGCCGCTGTCTGCGACTTCGATCTGCAACTGATGGCCCAGCGCCCGCAACAACTCGCCGCAGCAAATCGCGTTGGTCAGGTAGTCGTCGCCACTGTCTTCGGTGTGGAACAGCATCAGCGTGCTGCCGTCGTTCAGGGTTTCGATTTCGCCCTGATACAGCGAGGCGGCCTGATCGAGGCAGTCGCGATAGCGCTCCTGCAATTCTTCCAGACGCGCACGTGGCAGACGACGCAGTTGCTCCTGAGAACCCAGTTGAACCGCCAGCACCGCGGTGAGTTGCGGCACGCTCGGGGTGGCTTTGCGAACCTGCGGTTGTGCGGCGCCGTTCAAGGATTCGTCGCGCAGATCGGCGAACGCGTCATCGTCATCATCGTCTTCGACGGTGCTGACCAAGTGGCGTGGTGCAGGCTTCTGCGCGGCCATCGGACGGGTTTCGTCAAAGCTCGGATCACGCAGGTTGCGCACTTCGAACTCGGGTTCGTCTTCCTCGTCTTCGAATTCCGGCTCCGGTTCAGGCGCAGGTTCAGGAGCGTAGTTGGCGTGCAGCTGACGAGCCAGATCGCCGATTTCATCCTGACGTTCAATGCCCGGCGTGTGCTCGTCAATCCGGCGCAGCCATACACGCAATTGCAGCAGCGGCGTCGACAGGTAACGGCCCATTCGCAGGCTCAAGGCGAGCGACAGCGCCAACAGAATCGCGCTCAAAATGCCCATGCTTTGCAGGCTGATGGTCATCGGCTGCTGGAATTGATCCATGTCCAGACTGATGCGCAGTTGCCCGGCGGTCACGTCCTGGAACGTGATCTTGCTCTCGTACATGCCCTCGGCTTCACCCAACAGGCTGTGCTTGGGGCGCTGACCGGATTCGGCGAGGATGCGGTTGTCCACGCTATAGATAGCCGCGTGGGCCACCAGTTTGTTCTTGGTCAGGTTATTGAGCAGCACGTTGAGGCTGAGGATGTCGTTGGACACCAACAGCTCCGTGGCGGACGTGGCAGTCTGCGTGGTCAGGCTTTCGCCCAGCGCGTCGGCCTGCTCGTGCATGGCCTGCTTGAACTGCAAGCCCATCACGCAGGCATAGATCACCAGCGCCAGAGCGACGAGGATCACGTTATGGCTGGCAATGCGCAATGCAATCGGTACACGGCGGTGGCGCAGTGCACGGAAGATCAGCAGGAAGAAGTTATCGGTTTTAACTGGCGTGGGCCGGTTCACTGAGCTCGGCTCTTTTGTCCGTGAAGTTGACGCGCAGTATAGCGACAGGCCCTAGACCGGCAAAGCGCTCGCGGTGCCCGATGGTCACTGAAAGTGGGTAGAATGCGGTTTTTTTCCAGTTGCGGGGGTGCGCGTTGCGCGAAATCGTCCTGATTAACATCACGGGAGTCGACCGTCCGGGTCTGACTGCGGCCATTACCGGCGTTCTGGCACAAGGTGGTGTGAACATTCTCGACATCGGGCAAGCGGTGATCCACGACACCCTGTCGTTCGGCATCCTTGTTGAAATTCCCGATTCCGAGCAAGGCAAAGCCGTGCTCAAGGACATCCTGTTCAAGGGCTACGAGCTCGACCAACAGGTGCGCTTCACCCCGGTCTCCGAAGAGGATTACCAGCAATGGGTGGGCAATCAGGGCAAGAAGCGCCATATCGTCACCCTGCTGACCCGCAAAGTGACCGCCGGGCAATTGCAGGCTGTCAGTTCGATTACTGCCAAATATGGTCTGAACATCGACCATATCGACCGTCTGTCGGGTCGCATGCCGCTGGACACGCCGGCGGACAAGGGCAAGGGCTGCATCGAGTTCTCCGTGCGTGGCGAAGCGGCTGATCCGCAGGCGCTGCGTGCCGAATTCCTCGCCGTTGCCCAAGAACTGAACGTCGACATCGCCTTCCAGGAAGATTCACTGTTCCGGCGCAACCGCCGTCTGGCGGTGTTCGACATGGACTCGACGCTGATCGAAGCCGAAGTCATCGACGAACTGGCGAAGGCTGCTGGTGTTGGCGAGCAAGTGTCGGCGATCACCGAGCGGGCGATGGCCGGCGAACTGGATTTCCGCGCCAGCTTCAAAGAGCGCCTGGCGTTGCTCAAAGGCCTGGACGTCAGCGTGCTGGACTCGATTGGGGCTTCGCTGCGGCTGACCGAGGGCGCTGAAACCCTGTTCGCCGAACTCAAGCGCCTGGGCTACAAGACCGCGATCCTGTCCGGCGGCTTCACCTACTTCGCCAAGCAACTGCAAGCCAAACTGGGTATCGACTACGTGTTCGCCAACGAGCTGGAAGTAGTCGATGGCAAGTGCACTGGCGTGGCGATCGAGCCGATTGTCGATGCGCAGCGCAAGGCGGACCTGTTGAAGGAGTTGGCGCACAAGGAAGGTTTGCGTCTGGAGCAGACCATTGCGGTTGGCGACGGCGCGAATGATTTGCCGATGCTGGCGATTGCCGGGTTGGGTGTGGCGTTCCGCGCCAAGCCATTGGTCAAGCAGTCGGCGAAGCAGGCGATCTCGACTTTGGGTCTGGATGGTGTCCTGTATCTGCTGGGTTTCCGCGATCGCGACGGGCAGCTCTGAGATCTCTATCGCCTGACTTGGCCTCTTCGCGAGCAGGCTCGCTCCCACAGTTGAAATGCATTCCAATGTGGGAGCGAGCCTGCTCGCGAAGGTAGCGCCGCCGATCCATCGGCGGGCACTTAAAGCGACTTCCACAACGAATCAAAATCCTCCTCGCTCCCGCCATTCTGCGCGGTCTCCAGCGAGCGATAGGCAAATTGATTGAAGCTATGCGTACTCGCCACCCGCCGATCCAGTCCGGCGCGGTGCTCGTCTCCATGGGTGTTGATCAGCACTTTACTGCCTTCCTGAAAAGGCAAGCGTGGTGCCAGCAAGGTTGCCGGCAAGTCGATCGCGCTGATCTGCGGCAACAGCAATCCGCGCAGATAGTGGCTGTGTTCGTCCCGCGAGCGCACCAGTTGCAGGCCGCACGGCTGCGCATGCGGTGCCACCAGCTCAATGCCCATCTGGGTGCCACCGCCACGCACCTGACGAATCCAGCGAATCACCGCAATGCTCCAGCCCTGACTTTCGCTGTCCTGAATCCCGAGCATTTCTCCGGCCTGTAATTCGGCGGGCACTTCTTTCGGCCAGCCCAGGCAATAACCGCCGGGGCTGTGATTGATTACCGGCAGCGCGTAAGTGGGGTAGTGCGGTGTGTTGTCGGTGCTGCTTTCGTCTTCGATCAGATGGTCGTACTGGATTTCTTCGTATGGCAGAAACTCATCCGCCTTGCTCTGCGGCGCGGCGTCGAATGCCTGGCTCCAACTGTCTTTTTCGCCCTTGGTGACGACGCTGCTGAAGTTTGCCGCGCGGGCGCCGGGGTGCTTGAGCAGTTCGCTGAAACTGCGTTCGCCGCCGAGGTAAAAGTGCAGGGCGCTCATGCCCACGCACACGGTCAGGCTGCCTTGGCCAACGGTGCGCTGAAAGCTGCGTTCGGCGGCCTGGCCCCAGGTCGCGTGCAAGTGTTGCAGAGTGTCGAAGCTGAGCCCTGCCGGGACAGGCAGCGGCGTCGAAGTGTCTTGACGCTGCAAATGCGCTTCGATGGCAATCACGAGTGGCTGCGGATCGAAACCGAGCAATCCGGCTTTTTGCTCGCTGCGAAACATGTTGCGATAACGCGGGCCGGCGTCGATTTCGGCGCTGATCGCAAACAAGCCATCGTCCGGACTGCCGGGATGCAGTTTGAACAAGGCGCTCCACGGTTCCAGGACTTCCGCTAGCCGAGCGATCTGGTTTTGCCGCAGTTGATTGCAACGCGCGCTGCCCAATAACAGGGTGGCGATGTACGTCTGTTCCAGGCTCAGCTCGGTGGTCAGGCTGGCGAGATCGTCTCGTACCCGACGTTGTTGCAGTTGCAATTCACAGCCGATGCGATACAGCTGATGCAGTTCGAACCACAGGTGTTCCGGCGGTGAACTGTACAACTGCGTGGCGCGCAGCAACTGGCCCTTGAGTGCGTGTGCCGCTCGTTGCAGAGCCTGGCTGACCAGCGCCGCGCGATCCTTGCTGTACTTGGGTGCGATACGCAAAACGATCTGTTTGTAGCCGATGGCCAGATGACTTTGCAGCGCCTGGCACAGGTTGCTGACCTTGCGCGAACGTTCGTCGAGCATGATCGCCTGATGCAGAAAGTGCCGTTCCAGATGCTGGCAGACGAAATACACCTCGGGCCTCATCAGCTCCAGGAGTTGCAGGCGATTATCGCTGGGGGTGAGTAACTGGTTGAGTTCGCCGAGGCCTTGGTACAACTGGCGGGCAGTTTCGCCGATGTTGGCCTTGGGCAGGTCGGCGATCCAGCGCTTGAGGTCGCGCGGGGTGGCTTCGCAGAACGACAGACGCGTTTGCGTGGGAGTGGGAGCGCGTAGCTGCGGGGGGGATATGGTCTGGCTCATGACCAAAAACCATAGCAGTAAAAACCGGGATCTGTGGCTAGCGCGAACTGTAGGAGCTGCCGAAGGCTGCGATCTTTTGATTTTTTAAAATCAAGATCAAAAGATCACAGCCTGCGGCAGCTACAAGGGCATCAACTTCAGGCTTTTGGCAGTGCCAGGCCTTGGCCCATCTGCACTGGTGAACCCGCCACCAGTTCTTCAGCCCATTTAACCTGATCCGGGCCGAACAGCACGATCGCCGTCGAACCGAGCTTGAAGCGACCCAATTCAGCACCTTTTTCCAGATGGATCGGCGCACGGGCAGCTTCGTCGTAGCGGAAGGTTTTCAGCTCGCGCTTGGGCGGCGTGACCAGACCGGCCCACACGGTTTCGATCGAAGCGACGATCATTGCGCCGACCAGCACGACAGCCATCGGCCCGCGCTCGGTTTCGAAGATGCATGCCACACGCTCGTTGCGGGCGAACAGCTCCGGGACGTTTTCGGCAGTGGTCTGGTTGACTGAGAAGATCCGGCCCGGGATGTAGACCATTTCACGCAGGGTGCCGGCCAATGGCATGTGTACGCGGTGGTAGTCCTTCGGCGACAGGTAAATAGTCGCGAAGTCGCCGCCCATGAACGGCGCAGCGTTTGCCGCGTCGCCACCCAACAGTTCCAGCACGCTGAAGCTGTGGCCCTTGGCCTGGAACACGCGACCGTGTTCGATCGGGCCAAGCTGGCTGACTGCACCGTCGGCCGGGCTGAGGATCGCGCCTGGTGTTTCGTCCAGTGGACGTGCGCCATCTTTCAGGGCGCGGGTGAAGAAGGCGTTGAAGTGCTCGTAAGCGGTCAGGTCTTCAACCAGAGCTTGCGACATGTCGACTTGATAGCGCTTGGCGAACCACTGGGTGAAGGCATTCTTGAACCAGCGCACGCGGCACTCGGCGATGCAGCCGGCCAAGCGCGACAGCAAGTGGTGAGGCAGCAGGTACTGGCTGAGGATAAACAGACGCTCTTTCATGGGTTGTCCTTAAAAACCTTAAATCTCGACGGGCGTGTCAGGGTGGTTGCCCCATTCGCCCCAGGAACCGGCGTAGCCCTTGACCCGCGGATAACCGAGGGATTTGGCCACCAGATAAGTGAAGCCCGACCGGTGATGGGTCTGGCAGTGGGTAATGATTTCTTTGTCCTTGGTGATCCCCAGGTCTTCGAGGATCTGCGGCATGTCCGTGCGGATGCGCAGGTTGCGCGCCTTGTCCATGCCCGCGGTCCATTCGAAATTGACCGCGCCGGGAATATGGCCGCCCTTGGCCGCCAGCACTTTCTCGCCGGAATATTCCAGCGGCCCGCGCGCATCCCAGATCGCCAGATCGGCGGCGCCGAGACGGCTTTGCAGGTATTCGCGCGTAGCGGTCGGTTCATCATGCAGGGTCAGCGATACCGGGCCACCAACAGCCCGTGGCACCTGGATCGACATCGGCATGCCATCCGCCAGCCACGCCGCAAGACCGCCGTCGACATAGTGGTACTTGTCATGACCGATCACGTCGAGCAACCAGATGAACCGCCCGGCCCAGCCGCCGCCCTCGTCGTCATAGACAACGTAGACCGCATCCTGGCGATGGCCGAGTTCACCGAACAACGCTTCCAGGTCGGCCTTCGCCGGCAGCAGTCCCGGTGCCGGCGGTTGGCCGAGCTGGGTGCGTTTGGGGTCGACAAACCGCGCGCCGGGCAGGTGGCCCTCGGTATAGCGGGCGGGGCTGGTCAGGTCTACCAGGATCAGTTCGCTGGACTCGAGCCGAGGGAGCAAGTCGCTCGGTTCGATAACGAGCGGCAAGCCAGAGAAGTCAGACATGTGAGGTCTCCAGAGCACAAAGTGGGGGATTGTAGCGCAGCCTCATCGGCCGCGGCTGCTAAAGCTGTGCAGGGCTTTTTCGATGCATTGCGCGGTTTTGCCGAAGGCTTGCACGGTAATGTCGGCGAATGGCCCGCCGCCCTGATCAGCCACAACGATCATGATCACCCGGCCATTGTTGACCAGTGAGCGCAGGAACAGATGCTCGCCACGGAACAGCGTGCGCAGGCTCGGCGGCAGCAGCGCGGAGAATTGCGTGTTGTTCTCCGGGTTGATCCGCACCTGAGCTTGTTGTGCGAGCAGCCGTTGCAGAACTTTGCTCTGGCTGACGACAAAGTTCAGCGCAGAGGCTTCTTTGGGCAGGCCGAAAATTTGATGCACGCGCAGATTGGATTGCGTGCGATCGGCCATCAGGATCATCACCCGGCGCATGCCACTGGCCACCAGCGCCTCGCGGGCGGCGACGGTCAGGCTCATGGCATTGGTGAAACGGCTCGGCTCGGCCAGCAATTCGGCGCACTGCCGGCGCCATTGAGTCAGATCTTCGGCATTGGGTGCGGCAGCAGGCAACATCCCGGCCGGCAGGCGAAGGGTGCCCCACGGCCACAACAACGAAACCGCCGGGTGCCATAAATCAGGCATCGCATGCTGGCGCGCACTGTTGACGGCTTGTTGGTGCAACTGTTGCTGCACTTCATCCATCGAAATCTGCAGATAAAGGCTTGTCAGGTACTGCCAGCGCTCACTGTGCGGGCTGTTCCACGCTTGTTGCGCCGACAGCGCCAGCCCGTTGGCCAGCAGCACGGTGTTGGCCGGCTGATTTAGCCAACGGCGCAGGGTCGGGTCATCGTCCAGGCGGTTTTGCTGACGCAACGGATGTTCGCTGTCGCGGGCGATGCGCAGCACTTTGACCAATTCGCGTTGCTCGCTGAGCAGCAACTTATAGCCCTGCTGCACCCAGATTGGCAGATGCCAGACTTGCACCAGTGCCTCGGCGATTTTCAGCAGGCGTACGCCAAACAATTGCTTCTCGACGGTGCGCGCTGACTCGCCCTTGTGGATAACCCGCAGTTCCCACTCTTCAAGCAGTTGCGGATAGGTCAGTGCCAGCGGCCACAGCGGCGACAGAAACAGCAGGCTGCCCCAATGAATGTCCTGCCACAGCCGCGCCAGGCGACTGGCAAAAAAACCGTTGGCCTGTTGCGTGGCGTGCTGGCTGATCATTTGCAGTTGGCGCAGGGCCTTGGGGATCTGCATCTGTGGTTGAGCAGGCAGGCGCGCCAGCAGCTCTTCGGTGCGGGCCAGGCCCAGTCGGTTGATTGCAACTTCAAGATTTTCGGCCGGTGTGGCCATGGTGCCGTGGGTGTGACGATTCGCCTCACGGATGATGCTCAAGGCCAGCGCCGGGCTGTCCTGCATCAGGTCGGCGATGTCGCGCAGCGAGCTACGGTTGTCACGGATCGCCCGGCAAACCTTGTCGTGAGCCTCTTGCGGCACGGGCAGGCGGACGCTGTCGAGCAGCTTGACCCAGCCGTCGAGGGTGGTCGGTTTTGCGTGTGGGACGTTCGTTTCATTAGCCATGTCTGGACGAGATCTTCACTGACTGTAGACGCGCCCGGCATGGGCTAAATTGGCTTTTCGCCTGAACTGGCTATAGTCTGGCGCAGTTTTGCCGATAAGTAGAAGAAGAGATTTTTTAACTTCCGAATATGACCTTGAACCCGACTTAAATAAGTACTTTCTACCTATGGCTAAAATTATCGGCATCATCGTCGTATTCGCGAGCGTGCTCGGCGGATACGTGCTCTCCCACGGCAAGATTGCCGCCCTGATCCAGCCCTTCGAGGTGTTGATCATCGGGGGCGCGGCACTGGGTGCCTTCCTCCAGGCCAACCCCGGCTACATGACGATGCACGTGCTCAAGAAATCCCTGAGCATGTTCAGTTCGCGTTTCAGCCACACGTTCTATCTGGAAGTGTTGGGCCTGATCTACGAGATCCTCAACAAGAGCCGCCGCGAAGGCATGATGGCCATCGAAGGCGACATCGAAGATGCCGCCGCGAGCCCGATCTTCGCCAAGTATCCGGCGGTACTTAAAGACGAACGCATGACTGCGTTCATCTGCGATTACCTGCGCATCATGTCCTCCGGCAACATGGCTCCGCACGAGCTGGAAGGCCTGTTCGACATGGAGCTTTACAGCCTTAAAGAAGACCTCGAGCACCCCTCCCACGCGGTGAACGGCATTGCCGACGCCATGCCGGGTTTCGGTATCGTCGCGGCGGTACTGGGTATCGTGGTGACCATGGCGTCCTTGGGCGAAGGCGATCAAAAGTCCATCGGTCTGCACGTCGGTGCGGCACTGGTCGGTACCTTCTTCGGTATTCTCGCGGCCTACGGTTTCTTCGGCCCGTTGGCGCACTCGTTGGCTCACGATGCCAAGGAAGAGCTGAACGTCTACGAAGCCATCAAAGCCTCGCTCGTGGCTTCAGCTTCCGGCATGCCGCCATCGCTGGCGGTGGAGTTCGGGCGCAAGGTGCTGTACCCGGCTCACCGTCCAAGCTTTGCCGAGCTGGAACAAGCCGTTCGCGGTCGCTAAGAAATGGAAAATAATCAGCCGATTATCATCAAGCGCGTCAAGCGCATAGCCGGCGGGCATCACGGCGGGGCGTGGAAGATCGCCTTCGCCGACTTCGCCACGGCGATGATGGCGTTCTTCCTGGTGTTGTGGCTGCTGTCCACCGCAACGCCTGAGCAGAAGATCGCCATCGCCGGCTATTTCAAAGACCCGGTCGGCTTCTCCGAAAGCGGCACGCCGTACATCATCGATCTGGGCGGCACGCCGACCCTGGCACCGGAAAACACTCTCAACCCTGAAGTGAAATCCCAGCCGCAACCGGACAAAGTCACGGTCGATGCCGAGCAAGTCGAAGGCATGGCCGAGATGGTCGAGAAGGAACGCCTGGAACTGCTCCTGCAAGAACTGCAGAACAAGGTCGACGAGAACCCGCAACTGCAGAAATTCAAGGATCAGATCCTCTTCGAGATTACGCCGAACGGCTTGCGCATCCAGATCATGGACGCCGAGAACCGGCCGATGTTCGACTCCGGTTCCGCACGCCTGAAGCCGTACTTCGAAGACATCCTGCTGGCCATGGCCGACACCATCAAAGCGGTGCCGAACAAGATCAGCATCAGCGGCCACACCGATGCCAAGCCGTACATCGGCACGGGCGATTTCGGTAACTGGGAGCTGTCGGCCAACCGTGCCAACGCTGCCCGTCGTGCCTTGGTTGCCGGTAGCTATCCGGACGCGCAAGTGGCGCGGGTGGTGGGTTACGCCTCGTCGGCATTGTTCGACAAGGAAAACCCGTTCAATCCGGTCAACCGCCGTATCGATATTGTGGTGCTGACCAAAAAGGCCCAGGCCGCCATCGAAGGTGCGCAAGGTGCCGATCCGGCGAAACCGGCAGAGCAAGGACCGAACGGTGCCGCTCCAGCGACGCCAGTCGATCCGAACGCGCTGCCGGCGGATCAACAACCAGTGCCTGCGCACGAGTTGCGCGAGCGCCTGAACCTGTTCGACGACGCGGCGCCCAAACCGGCCGCGCCGGGAAGTGCGCCGCCAGCGCCGACAGCTCCACCGGCCACTGCGCCGAGCCCCGCGCCGAAGCAGTGATCCACAAAAAAGCCGCGAGATGATCGCGGCTTTTTTGTGGGTGTCAGATCCTTTCCCTTCACCCTAACCCTCTCCCTTTGGGAGAGGGTTAGGGTGAGGGCAATCGCTGTTTAATAGCCGTTTTCCGGCAGACTGGCGATGATCGAGCGATAGCTGTTCATTCGCTGCTGCTGCACGCGGCCATCTTCCAGGGCCTTGAGCAGTGCGCAACCGGGTTCGCGATCATGCTTGCAGTCGCGGAAGCGGCAGGTGCCGAGCAAGTCGTTGAACTCGATGAAGCCGGCTTCGACGTCGGCGCGGCTGACGTGGCCGAGGCCGAATTCGCGGATGCCCGGGGAGTCGATCAGTTCACCGCCGCCGGGGAAGTGGAACAGGCGTGCGGTGGTCGTGGTGTGCGTGCCCTGACCGGACAGCTCGGACAACGGCCCGACGCGGGTTTCCACTTCCGGCAGCAAGCTGTTGACCAGCGACGACTTGCCGACACCGGACTGGCCGACGAACACGCTGATGCGCCCGTCGAGTTGCTGTTGCAGTTGTTCCATGCCATTGCCGTGGTGCGCCGAGACCTCCAGCACCGGATAACCCAGCGTGCGGTAAACGGCCAGCAGGGCGTTGAGTGCCGGGGCGTTCTGCTCATCAATCAGGTCGAACTTGTTCAGCAGCAACAGCGGACGGATACCGGCATGTTCGGCGGCTACAAGGTAGCGGTCGATCAGGTTGGCATGCGGCTCGGGCAGCGGGGCGAAGACGATGACGATCATGTCGACGTTGGCGGCCACTGGCTTGAGCTGGCCTCGGCTGTCCGGGCGGCAGAGCTCGGTGGTGCGCGGCAATTGCGCGACGATCACACCGATGCCCTGGTTGCCGGCACGCCAGACCACCTGATCACCGGTCACCAGCGCTGGCAGGTTAGCGCGCAAGTGACAGCGGAACACTTGGCCAGCGAGTTCGCCGTCCTTGGCCTCGACCTCGACCTGTACACCGAAGTGGGCGATCACCAGGCCGTGTTGCTCTGGGCCGAGGTCGCCGCCCTCCAGGGCTTCGACAGCCGAGGACTCGCGTTTGGCGGCGCGTGCGGCGCGCTCGCCCTGAATCTTTTCGATGCGCCAGTTTTGACGACGATTGAGTTGGCGTTTGGCCATGGGTGTTCCGTCTGAAGAATGCAGCGATTAGGTAAAACGGCCGCGAGTTTAGCACGCCCGGGCACCGGCCTAGGCTAAACTGCGCAGCATTGCCTAGGAGCCGAAATATGCAAAACCCACAGAATCTGATCTGGATCGACCTGGAAATGACCGGTCTTGATCCGGATAACGACGTCATCATCGAAATGGCCACCATCGTTACCGACAGTGACCTCAACACCCTGGCCGAAGGCCCGGTGATCGCCATCCATCACAGCGACGAAGTGCTCGCTCGCATGGACGAGTGGAACACCCGCACCCACGGTAACTCCGGCCTGACCCAGCGTGTACGCGACAGCCGCGTCAGCATGGCTGAAGCCGAAGCTGAAACCATCGCTTTCCTGGAAAAATGGGTGCCGAAGGGCAAGTCGCCGATCTGCGGCAACAGCATCTGTCAGGATCGACGCTTCCTCTATACCCACATGAAGGCGCTGGAAAGCTACTTCCACTATCGCAATCTCGATGTGTCGACGCTTAAAGAACTGGCCGCACGCTGGGCACCGGACGTGCGCGACAGCTTCAAGAAGGGCAGCACACATCTGGCGCTGGACGACATTCGCGAATCGATCGCCGAGCTGCAGCACTACCGCAAGCACTTCATCAAGTTCTGATGTGATCCCTGTAGGAGCTGCCGAAGCTGCGATCGTTTGATCTTGTTTTAAAATCAAATTCAAAAGATCGCAGCCTTCGGCAGCTCCTACATTGGATCGCGTGACCGAAATGGCTAGACTGCGCGCCTTCCTGCCAGGATCGCCACCATGCTGCTGATGCTTTATCTCATCGCCATTACCGCTGAAGCCATGACCGGCGCGCTGTCTGCGGGCCGTCGCGGCATGGACTGGTTTGGCGTGGTGCTGATCGCCTGCGTCACGGCATTGGGCGGCGGTTCGGTGCGTGATGTGTTGCTCGGGCATTACCCGCTGACCTGGGTCAAGCACCCGGAATACCTGGTGCTGACTTCGGTTGCCGCGATGTTCACGGTGTTCACCGCGCGCTGGATGCGTCACCTGCGCTCGCTGTTTCTGGTGCTCGACGCCGTCGGCTTGGTGGCCTTTACCCTGATCGGCTGCATGACCGCGCTGGAAATGGGTCACGGCATGTTGGTCGCCTCGGTCAGTGGCGTGATCACCGGCGTGTTCGGCGGCATCCTGCGGGATATCTTTTGCAACGACATCCCGCTGATCTTTCGCCGTGAACTCTACGCCAGCGTCTCGTTCGCGGCCGCGTGGTGTTACATGCTTTGCCTATATTTGAATGTGCCGAGTGAGCAGGCGATCTTGATCACACTGTTTGGCGGCTTTCTATTGCGCCTGCTGGCGATCCGGTTTCATTGGGAAATGCCCAAGTTCGTCTATAACGACGCGCCTTGACGCTCGGCATGTTGTTTCAGCGCCCACTCGACGTGTTCTTGCACCAACTCTGACGGATAGTCACGGCGCGCTTTCAAGGCCTCAAGTACCGGAATGCTCGACGGCGCATTTCCCAGCCCTACCGCCAGATTGCGCAACCAGCGCTCATAACCGGCGCGGCGCAGCGGGGAGCCTTCGGTGCTGCTGAGAAACTTGTCCTCGTCCCACAGGAACAGCTCGGCCAGTTCGGCGTTGTCCAGATTGTGCCGTGGCTTGAAGTCGCTTTCCCCGGTCGGCCGGGCGAAGCGATTCCACGGGCAGACGATCTGGCAGTCATCACAGCCGAACACCCGATTGCCGATCAGCGGGCGCAGCTCTTCAGGGATCGCAGTTTTCAGCTCGATGGTCAGGTAGGAAATGCAGCGTCGGGCATCCAGCACATAAGGGCCGACGAAGGCGTTGGTCGGGCAGATGTCCAGGCACGCCGTGCAGCGGCCGCAATGTTCGGTGCTGTGCGGCTCGTCCACCGGCAGCGGCAGATCGACAAACAGTTCACTGAGGAAAAAATAGCTGCCGGCCTTGCGGTTCAATACCAGCGTATTTTTGCCGATCCAGCCCAGTCCGGCCTGTTCGGCAATGGCTTTTTCCAGCACCGGGGCGCTGTCGACGAAGGCGCGAAAACCGAACGGGCCGATCTCGGCTTGAATCCTGTCTGCCAATTGTTGAACGCGTTTACGGATCAATTTGTGGTAATCGCGGCCCAAGGCATAACGCGACACATAAGCTTTTTCCGGTTCGGCCAGACGTTTGGCCATTTCAGTGTCGCCCGGCAGATAGTCCATGCGCAGGGACACCACGCGCAAGGTGCCCGGCACCAGTTCCTCGGGGTGCGAGCGTTTGCTGCCATGGGCGCCCATGTAGTCCATCTCGCCGTGGTAGCCGGCGGCGAGCCAGCGCTCCAGATGCTGCTCATGCTCGGCCAGATCGAGGCCGCTGATGCCGACTTGCTGAAAGCCCAGCTCGCGGCCCCAATCCTTGATCGATTGGGCGAGGGCTGGGAGGTCTGTGGTGATGGCGGACATGAGGCGAGAGAAACCGGAGCTGAGGTGCGTATAATTCTGCCAGACATCGGAGCCCGAAGACGCATGCCGCAAACGAAAGATGAATTACCCGACGCGCTGTACTGCGCCGCGCAGGTGCGTGAACTCGACGCGCGGCTGATTGCCGCCGGCACGCCGGGCTTCGAATTGATGCAGCGCGCCGCGCACGCGACGTGGCGGGCACTGGTGCGGCAATGGCCGTCGGCCAATGAACTGACGGTGTTTGCCGGGCATGGCAACAATGCGGGTGACGGCTATTTTATCGCTGCATTGGCACACCGGGCCGGTTGGGCGGTGCGGGTGTTGGCGGTCGGTGATCCGCAGCGTTTGCAGGGCGACGCCGCGCAGGCCCATGCCGAGGCACGGGCCGAAGGCGTCACCGTGCAGGGCTGGACTGCGCAAAGCGAGTTGCGCGGTGTCATCGTCGATGCTGTGCTCGGCACCGGCCTCAGCGGTGACGTACGCGAGCCTTATGCGGCAGCTATCAAGGCGATCAATGCCAGCGGCTTGCCGGTAACGGCGGTGGATATTCCTTCCGGGCTGTGCGCCGATACCGGGCATGTGCTCGGTGCCGCGGTGAGCGCCGACCTCACGGTTACCTTTATTGGGTTAAAGATCGGCCTGTTCACTGGAGACGCGGCGGATCACGTCGGCAGACTGGTGTTTAACGATTTGCAGGCCTCGGCCGACACCTGTCGTGACATTCCTGCCAGCGCCAGACGCCTCACCGCGGCTAATCTTGCGCGATTGGCACCACGTGCACCGACGGCTCACAAAGGGCGATTCGGGCATTTGTTGTTGATTGGCGGCGATCAGGGTTTTGGCGGGGCGATTCTGCTCAGTACTGAAAGCGCGCTGCGCAGCGGCGCCGGCATGGTTTCGCTGGCGACACGACCGGAGCACGTGCCAGCAGCGTTGAGTCGCCTACCGGAAGCCATGGTTCTCGGCGCTTCGTCTGCCAATCAGTTGATGAGCCTGCTGGAAAAAGTATCGACGCTGGTTGTCGGGCCGGGTCTCGGGCAAGCGAGTTGGGGGCGAGCGTTATTGTCCGCTGCTGCCAATGCACCTTTGCCGCAAGTGTGGGACGCCGATGCATTGAATCTGCTGGCCAGCGGTTTTGTCAGCCTGCCCAAGGATTGCGTGATCACCCCGCATCCGGGCGAGGCGGCGCGTTTGCTGGGCATCAGCATCGCCGAAGTGCAGGCGGATCGTCCGGCCGCGGCGCTGGCATTGAGCAAAAAATATACAGCGGTGGTGGTGCTCAAAGGCGCCGGCAGCCTGATCGCGCACCCCGACGGACGTCTGGCGCTGTGTCATCAGGGCCATCCGGCCATGGCCACCGCCGGGCTCGGCGATGTACTGGCGGGTTTGGCCGGCGCGCTGCTGGCGCAAGGCATGGACGGATTCGATGCCGCCTGCCTGGCGGTCTGGCTGCACGCCAATGCCGGGATGCAACAAGGGAAATTTGGCCGTGGGCTGGCGGCCAGTGATCTGATTCCAGCCATTCGTCAGTTGTTGGAGGAGCATGCACCGTGTCTGAAGTAACCCTGTACCTGGCCGATGAACAGGCCATGAGCGACTTTGGCGCACGGATCGCCCGCGTTACTCAGGGCCATGGCCTGATTTTCCTCGAAGGCAACCTGGGGATGGGCAAGACCACGCTTTCGCGGGGCATTATTCGCGGGTTGGGACATGTCGGGGCAGTGAAAAGTCCGACCTTCACTTTGGTCGAACCCTACGAGATCGGTGATGTGCGCGCCTTCCACTTCGACCTGTATCGTCTGGTCGATCCCGAAGAGCTGGAGTTTCTCGGCATCCGCGACTATTTCGAAGACGACGCACTGTGCCTGATCGAATGGCCCGATAAAGGTGCAGGCTTTTTGCCAAAGCCTGACCTGACCATTACCATTAGCCCGCAAGACAGCGGGCGTTCGCTGAAAATTTTATCCCAGGGCTCGCGCGGCGAGGCTTGGTGTGCCGCTTTGGCGTTGGAATCCAATTAGATGATGGGGTTAGGTATGCGCTTTCGCGCGTTGGTGGCTGCCGCTGGACTGATATTGATGGCAGTAACCGTCAACGCTGTGGCCGACTCAAAGGTCAACAGCGTGCGCCTGTGGCGGGCGCCGGACAACACGCGACTGGTCTTCGACCTGAGCGGTCCGGTGCAACACAGTGTTTTCACCCTGACCTCACCGGATCGGTTGGTCATCGACATCAATGGCGCCACGTTGGGCGCGCCGTTGAACGTGCAGACCGCCAACACGCCGATCACCGCGATGCGCTCGGCCCAGCGGACGCCGACCGACCTGCGCGTGGTTATCGACCTGAAAAAAGCCGTCACCCCGAAAAGCTTCTCGCTGGCGCCGAACGCGCAGTACGGCAATCGTCTGGTGGTCGATCTGTTCGATAACCCGGCGGACGCGGCGCCGCCGCCTGCACCGACACCGTCCGTGGCCACCGTGCCGGCGGTTCCGGTCACCCCTTCCGAACCTGCGATCAAGCTGCCACCTGCCCCGGCCGGCAAGCGCGACATCATTGTCGTGATCGACGCCGGCCACGGCGGTGAAGACCCGGGTGCGTCCGGTTCGCGCGGTCAGCGTGAGAAAGACGTGGTGTTGCAGATCGCTCGCGAACTGCAGCGTCAGGTCAATGGCATGAAAGGCTTCCGTGCTGAACTGACCCGTACCGGTGACTATTTCATCCCTTTGCGCGGGCGTACCGAAATTGCTCGTAAGAAGGGCGCCGACCTGTTCGTCTCGATCCACGCCGACGCTGCGCCGTCTGCGGCAGCCTTCGGTGCGTCGGTGTTCGCCTTGTCTGATCGCGGAGCGACGTCGGAGACCGCCCGTTGGCTGGCCGACAGCGAAAACCGTTCCGACCTGATCGGTGGTGCCGGCAACGTCAGCCTCGATGACAAGGACCGCATGCTTGCCGGCGTGTTGCTCGACCTGTCGATGACGGCTTCGCTGACCTCCAGCCTCAACGTCGGTCAGAAAGTCCTGACCAACATCGGCCGGGTCACGCCGCTGCACAAACAACGTGTGGAGCAGGCCGGGTTCATGGTGCTGAAATCGCCAGACATCCCGTCGATCCTGGTCGAAACCGGCTTCATCTCCAACGCCAATGAAGCGAACAAACTCTCGGCGTCGAGCCACCAGCAAGCGCTGGCGCGTTCGATCAGCAGCGGCGTCCGTCAGTTCTTCCAGCAGAATCCGCCACCGGGCACCTATATCGCCTGGCTGCGTGACTCCGGCAAGATCGCCCAAGGGCCGCGCGACCACCGTGTTGGCCCGGGTGAAACGCTGGCGATGATCGGCGTGCGCTATCAGGTGTCGCCGGCGACGTTGCGCAGCGCGAACAACCTGAAAAGCGATGAGCTGAAAGTCGGCCAGCACTTGACCATTCCTGGCACTGAATTGGCGTCCAAAGAATGAACGAAGTGCTGAACGCTGCCCGCATCGAACTGCTCAGCCCAAGGCTGGCCAACCAGATCGCCGCCGGTGAGGTGGTCGAGCGCCCGGCGTCGGTGATCAAGGAGCTGCTGGAAAACAGCCTCGACTCCGGTGCCAAGCGCATCGATGTCGATGTCGAGCAGGGCGGCGTCAAGCTGTTGCGCGTGCGCGACGATGGCAGCGGTATCTCCGCCGATGACCTGCCGCTGGCGCTGGCCCGGCACGCCACCAGCAAGATTCGCAATCTGGAAGACCTTGAGCAGGTGATGAGCCTGGGCTTTCGCGGTGAGGCGCTGGCATCGATCAGTTCCGTGGCGCGTCTGACCCTGACTTCGCGCACCCGCGACGCCGATCAGGCCTGGCAGGTCGAGACCGAGGGCCGCGACATGGCGCCTCGTGTTCAGCCGGCCGCGCATCCAGTCGGCACCTCGGTGGAAGTCCGCGACCTGTTCTTCAACACCCCGGCGCGGCGCAAGTTTCTCAAAACCGAAAAAACCGAATTCGATCATCTGCAAGAAGTGATCAAGCGTCTGGCGCTGGCGCGTTTTGATGTGGCCTTCCATTTGCGCCACAACGGCAAGACCATTCTCAGCCTGCACGAAGCTCACGATGACGCGGCGCGTGCGCGGCGTGTGGCGGCGATCTGTGGTTCGGGTTTCCTGGAGCAAGCCTTGCCGATCGAGATCGAGCGCAACGGTCTGCATCTGTGGGGCTGGGTTGGTCTGCCGACCTTCAATCGCAGTCAGGCGGACTTGCAGTATTTCTTCGTGAACGGCCGTGCAGTGCGCGACAAACTGGTGGCCCACGCGGTGCGCCAGGCCTATCGAGACGTGCTGTTCAATGGTCGGCACCCGACCTTTGCGCTGTTTTTCGAGGTCGACCCGGCGGCGGTGGACGTCAACGTGCACCCGACCAAGCACGAAGTGCGCTTTCGCGATGGGCGCATGGTGCATGACTTCCTTTACGGCACGCTGCACCGCGCTCTTGGCGATGTGCGTCCGGAAGACCAGCTCGCCGGTTCAGTGACCACAGCCGTCGTTCGACCAACCGGCCTTGATGCCGGTGAGTTCGGCCCGCAGGGTGAAATGCGTCTGGCAGCCAATGCGTTGTTGGAGCAACCGCAGGCGCAACCGGCGTTCAATACGTCGTCGGGCGCCAGCGCTGGTGGCGCTTATCAGTATCAATACACGCCGCGTCCGCAGTCGGCGATGCCGCCTGCCGCTGAGGCTCAGGCTGCGTATCGCGAGTTTTTTGCGCCGTTGCCTGAAGCCAATGCCAATGCGCTGCCGGCCGGTCAGGAAGATATTCCGCCGCTCGGGTACGCGCTGGCGCAACTGAAGGGCATCTACATCTTGTCCGAGAACGCTCAGGGCCTGGTGCTGGTGGACATGCACGCCGCCCACGAGCGGATCATGTACGAGCGCCTGAAGATTGCCATGGCCAGCGAAGGCCTTAGCGGCCAGCCGTTGCTGGTGCCTGAGTCTCTGGCGGTGAGTCAGCGCGAGGCCGATTGCGCAGAAGAGCATGCGGCGTGGTTTCAGCGTCTTGGCTTCGAGTTGCAACGCCTTGGCCCGGAAACATTGGCGATCCGGCAGATTCCTGCTCTGCTCAAACAAGCCGAAGCCAACCGTTTGGTTGGCGACGTCCTGTCGGATCTGATGGAATACGGCACCAGCGACCGGATTCAGGCGCACCTCAACGAACTGCTGGGCACTATGGCCTGCCACGGTGCGATCCGCGCCAACCGGCGCCTGGCCCTGCCGGAAATGAACGGTCTGCTGCGTGATATGGAAAACACCGAGCGCAGCGGTCAATGTAACCATGGCCGACCGACCTGGACCCAGCTGGGCCTGGACGATCTGGACAAACTGTTCTTGCGCGGTCGTTGATGAGCCAGCTTCCTCCAGCGATTTTTCTGATGGGCCCGACTGCTGCGGGCAAGACCGACCTGGCCATCGAGCTGTCCAAAGTATTGCCGTGCGAGTTGATCAGCGTCGATTCTGCGCTGGTTTATCGCGGCATGGACATCGGCACCGCCAAGCCTTCAAAAGAGCTGTTGGCTGAGTATCCGCACCGTTTGATCGACATTCTTGATCCGGCTGAAGCGTACTCGGCTGCGGATTTCCGGCGCGATGCCCTGCAAGCGATGGCCGAAATCACTTCGCGCGGAAAAATTCCGCTGCTGGTCGGCGGCACGATGCTCTATTACAAGGCTTTGGTTGACGGCCTGGCAGACATGCCGGCAGCCGACCCCGAGGTGCGCGCGCAGATCGAAGAAGAGGCTGCACGCCTTGGCTGGCAAGCCTTGCACGAGCAATTGGCAGCCATCGACCCGGAGTCAGCGGCGCGGATACATCCGAACGATCCACAGCGACTGAGTCGGGCGCTGGAGGTTTATCGAGTCAGCGGTCAGAGCATGACTGCCCTGCGCCAGCAACAATCTGCGCAAAGTACTGAAGCAGCCGCTTCGGGACAGCAACAATTGCCCTATACTGTCGCGAACTTGGCCATTGCCCCGGCAAATCGTCAGGTATTGCACGAGCGCATTAAACAAAGATTCACAAATATGTTGGAACAGGGGTTCATCGACGAGGTCGTAGCCCTGCGTAAAAGAAGTGACCTGCATGCGGGGTTGCCGTCTATACGTGCAGTAGGTTACCGCCAAGTCTGGGATTACCTGGACGGCAAACTGAGTTTGGCCGAAATGCAGGAGCGGGGAATCATCGCCACCCGCCAATTGGCCAAACGCCAGTTCACCTGGCTGCGCAGCTGGGAAGATTTACACTGGCTGGACAGTCTTGATTGCGACAATCTGCCACGCGCCTTGAAATACCTTGGGACCATCTCCATATTGAGCTGAGTCCTTGCAATTGCCGTCTATCCTTGGGGGTGTGGCGGCCAAAGCCATCTGAATTACCTATTTTTTATTATTGAATCCTTAAAGGAGTGCGGCACATGTCAAAAGGGCATTCGCTACAAGACCCTTACTTGAATACTTTACGTAAAGAGAAAGTTGGGGTTTCCATCTACCTGGTCAACGGTATCAAACTGCAAGGCACGATCGAGTCCTTCGACCAGTTCGTGATCCTGCTGAAAAACACCGTCAGCCAGATGGTTTACAAACACGCTATCTCTACCGTCGTGCCAGTTCGTCCAATTCGTCTGCCTAGCGCAACCGAAAATGAACAGGGCGACGCAGATCCAGCTCCGGGTAACGCCTGATAGGAGTCTCCTTTGTTCTTTGAGCGCCACGGTGGTGGTGAACGGGTCATCCTCGTTCACTTGGATGGACAGGACCCTGAGGCGCGCGAAGATCCGCAGGAGTTTCAGGAACTGGCTAATTCGGCGGGCGCCGAGACCGTTGCGTTTTTTAACGTACCGCGTCATCGGCCAACCGCCAAATTCCTGATTGGCAGTGGCAAGGTCGAGGAGCTGCGCGACCTGGTTCATGCCGAAAAGGCCGATCTGGTGATTTTCAATCACATCCTCACGCCCAGTCAGGAACGTAACCTCGAACGTGTTTTCGAGTGTCGCGTGATCGATCGCACCGGTCTGATTCTCGATATTTTCGCCCAGCGCGCCCGCACCCATGAAGGCAAGCTCCAGGTTGAACTGGCCCAGCTTGACCACATGAGCACCCGGCTGGTTCGTGGCTGGACTCACCTTGAGCGTCAAGGTGGTGGTATCGGCATGCGTGGCCCGGGTGAAACCCAGCTGGAAACCGACCGTCGTTTGCTGCGGGTTCGCCTGCGCCAGATCAAGGGCCGGCTGGAAAAAGTGCGCAGCCAGCGCGAGCAATCGCGGCGCGGCCGCTCGCGTGCGGATATTCCTACCGTGTCTTTGGTGGGGTATACCAACGCCGGTAAATCCACACTCTTCAATAACGTGACGAAATCCGACGTGTACGCGGCGGATCAGTTGTTCGCCACGCTGGACCCGACACTGCGCCGTCTGGAGCTGGACGACCTCGGGCCGATTGTCCTGGCCGACACGGTGGGTTTCATTCGCCACTTGCCTCACAAGCTTGTCGAAGCATTTCGGTCTACGCTCGAAGAGTCGAGCAACTCCGATCTGCTGTTGCATGTGATCGATGCGGCCGAACCGGATCGCATGTTGCAGATCGAGCAGGTGATGGTGGTGCTGGGCGAGATCGGGGCCCAGGACTTGCCGATACTCGAGGTCTATAACAAACTCGATTTGCTTGAAGGCGTTGAGCCACAAATCCAGCGCGATGCCGATGGCAAACCGCAACGGGTCTGGCTTTCGGCGCGTGATGGCAGCGGTCTGGAATTGCTTGAGCAAGCCATCGCCGAGTTGCTGGGCAGTGATTTGTTCGTGGGCACATTGCGTTTGCCGCAACGATTCGCTCGACTGCGTGCGCAGTTCTTCGAACTCGGTGCGGTGCAGAAAGAAGAACACGACGAAGAAGGCATCAGTCTGCTGGCCGTTCGTTTGCCCCGGGTCGAGTTGAATCGACTGGTAAGCCGCGAAGGATTGCAGCCGATGGAATTCATCGAGCAACACACTTTGCAATAAAAGCCTGACAAAGCGGTTGTGCCGCAACGGCAGGCATTCTGTAGCATTGGTCGGCGCGCCGTGGGTGCGTCTTTGCTTTATCAGATGGAGAGCGCTATGGCTTGGAATGAGCCGGGTGGCAACTCGAATAATCAGGATCCTTGGGGTGGCAAACGCCGCAATAACGGCGACCGCAAGGGGCCACCGGATCTCGACGAGGCCTTCCGAAAGCTGCAGGAAAGCCTGAACGGGTTGTTCGGTGGTGGTAAGAAACGCGGTGGTGATGACGGCGGTGGTTCGGGCAGGAGTGGTGGCGGCTTCGGCGGTCTGCTCGGCATCGGTCTCGTTGTGCTGGCGGCTGTCTGGCTGTACAGCGCGGTCTACGTGGTCGACGAGCAGGAGCAAGCCGTGGTGCTGCGCTTCGGCAAGTACTACGAAACCGTCGGCCCCGGCCTGAACATCTACTTCCCGCCGATCGATAAAAAGTACATGGAAAACGTCACGCGTGAGCGTGCCTACACCAAGCAGGGCCAGATGCTGACCGAAGACGAGAACATCGTCGAAGTGCCGCTGACCGTGCAGTACAAGATCAGCAACCTGCAGGACTTCGTGCTGAACGTCGATCAGCCGGAAATCAGCCTGCAGCATGCGACCGACAGCGCCCTGCGCCACGTGGTGGGTTCCACCGCCATGGACCAGGTGCTGACTGAAGGTCGAGAATTGATGGCCAGCGAAATCAAGGAGCGTCTGCAACGTTTCCTCGATACCTATCGCACCGGTATCACCGTCACCCAGGTCAACGTACAGAGCGCAGCGGCACCGCGTGAAGTGCAGGAAGCCTTCGATGACGTGATCCGCGCGCGTGAAGACGAGCAGCGTTCGCGCAACCAGGCGGAAACCTACGCCAACGGCGTGGTGCCGGAAGCCCGTGGTCAGGCCCAGCGCATCCTCGAAGATGCCAACGGTTACCGCGACGAAACGGTCTCGCGCGCCAAGGGTGAGGCAGATCGCTTTACCAAACTGGTCGCCGAGTATCGCAAGGCACCTGAAGTCACCCGCCAGCGTCTGTACCTGGACACCATGCAGGAAGTCTTCAGCAATACCAGCAAGGTACTCGTGACCGGTAATAAAGACGGCCAGAGCAACCTGCTTTACCTGCCGTTGGACAAAATGATTCAGAACAGTTCGGGCAGCAATGCACCGGTCACCGGTTCGGCCGCCGCCAGCAACACGGATGTCACGCCGCACGTCACTGACCTGCCGCAGTCGCGCACAAGGGAGACCCGCTGATGAGCAATAAATCGCTGATCGCCCTGATCGTTGGCGTTGTCGTGGTACTGGTTGGCTGGAACTGCTTCTACATCGTCGCTCAGACCGAGCGCGCGGTGTTGCTGCAATTCGGTCGTGTGGTGCAGGCGGATGTTCAGCCAGGTCTGCATGTGAAAGTGCCTTACGTTAACCAGGTGCGTAAATTCGACGCACGTCTGATGACGCTGGATGCACCGACGCAGCGTTTCCTGACTCTGGAAAAGAAAGCCGTGATGGTTGATGCCTACGCCAAGTGGCGTGTGAAAGATGCCGAGCGCTTCTACACCGCAACTTCCGGCCTCAAGCAAATCGCCGACGAGCGTCTGTCCCGTCGTCTGGAATCCGGTCTGCGTGACCAGTTCGGTAAGCGCACCCTGCACGAAGTTGTGTCTGGTGAGCGTGATGCGCTGATGGCTGACATCACTGCTTCGCTGAACAAGATGGCGGAAAAGGAGCTGGGTATCGAAGTTGTCGATGTCCGGGTCAAGACCATCGATCTGCCGAAAGAAGTGAACCGCAGTGTGTTCGAACGTATGAGCACCGAGCGTGAGCGTGAAGCTCGCGAGCACCGCGCCAAGGGTAACGAACTGGCAGAAGGCATCCGTGCCGACGCCGATCGTCAACGCCGCGTGCTGCTGGCTGAAGCCTATCGTGAATCCGAAGAGATTCGCGGTGACGGTGACGCCCAGGCCGCTGCGATCTACTCCAAGGCCTACGGCCAGGATCAGGAGTTCTACGGTTTCTACCGTAGCCTGCGCGCCTACCGTGAAAGCTTCGCGAACAAATCCGACGTCCTGGTCCTCGACCCAAGCAGCGACTTTTTCCGTTATCTGGAAAAGTCCAAGCCTTGATACGACGTTGACCTGAATCATTCCGCCCGGCGGCTAAAACCTCGGGCGGGGTGATCCTTTGGGAAAACGTGTGTATGATGCGGCAGCCGGGAAATTCCCGGCTTTTTTGCGTCTGCACGTTTGATTGCTGTTTTTGCTGCAGAACATCGGGTTGAACAGCCCGAACAGTTTTTCGAGGAAAGTGATGGGCGAGGCCGGTATCAGGCCTTTCGCTGCGTCGTTCATGCGCGTGCGTTTTGAACGGACCGGTCATTTTCTGCTTCACTCAAGGCTCGCCCTAGTGCTGGCCGCCCGGATCAAAGGGGAATGGCGTAATGGCAACGGTAGACCGCTGGCTGCTGCCAGATGGCATCGAAGAAGTACTGCCACCGGAAGCGGCGCGCATTGAAGTTGCGCGTCGTCAGGTGTTGGATCTGTTCCAGAGCTGGGGTTACGAGTTTGTCGTGACCCCCCATATCGAGTACCTGGAATCCCTGCTGACCGGCGCGGGCCAGGACCTGGATCTGCGTACCTTCAAGGTCATCGACCCGCAGTCGGGCCGGCAGATGGGTTTCCGCGCCGACATCACGCCGCAAGTGGCACGCATCGATGCGCACACCCTGCGTCGTGAAGGCCCGAGCCGTCTGTGCTACGCCGGCAGCGTACTGCACGCCCAACCGCGCGCACTGTCGTCCTCGCGCAGCCCGATTCAGTTGGGCGCCGAGTTGTACGGCGATGCCAGCCCGAGCAGCGACGTCGAAGTCATCAGTCTGATGCTGGCCATGCTGCAACTGGCCGATGTGCCGGATGTGCACATGGATCTTGGTCACGTCGGCATCTACCGTGGTCTGGCGCGCGCTGCCGGTCTGTCCGGTGAAGTCGAGCAGCAGTTGTTCGATGCGTTGCAACGCAAGGCCATCGACGAGGTCATTACCTTGACCGAAGGCTTGCCGGCAGATCTGTCCGGCATGCTGCGTGCGCTGGTCGATCTGTGTGGCGGCCGCGAAGTGCTGTCGGCTGCCCGCGAGCGTCTGGCCGATGCGCCGGCGCCGGTACTGGCGGCACTGGAAGATTTGCTGGCGATCGCCGAGCGTCTGTCGGCGCGCTTCCCGGAGCTGCCGCTGTATTTTGATCTGGGCGAGCTGCGCGGTTACCACTACCACACCGGTGTGGTGTTCGCGGTGTTCGTGCCGGGCGTTGGCCAGTCCATCGCTCAGGGCGGTCGCTACGACGACATCGGCGCCGACTTCGGTCGCGCCCGTCCGGCGACTGGCTTCTCCACCGATTTGAAAACCCTGGTGACCCTGGGGCGTGCTGAAATCGAGCTACCGTCTGGCGGTATCTGGATGCCTGACAGTACGGATGCGGCACTCTGGCAGCAGGTTTGCCAGTTGCGCAGTGAGGGTCAGCGTGTCGTTCAGGCGTTGCCTGGACAACCTTTGGCCGCCGCCCGTGATGCGGACTGCGACCGGCAATTGATTCAGCAGAACGGGCTTTGGCAAGTATCGCCACTGGCTTCTTGAGTTTTCCTGCCGGCTATCGCCGGCACCAAGTTTGCGCGAATGAGGACAAGTGTTATGGGTAAGAATGTCGTAGTCCTGGGCACCCAGTGGGGTGATGAGGGCAAAGGCAAGATCGTTGATCTGCTGACCGAACATGCTGCCGCCGTAGTGCGCTACCAAGGTGGCCACAACGCCGGTCACACCCTGGTGATCGACGGCGAGAAAACCGTCTTGCACCTGATTCCGTCGGGCGTACTGCGCGAAGGCGTGCAGTGCCTGATCGGCAACGGCGTGGTGGTTGCACCTGACGCCCTGCTGCGCGAGATCACCAAGCTGGAAGAGAAAGGCGTTCCTGTGCGCGAGCGCCTGCGCATCAGCCCGTCCTGCCCGCTGATCCTGTCCTTCCACGTGGCGCTGGACCAGGCCCGTGAAAAGGCCCGTGGCGAGCTGAAGATCGGTACTACCGGTCGCGGCATCGGCCCGGCTTACGAAGACAAGGTTGCACGTCGTGGCCTGCGTGTTGGCGATCTGCTCAACATGCCGCGCTTTGAAGACAAGCTGCGTGAACTGGTGGACTACCACAACTTCATGCTGGTGGGTTACTACAAAGAGCCTGCCATCGACTACGACAAGACCCTTGCCGAGTGCAAAGAGTACGCTGAGCTGCTCAAGCCGCTGATGCTGGACGTGACGGCCGAATTGCACGACCTGCGTCGCGCCGGCAAAGACATCATGTTCGAAGGCGCCCAAGGTTCGTTGCTCGACATCGACCACGGTACTTATCCGTACGTGACCAGCTCCAACACCACCGCCGGTGGCGTGGCGACCGGTTCGGGCGTTGGCCCGATGTTCCTGGACTACATCCTGGGCATCACCAAGGCTTACACCACTCGCGTAGGTTCGGGTCCGTTCCCGACTGAGCTCTTCGACGAAGTGGGCGCTCACCTGGCCAAGCAAGGTCACGAGTTCGGCGCTACCACCGGCCGTGCCCGTCGTTGCGGCTGGTTCGACGCCGTTATCCTGCGTCGCGCTATCGATGTGAACAGCATCTCGGGCATCTGCCTGACCAAGCTGGACGTCCTCGACGGCCTGGAAACCATCAACATCTGCGTCGGTTACAAAGATGCGCAAGGCAACGCCGTTGCGCCGACTGACGCTGACAGCTACGTGGGCCTTCAGCCTGTGTACGAAGAAGTGCCGGGCTGGACCGAATCGACCGTGGGTGCCAAAACCCTGGAAGAGCTGCCGGCTAACGCTCGTGCCTACATCAAACGCGTTGAAGAGTTGAT
This sequence comes from Pseudomonas sp. FP2196, assembly GCF_030687715.1. Lineage (GTDB taxonomy): Bacteria > Pseudomonadota > Gammaproteobacteria > Pseudomonadales > Pseudomonadaceae > Aquipseudomonas. The sequence goes on from NZ_CP117445.1 coordinate 602,457, forward strand.
CGGCGCGCCGATCGACATTATTTCGACGGGCCCGGATCGCAACGAAACCATCGTTCTGCGTCATCCGTTTGCTTGATAAGTCGTTGATGTAAAAAACAAAGGCCCCTTAATCGGGGCCTTTGTCGTTTATGCCTGTTGGACGGCATGACCTTTGCTGTGAATCTGTCTACAAGAGTGCCATCAAATTAATGGCGTCAGAAGTAGAGGGATTCATAGTGTCAGCCGTTCTCTCACTGTTACAAAGCCGTTTGTTGCGGCCCGTGTTCGTTACCCTTGGTATCGCCCTTTTGGTGCAGGTGCTGGTGGCCGTTGCCCTGACGCGGAGCACGGTCACCGCGCTGGAAGCTGATTTGGCGGTGCGCCTTGGTGCCGACAGCCAGAAGCTCTCCGGTGAACTGGAGCAGGCCGGGCGTGAAGTCACGTCGAGCCTCGATGCTTTGTCCGCCAGTACCCGTCAGCGTCTGACGGCCGGTTTGTCCACGCGACTGAAGGACGAGCAGGCGCAACTGCGCGCGACGCTGGAAAAGGATCTGAAGGATTCGGCTAACGACATGGCTCAGTTGCTCGCCTCCGTTGCGCCCCGCGCCATGTGGGACAGCGATGTGCCAACCCTGTCCGAATTTGCCCGGCGCGCCCAACGCAATCCCAACGTGTTGTTCGTGGTCTACGACGACGCCACCGGCCAGCACCTGACTCGCTATCTCAATCGCGAAAACCCGATCAACAAGGCTTTGCTGGAAAAGGGCCAGGGCGAGCGCGCGCTGGATAAAGTCCTGGATGCGGCGAAGAACGATCCGTCGGTCTACTACCTCGAAGCCTCGATCAACCCGAATGGCGTGGAGATCGGCAAAGTGTTGATGGGCGTTTCCACGGCTTCGGTAGAAACAGACCTGGCGGCCCTCGACAAGCGCTTCACCGCGCTGATCGCCAGCAGCGATCAATTGGTCGGCGACAGCCTCAAAGGCGCCGCCGCCGACAGCGCGACGGCGATGCGCGCACGCCTGCAATCGGCGCAATCCACCGCCACCGAAATGAAAGCCAACACCGCCAGCACCGTGCAGGACGCCGCCGCGACCTTGCGCTGGCGGATCGGCATGGGCCTGGCGCTGGTCGGCTGCGGTGTGCTGTTGTTGCTGGCCGTGGTGCTTGGCCATCGCGTGGTCAATCGCTTGAAGATGCTCAATGCCGCCATGGACGATCTGGCGGCGGGCGAGGGCGATCTGACCAAGCGCGTGCAGATCAACAGCAAGGACGAGATCGGCGACATGGCTGCGGCGGTCAATCGCTTTGTGGATAAGTTGCAGCCGATCGTGCGCGAGGCGGGGGATGTAGCACAGCGCACTGGCGTTGAAATCGGTGCCATGACCCTGCGCAACGCCGGTGCCGATGCGGCGGCCGGGATGCAGCGTGACGAAGTGGCGGAAAGCCTGCGGGCGCTGTCGCAAATGGCTGACGAGGCGCAATCGGAAAGTCATGCCATGCAAGCGGCGTTGAAACAGGTTGTGGATATTCGTCAGGCGACGGACGAGAATACCCGCACCTCGGCCAAGGTCGGCAGTTTGATCGAAGCGCTGGCCGGGCAGGTTGATACCGGGGCGAAAGTCATCGAACGACTGGCGCAACAGAGTGAGCAGATTGAAGTGGTGTTGACGGTGATCCACGGGATCGCCGAGCAGACCAACCTGCTGGCATTGAACGCCGCGATTGAAGCGGCGCGGGCGGGCGAGACCGGTCGAGGGTTTGCCGTGGTCGCGGATGAAGTTCGGGCGTTGGCGAGCAAGACGCAAAGCTCTACCGGCGACATTCAGGCGCACATCGTCGCGTTGCAGCAGGGTGCGCGCGAGGCGGTGGAGGCGATCGGTCAGGCTGGGCGTCAGGCCAGCGAAGGCTTGCTGGTGCTGCGTGACAGCGCGCGGTTGCAACAGTCGGTGCAGGCTTCGGTCGAGCAGGTGCATGCAGCGATTGGATTGGCGACGCAGGCGGCGGCGCATCAGGCGCAAGGTGCGCAGGCGGTGCGAGGGCGGGTCGAGACGATTCATGCGCAGGCCGAGAAAGCAGCTCAAGCGGTGGTGGAGACCACGGCCAGCGGCAAGGTGCTGGATGGTTTGGCGGCGCAGTTGAAGGCAAGTCTGGGGCAGTTCCGGGCCTGAGATCAAAAGATCGCAGTCTGCGACAGCTTCTACCCAGGAATTTGCGTTTTCCAGTAGGAGTTGCCGCAGGCTGCGATCTTTTGCTTTGTCAGCGACTCAAATACATCCGCGTCGTCAGCAGATACACAGGCAGCCCCGACACCAATATCAACAACGCCGCATAAGGTGCCGCCGCCGCAAACTCGACATTCGCGGTGTGCGCCCAGACCTCGGTCGCCAAGGTGTTCAGCCCAGTCGGACTGAGCAACAGAGTCGCCGTCAGTTCCTTCATTGCATCCAGAAACACCAGCGCAAAGGCTGCGCCGAGAGCCGGGAAGATGATCGGCAAAGTCACTCGGCAAAATGCCGTGAACGACGATGCCCCCAGCGTTCGCGCAGCCTCTTCCAATTGCGGTGCCGCCTTGTTCAGCGCCGTGCGAATCGGCGCCTGAGCCAACGGCAGAAACAACAGCGCATACGCGATCAGCAGCAGCCCGGACGTCTGATACAGCACCGGCACGTAATGCAGCGCGAAATACACCAGCGTCAGCGCAATCACCAGCCCCGGCAGCGCATGCAGCAGATAGGGCAGGCGCTCGGCCCAGATCGCCAGTTGGCCTTTGTAGCGCACCACCAGCAGTCCGACCGGTACCGCCAGCAGCAGGCACAGCGCTGCGCCACCCAGCGAGAGAGCCAGCGACGACAGCAGGGCTTCGGTAATCGCCGCGACCGGAAACGCTGCCGATGAGCCCACCGCCAGCCAGTACGCCAGCATGCCCAGCGGAATCCCGCTGCCAATGATTGCCAGCATCAGGCAGTACAACTGTCCAATGAAGGCCCACGGCCCGAGTCGCACCTGTTCAGCCTGACGCGCCGCACCTTGCCCGGTGCGCACATGTCGGCCCTTGCCGCGTACACGCAATTCCAGCCACAGCAGCACCAGACACAGCGCCAGCAACACCGCAGAGAGCATCGCCGCGTTGGCGTTACTGAATTCCAGTTCGAACTGCTGATAGATCGCAGTGGTGAAGGTTTGCAGGCCGATAATCGACAGTGCGCCGAATTCGACCAGCATGTGCAGGGCGATCAGCAGCGATCCGGCAAGCAGTGACGGCCAGAGCAGCGGTAGCGTGACGTGAAAGAACACGCCCCAGCGGTTCTGGCCAAGGGTGCGCGCGGATTCTTCAAGTGAGGGGTCGAGATTGCGCAGGGTCGCTGCGACGGGCAAAAAGATCAGCGGGTACTTTGACAGGCTCATCACCAGAATCGCCCCGCCGAGGCCTTCGAACTGAGCGCTCAACGACACCCAGGTGAAGCTGCTGACAAACGCTGGCACCGCGAACGGCAGGCACAAAATCACGCCCCACAGGCGTCGGCCGGGCAAATTGCTGCGCTCAAGCAACCACGCCAGCGACAGCCCGATCACGCCGCAGGTGATGGTCACGCCGACCATCAGCGCCAACGTATTGCGCAACAGACCGAATACATAGGGGCGCCACAACAAGTGCAGCGCCTCCGCCCATCCGGCCTGCCAGGCTTTCAGCCCGACATAGGCCAGCGGCAACAGGCTCATGACCACCAACATTAAAACCGGCAGCACCAGCCAGATCGACGGCCGCTTGCGTCGTGGTACGTAACCCCCGCGCGCAGCGGGGGCGGATAACGATGCGGCCATCAGTTCAAGCCAACTTCGCGTTCCAGCTCCAGCGCTTCTTCAGCATTGCCCAGATCGGCTGGAGTAACGTTCGGCGCCTCCAGCTCGCTGAACGGCTTGAGGCCGCGATCCGATTCCATGCCATTGTGCAGCGGGTATTCGGCAGTGGTCTGGGTGATCACGCGCTGACCTTCTTCGCTGGCCATGTAGGCGAGGAATTGCTGGGCCTCTTTTGGATGCTTGCTGGATTTCAGCACGGCTGCGCTGGAAACGGTGATCAAGCCACCGACGTCGCCACCGGTGAAGTAATGCAGTTTGGAATCCAGTTTGCCTTTCTCGCGTTGCAGGGCGAACCAGTAGTAGTTGTTCACCAGCACCGTGGCGACTTCGCCGTTTTCCACGGCCTTGAGCGCGACCATGTTGTTGCTGTAGGTCTTGCCGAACGCGCGCAGGCCGGTCAGCCATTCTTCGGCAGCGTCGCGACCGTGCATTTTGATGATCGCTACGGCCTGCTCCTGGAAGGCGCCGCTGGTTGGCACGAAGCCGACCTTGCCTTGCCATTTCGGGTCGGAGAACTCCATCACCGATTTCGGCAGGTCTTTTTCATCGACCAGTTTCGGGTTGAAGGCTACGACGCGAACGCGAGCGGTGACGCCGATCCAGGTGCCATTGCCTGCCACGTATTTTTTGGGCAGAACCGCCAGGGTGGCGTCGTCGGTTTTGGCCAGCAGGCCTTGCTCGCCAAGATTGTTCAGTGGTGGGGATTCTTCGGTGTAGATCACGTCGGCGGGAGAGCGGTCGCCTTCTTCGATGATCTGGCTGGCGAGCTGGTTGCTGCTGCCCTTGCGAACATTGACGTGAATGCCGGTCTTGGCTTCAAAGGCTTTGGCGATCGCGTCGCCGACTTCCTTATGCTGGCCGTTGTAGAGAGTCAGGGAAACCGCATCGGCAGCCTGGGCGAGGGGAGTGGCGAGTGCCAGGCCGAGAAGGGTGAAGGTAAAGCCTCGGCGCAGGGTATTTCGAAACGTCATTCGCAGGGTTCCTCACTGTCGCATTGCAAAAACTTGCAACAATGATAAACGATATTGTTTCTCAAGTGCGCCTTGCGGGGTGAGGCTGGGTCTGGTACGGCGTATTGTGCCTTCGGCAGCTCCTGCGGGGGGAGGCGTGGTGTTTTCAGGAGGGCAGAAACGCAAAAACCCGCTTTCGCGGGTTTTTGTGAAATCCAAGGCCGTAACCTTGCATTTGAATTGGTGCCCAGAAGAAGACTCGAACTTCCACGACCGTAAGGTCACCAGCACCTGAAGCTGGCGTGTCTACCAATTTCACCATCTGGGCAATCATCGCTAGCGTTACCGCTGTTGATGTGGCGCACTATACGGAGCGCTTTTTGATCTGTAAACCCCTGATTTAATTTTAATAAATCGGTTTTAACAAATGCGTTCCTTAGAATGCAAAAAACCCGCTTTCGCGGGTTTTGTGTGAGTCTTGAAGCTGATCTAGTCTCAAACTCGAAATTGGTGCCCAGAAGAAGACTCGAACTTCCACGACCGTAAGGTCACCAGCACCTGAAGCTGGCGTGTCTACCAATTTCACCATCTGGGCAGTATCGGCAGCGCTAGTGCGTCGTCGATGGCGCGCACTATACGGAGCGTCTTTTTAACTGTAAACCCCTGCTTCAATTTTTTTTGATTTTTTTTACCAGCGGTGTTCAAAACGCCTGCAAAGCGTCGATACAGGGCTTTAGATGAGCCTTTATAGTCTGAAATTTCCCGTTTGATGGCGCCTATGCCAAACTAACCCGCATATAGACAAGGTGAAAACTCTCTAATGGCCGATTGGCAGTCCCTCGATCCCGAGGCCGCTCGTGAAGCGGAAAAATATGAAAACCCTATTCCTAGCCGCGAACTGATCCTGGCGCATCTCGCCGATCGGGGTTCGCCTGCTGCCCGCGAGCAACTGGTCGAAGAGTTTGGTCTGACCACAGAAGACCAGATCGAAGCCCTGCGCCGCCGCTTGCGCGCCATGGAGCGCGACGCTCAACTGATCTACACCCGTCGGGGCACGTATGCGCCAGTGGATAAGCTCGATCTGATCCTCGGCCGCATCAGCGGTCACCGTGACGGTTTCGGCTTCCTGGTGCCGGACGACGGCAGCGATGACCTGTTCATGAGCCCGGCGCAAATGCGTCTGGTGTTCGACGGTGACCGCGCGCTTGCCCGTGTTTCCGGTCTCGACCGTCGCGGTCGTCGCGAAGGCGTGATCGTTGAAGTGGTGTCCCGCGCTCACGAAAGCATCGTCGGTCGCTACTTTGAAGAAGGCGGTATCGGCTTCGTTGTTGCTGACAATCCGAAGATCCAGCAAGAAGTGCTGGTGACTCCGGGCCGCAACGCGAACGCGCAGATCGGTCAGTTCGTCGAGGTGAAAATCACCCACTGGCCGACGCCGCGTTTCCAGCCGCAAGGCGATGTGGTCGAAGTGGTCGGCAACTACATGGCCCCGGGCATGGAAATCGATGTTGCCCTGCGCACCTACGACATTCCGCACGTCTGGCCTGAAGCCGTTCTGAAAGAAGCGGCCAAGCTCAAGCCGGAAGTCGAAGAAAAAGACAAAGAGAAGCGCGTCGACCTGCGTCATCTGCCGTTCGTCACCATCGACGGCGAAGATGCCCGCGACTTCGACGATGCGGTCTATTGCGAAGCTAAACCGGGCAAGCTGCGCCTGTTCTCCGGCGGCTGGAAGTTGTACGTGGCGATTGCCGACGTTTCCAGCTACGTGAAGATCGGCTCGGCGCTGGATAACGAAGCCCAGGTGCGCGGCAACTCGGTGTACTTCCCCGAGCGCGTAGTGCCGATGCTGCCTGAGCAGCTGTCCAACGGCTTGTGCTCTCTGAATCCGCAGGTCGATCGTCTGGCCATGGTTTGCGAGATGACCATCTCCAAGTCCGGCGAAATGACCGACTACTGCTTCTATGAAGCGGTGATCCACTCCCACGCTCGTCTGACCTACAACAAGGTCAGCGCGATGCTGGAAACGCCGAAAGCGACCGAAGCGCGCAAACTGCGTGGCGAATACACCGACGTCGTGCCACACCTTAAACAGCTTTATGCGCTGTACAAGGTGTTGCTGGCAGCCCGTCACGTGCGTGGCGCGATCGATTTCGAAACGCAGGAAACCCGGATCATCTTCGGTTCCGAGCGCAAGATTGCCGAAATCCGCCCGACCATCCGTAACGATGCGCACAAGCTGATCGAGGAATGCATGCTGGCGGCCAACGTGGCTACCGCCGAATTCCTCAAGAAGCACGAAATACCTGCCCTGTACCGCGTTCACGCTGGTCCGCCGCCGGAACGTCTGGAAAAACTGCGCGCCTTCCTTGGCGAGCTAGGCCTGTCCCTGCACAAAGGCAAGGACGGTCCGTCGCCGAAGGACTATCAGGCACTGCTGGCGAGTATCAAGGATCGTCCGGACTTCCATCTGATCCAGACCGTGATGCTGCGTTCGTTGAGTCAGGCGGTGTACAGCGCTGAAAACGATGGCCACTTCGGTCTGAATTACGAAGCCTATACTCACTTCACCTCGCCGATCCGTCGTTACCCGGACTTGCTCACACACCGCGCGATCCGCAGTGTGATCCATTCGAAACAGGACACCCCGCACGTTCGCCGTGCCGGTGCGATGACCATTCCGAAGGCGCGCATCTATCCGTACGACGAAGCGGCGCTGGAGCAGCTCGGCGAGCAGTGCTCGATGAGCGAGCGCCGTGCCGACGAGGCCACTCGCGACGTAGTGAACTGGCTCAAGTGCGAGTTCATGAAGGATCGCGTGGGCGAATCGTTCCCGGGTGTGATCACTGCGGTGACCGGTTTCGGACTGTTTGTCGAACTGACCGATATCTACGTCGAAGGCCTGGTGCACGTCACCGCGCTGCCGGGCGACTACTACCACTTCGATCCGGTGCATCACCGCCTCGCGGGTGAGCGCACCGGTCGTAGCTTCCGTCTCGGCGACACCGTTGAAGTGCGTGTCATGCGCGTCGACCTCGACGAGCGCAAGATCGACTTCGAGATGGCGGAAAAAACCATCAGCGCGCCGATAGGTCGCAAAAAACGTGGAGCCGAAACCGCTGCTCCAGCCTCCAAGGCTTCGGAAGAAAAGGCTCCGGCGAAAACCGCCAGCCGTCGTCCGGCCAAGGAAAAAGCTGCAGAAGCCTATCGCCCAAGCGATGCCGTGGCGAAAAACGCCGAGCTGCGCAAAAGCCGTGAAATGAAGAAAGCGCTGCTTTCCGATGCCAAAAACGGTGGTAAAGCGGCGTCCGGGGGAAAGACCGGACGGTCGGCGCCTGAAAAGGCGACCGGCGGCAAGCCAGCCAAACCGAGCAAACACCGTAAAGGCCCGCCAAAAGCGGGTTCTGCTCCAGCCAAAAGTGGCGGGGCACGTAAACCGAAGGCGAAGTCATGAGTCAGTTGGAAAAAATCTACGGCGTTCACGCGGTAGAAGCGTTGCTGCGTCACCACCCTAAGCGCGTCAAACAGATCTGGCTGGCCGAAAGCCGAAACGATCCGCGCGTGCAGACCCTGATCGAACTGGCCAACGAGAATCGTGTTCAGGTCGGTCAGGCAGAGCGTCGTGAAATGGACGCCTGGGTTGAGGGCGTGCATCAGGGCGTGGTCGCGGACGTGAGTCCGAGCCAGGTCTGGGGCGAGGCGATGCTCGACGAGCTGCTCGATCGTACCGACGGCGCGCCGCTGCTGCTGGTACTCGACGGCGTGACCGATCCGCACAACCTCGGCGCTTGCCTGCGTTCGGCGGATGCTGCCGGTGCGCTGGCGGTGATCGTGCCGAAAGACAAGTCGGCGACCCTGACACCCGTGGTCCGTAAAGTGGCTTGCGGCGCGGCGGAAGTGATTCCGTTGGTGGCAGTGACCAACCTTGCGCGCACCCTGGAAAAACTCCAGCAGCGCGGTCTGTGGGTTGTCGGCACGGCGGGCGAGGCCGAGGTCAGCATTTATGACCAGGACCTGACCGGCCCGACCATCCTGATCATGGGGGCTGAAGGCAAAGGCATGCGTCGCCTGACTCGCGAGCATTGCGACTATCTGGTGAACCTGCCGATGGCCGGTAGCGTCAGCAGCCTGAACGTTTCGGTAGCAACCGGCGTGTGCCTGTTCGAAGCCCAGCGCCAGCGCGGTGCAAAAGCCAAGGCTGCTGCCAAGAAATAAGCCTGTTCAGGACCTGTAGGAGCTGTCGAGTGAGACGAGGCTGCGATCTTTTGATCTTGTTTTGAAAAAATCAAAGTCAAAAGATCGCCGCCTTCGGCAGCTCCTGCAGGTGTCTGTCGGTGATTGTTCAAATATTCACCAATTGCCTTGCACCTCTTCAGTCCCTTCTCTACAATTGCGCCCCTTGCTGTGACGGCAGGCACGCATGTGCCCCGCGCCGGCAAGTCCATAAGTGTCATTCACTCCTTGTCTGACCGTTTTTGAGCGGCAGGCTACAACCCGTAAGGAGCATTCATGCGTCATTACGAAATCATCTTTCTGGTCCACCCTGACCAGAGCGAGCAAGTCGGCGGCATGGTAGAGCGTTACACCAAGCTGATCGAAGAAGACGGCGGCAAAATCCACCGTCTGGAAGATTGGGGCCGTCGTCAACTGGCCTACGCAATCAACAATGTTCACAAGGCTCACTACGTGATGCTGAACGTTGAGTGCACTGGCAAGGCCCTGGCCGAGCTGGAAGACAACTTCCGCTACAACGATGCAGTGATCCGTAACCTGGTCATCCGTCGCGAAGAAGCCGTTACCGGCCAATCCGAGATGCTCAAGGCTGAAGAAAACCGCAGTGAGCGCCGTGAGCGTCGCGACCGTCCTGAGCACGAAGGCGCTGAAGGCGCTGATAGTGATGACAGCGACAACAGCGATAACGCTGACGAGTAATCCACGGACCTTTTAAGGAGCCTATCAAATGGCACGTTTCTTCCGTCGTCGTAAATTCTGCCGCTTCACCGCTGAAGACGTGAAAGAGATCGATTACAAAGATCTCAACACTCTGAAAGCCTACGTATCCGAGACCGGCAAAATCGTTCCAAGCCGCATCACCGGTACCAAAGCTCGTTATCAGCGTCAGCTGGCCACCGCTATCAAGCGCGCCCGCTTCCTGGCCCTGCTGGCCTACACCGACAGCCACGGCCGCTGAGACCGGGCAGTCGACAAGTAGCAAAGGATTGAATGCATGCGTGCCTTAGCTGAGTTCATCATGCGAGGCCGTATGCAGGCCACTCTCGTGGTGGCCGGATGTGCAACATTGCCGTTGTTGTATTGGTTGGGTGCTGCCGCCGGGAGCCTTGTGCTTCTGCGGCGCGGATTGACGGACGCCCTTGGCGTTCTGTCCCTGGGGCTGCTGCCGGCATTGATCTGGTGGCTGTATGCCGATGATCCACGGGCACTTCTGGTGCTGCTGGGATCTTCGGGACTTGCGTTGGTTTTGCGCGCAAGTGAATCCTGGGTTCGCACGCTGCTGGTCAGCGTAGTGATTGGAGTGGTGTTTTCGGTGGTGCTCGGGGCAGCGTTTGCGGCCCAGATCGAGATGCTCGCGCAGGCCTTGATAAAGGTCATGCCAGCGCTTCTCGGTGAGACCTACAAGCAATTGTCGGTCGATGAGCAAGCGCGTTTCGCGTCCCTGATAGCACCAGTCCTGACCGGACTGATTGCGGCTTTGTTGCAGATCGTCAGCGTGCTGAGCCTGATTGTCGGGCGGCATTGGCAGGCGTTGTTGTACAACCCGGGTGGTTTTGGTCGCGAGTTTCGCGCCATCCGGATCCCGCTGGGGCCGGCGATGTTACTGCTGGCGTTGATGCTTCTGGGCCCGAATCTCGGTGCACAGATGGCCATTTTGACGCCGTTGTGCAGTGTACCGCTGGTGTTCGCCGGACTTGCCCTGATTCACGGGCTGGTCGGGCAGAAGCGACTGGCCGGTTTCTGGCTGGTGGGGTTGTACGTCACGCTGCTTCTGTTCATGCAGCTGATCTATCCGTTGCTCGTGGTTCTGGCCATTGTCGACAGCCTGATTGATTTTCGCGGTCGTCACGTGTCGAAAGACGCCGACAGCGCGAACGGTGAAGGTTAAAAGTTAAGAGGATTTCCACATGCAACTGATCCTTCTGGAAAAAATCGCCAATCTGGGCAACCTGGGCGACAAAGTAAACGTTAAGGCCGGTTACGGCCGTAACTACCTGCTGCCTTTCGGCAAAGCTACCGCTGCGACCGCTGCCAACCTGGCTGCGTTCGAAGAGCGTCGTGCTGAGCTGGAAAAAGCCGCTGCAGACCGTAAAGCATCGGCTGAAAGCCGTGCTGCCCAACTGGCCGAGCTGGAAGTGACCATCACTGCCACCGCTGGCGACGAAGGCAAGCTGTTCGGTTCGATCGGTACTCACGACATCGCTGACGCACTGACCGCCTCCGGCGTTGAAGTGCAGAAGAGCGAAGTTCGTCTGCCGAACGGCACCATCCGCAACGTAGGCGAATTCGACGTAGCCGTGCACCTGCACGCCGAAGTTGAAGCCACCGTACGCGTTGTCGTGGTAGCAGCTTAAGCAACACCTGATCGGCTGGCGGCTTGCCCGTCAGACGGTTAACATCGGGCACGATCCTGTTTACAGGTCGTGCCCTTTGTCTTTCTGGTACTCCCGTTTTCAACCCTGACTCCAAGTGGCCATGAACGAAATCTCCGCTCCTGAGCAATACGATCTGCAAACCGCCGCCCTGAAGGTGCCGCCGCATTCCATCGAAGCCGAACAGGCTGTACTCGGTGGTCTGATGCTGGACAACAACGCCTGGGAACGCGTGCTTGATCAAGTCTCCGACGGCGACTTCTATCGTCATGACCACCGCCTGATTTTCCGTGCGATCGCCAAACTGGCCGATCAGAACATGCCGATCGACGTCGTGACCCTGTCCGAACAACTGGACAAGGAAGGTCAGACGTCCCAGGTCGGCGGCCTGGGATACCTCGGCGAACTGGCGAAAAACACGCCGTCCGTCGCCAACATCAAGGCCTATGCGCAGATCGTCCGCGAGCGGGCAACCCTGCGCCAACTGATCGGCATCAGCACCGAAATCGCCGACAGCGCTTTTAACCCCGAAGGCCGCACTGCCGCCGAGATCCTCGACGAAGCCGAACGCCAGATCTTCCAGATCGCCGAGGCCCGGCCTAAAACCGGTGGTCCGGTCGGCGTCAATGATTTGCTTACCAAAGCCATCGACCGCATCGACACCCTGTTCAACACCGACAACGCCATTACCGGCTTGTCCACGGGTTATACCGACCTCGACGAGAAAACCAGCGGCTTGCAACCGTCCGACTTGATCATCGTGGCCGGTCGTCCGTCGATGGGTAAAACCACCTTCGCGATGAACCTGGTGGAAAACGCCGTGTTGCGGAGCGAAAAAGCAGTACTGGTGTACTCCCTCGAGATGCCAGGTGAATCGCTGATCATGCGTATGCTGTCCTCGCTGGGCCGCATCGACCAGACCAAGGTGCGTTCCGGCCAACTGGAAGATGACGACTGGCCGCGTCTGACCTCGGCGGTCAACCTGCTCAACGACCGCAAGCTGTTCATCGATGACACCGCCGGTATCAGCCCGTCGGAAATGCGTGCGCGTACTCGACGTCTGGTGCGTGAGCACGGTGATGTCGGCCTGATCATGATCGACTACCTGCAACTGATGCAGATACCCGGTTCGAGCGGTGATAACCGGACCAACGAAATTTCCGAGATCTCGCGATCCCTGAAAGCCCTCGCCAAAGAATTCAACTGCCCGGTGGTTGCCCTGTCGCAGCTCAACCGTTCCCTGGAACAACGCCCGAACAAGCGCCCGGTGAACTCCGACTTGCGGGAATCCGGAGCGATCGAGCAGGACGCCGACGTCATCATGTTCGTGTACCGGGACGAGGTGTACCACCCGGAAACCGAACACAAAGGCATCGCCGAAATCATCATCGGCAAACAGCGAAACGGCCCGATCGGCTTTATTCGCCTGGCCTTCATCGGCAAATACACCCGCTTCGAAAACCTCGCGCCGGGCAGCTACAACTTCGACGACGACGAATAACCGTTGGCCGAAATCATTCGGCCAACAGTCGACGTTTACGGTGTTAATCGTTTCCGCCCGCGGCTTCGTCGCCGGTGTGGCGGGCCGCATACTCGCGCAGTTCCTGACGGGACAACGTCTCGATCAACGCCGCCTCTTCGATTGCAACCGATGCCTGCAGCGATTTGGATTGCGCGTCGTAATCGTCAAACGGCAAAACCCTGGCTGCGTGCGCGCTGTCGAGTTCTACCTGCCGAATCTGAAACGGCTGGCGCTGCGCTTCGAATTGCGACTGGTACTTGTGAGTTACAAATTCCTGCCAGAACTCCCTCGACACCAGCGCCTCAAACTCCTCAGGTGAATTGTCCAGTGCGATGACTTTTTCGTACGCGGCATCCAGTTGCGCTTTGGTCACCTTGACCAAGTGACCAAATCCCATTCGCTCAGGCTGACCCGGCAGTTGCAGTCGGTCTTTCAGGCCGTGGCGATAGAACAGCCGAATCTCGACTTCCTCAGAAACATGAGGCGCTGTGGCTTCGGCCCCCTGCGCGCGCCTCGCTTCGACGATTCTTGCCTCACGCTGCGCAATGTCCGCCGAGGCGATCTTGTCGACCTCATGCAAGCGGAACAGCGCTTTGGAAAGCGCAGACAGTTGCGGACCCTGTGCCTGATCCCGGGCCTGGGCAAGCGCGTTGTGCATCATTGTCCTGGTCTCCAGGTTGGCAAAGGTAAAGGCCGCTCGATCACAGCAGGCAGCGTCGCCCGCCCGATCAAACAGCTCCCTGCGCAGGGCTTCGGACTCCGGGGTGTTTTCGGTAATGCTGTCGATCAGCTTCCAGACCCTTCGCTGCAATTCACTGTGACCGGCGGGATCTTGCAGCAAGCGTTCAAGGGTATTGAACAGACCGTCCGAGCCTTGCTGGTCGCGCAGTATTTGCCACTGGATTGCCTTGGCGGACACCTCATCTGCAGATAGCCCAACCGTCCAGCGCGCCATTGGATCATTCGCCGCTGCCCGGGTGACCGTTGGCACGTGGCCGCGCGCGGTATCGATCAAATTGAGCCGGCCTGTCAGGGCGGTACCCGCGGCCACCAGGCGCGCGTTGTAGCTGTCCAATAACGCAAGACTCTCCAGGGATAGCGGATTTCCTCGGATATTGGTCACGTTGTTCACGCGTACCGAGTCCAGCAGCCTTTCGTCCAGTGGCGCGACGACAGATTCGGGCAACTGAGAAATCCTGTTGCCGCTCAGATTGATGGTGTCCAGTAAGGGTTGATCACTCAGGCCGGTGGGGAAGGTATCGATGCCGGTGTTCGCCAGGTTGATCGAGCGTATGTCGGTGATCCGGCTGAAGTCCGGGCTGATGCGCAGTTGCGGGTTTTCATGCAGCAACAGTGCCCGCAGTGTCGTGCGCTCTGATACGACACGAGCCGTATCGGCGGTCAGGGAAATCTGATTGTTTTGCAGATACAAACGGGTCAGTCCGCTCATTTCGCCGATGGCAGGGGGTAGCTCGCGCAGTTGATTGTGCGATATATCCAGCCAGCGCACGTGGCGAAAGCGGGTCAGAAAGCCTTCCGGTGACGTGCTCAGACTCATGTTGCTGAGTGTCAGCGAGCCGACGTGACTGAAGTCCACGTCAATGTCAGGCAGGCTCGGCAATATCAGGCCACTGAGACTGAGTTCCAGGCCGATAGGTGTTCCGTCATTGGCCAGTCTCTGCGGTGTTTCGCGTCTCCAGCAACTGATGATCCGATTGCTCGCCGCGGTTCGGTCGTCACGGTTGGCTGCGTTAACCACAAACTGGTGTGCGCGAACATAGCCACCACGATTGCCTCCCCCGGAAAAGACCCAGGCGTCCAGTTGGCTTTTCAGCACGCTGAACTCCTCCTCGAGGTGGGCCAGCCTCGTGCTTGCGGTGCCTTTCTCAAGGCCCCAGATATAGTCTCTGCATTCCTTGATGCTTTTGGCCGGGAACAACTGCCGATAACGCTGCGCCCTGGAGCCGTCGCTATCAAAGGCTGCAGGATGCGCCGCACTCATCAGTTCGGGGTGCTCGCGGTTCAGGCGCCGCCAGTAGCCGTCGAATTTACGCCAGTAGCCGGACGGGAAGTCATTACCCTCAAGCAGTGTGACGCCGTTGATGCGGGCCACTGATGCCAATAGCTCCGGAGCCGGCTCGATGAAGGACTGCGGCACCTCCTTCAACTGGTTGTGACTGAGGTTCAGGCCGGTCAATGCGGTTTTCCCCTCCAGCCCTGACGGCCACTGGGTGATCCCGGTGTGACTGAGGTCCAGCGAACTCAACTCCGACATGCCACTGAAGTCAGGCGTGATCTTGAGTGGGTTGTGCGAGAGATCGACGATCTTCAATTGGCTCTGACTGGCCAGCCTTGCAGCGCTTTGCTGATCCAGTTCAATGTCGTTCGAACTCAGCGATATCTTGGTCAGCTTGTTCATGCTCCCCACCCTGTCGGGTAGCTTCGCGATTGTGGAGTGCTGAATGGTCAGGCTTTGCAGTTCGGGGAAATTGGCGAGAAAGGTATCGGCAGTGGCCGACCACTCGACCCTCCCCAGCGTCAGATTGCGCACGTGACTGAAGTCTGCGGTCAGGGCAGGTAAAGGCCGCTTCTTGTTGCGCTGCATCGGGGAGTCCCCCAAATCGACAACCAACGTTGTTTGCTCTTTGTCCAACCAGCATTTTTTGATTGCAGTCGCCGCCTCCCGGGCCAATGAGTGCTCGCGGCGACTCAGCACCTTATCGACTGACGACTGATAGGCCTCAAGCTGCGTTTCGAGCCGATCAAACTCTGCCACGCGGCTGGCCAATACAGTCTCCATGTCATCGCCCATTTCCATGAGGTATTTCTTCGCCGCGGCGACATCCTTATTCGGGTACAGGCGCTGAACCGTGGCGATCTCGGGAACATCAGCACCCAGCTGAAATGCGCCAGGCAGGGCGCCGGCGGCCAGCTCGGGGCGGTTCTGCCCGACACGTTGCCAGAACTGATCAAATTTCATCCAGTACCCGACCGGAAACGGATTGCCGTCCACTAGCGTGTGACGGTTGATTCGAGCAATGACTTCAAGCTGGTCGTCTGGCGGGTTGAGAAAATCTGGCGGCACCTCACGGAGCTTATTGTTGCTCAAGTCGACAACGTCCAGAGCAGTCAACCCGTTTAGCCCGGCAGGCCATTGTTCAATGCCCGTATTGCTGACATTCAGCTCCTTGAGCTTGGGCATGCCGGCGAAATCGGGCAGCGTGCCTAAGGGGTTTTCGCTTAAGGCAATCGTCTCCAAATGAACCAGAGCACTCAGTTTGCCGGCACTGGCCGCGTCAAGCTTGAGCTTGTTCGACCGCAGATTCAGCGCGGTCAAGCTGTGCATCTCGCCGATAGCTGCAGGCAGTTTTTCTATCCCGGCACGGGTAATCGTCAGGTTTCGCAAACCCGCAAACCCGCTCAGAAATGTCTCGGCGCTCGCCGACCACGCGACCGAATCCAACTCCAGCAAACGGACATGGCTGAAATCCGCACTCAGCGCCGGCAGCGCCGCACCCGCGAGTGGCAACCTCAACTGAGCGTCGGTCTCGTGTCTCCAGCAACGCCTGATGGCCTTGGCGACTGATTTTGCCCAGTCATTGCCGGCGCCTTGCTGCGAAGGGTCAGACAGGTGCGGGTTTGCATCGGTCCATTTCAGTAAATCGCTCTTCAGAATTTTGTACTCGGCTTCCTTGCGGGTTAGTGCGCCTGTGATGTCGTCCCCCAACGACTGGAGGTAGGTAGCCACTTGAGGGTCTTTGAAAGACGGAAACAGTTTTCGAACCCGCGACTCAGGCCGCTTCGGACGGTTGACGAAGGCGATAAAGCGATCGATCAGATTCTGGCGAACGGGACTTTCCTGATCACCGCGGCGCATGCCTCCCGGTCCCGCCGTATTCACGCCGACCCAGCCATCGCGCGGATCCAGCACGACGGTTTCTGAGCGGCCCGGACGCGTGCCGACATAAACATTGCCGTCATCGCGGGCCACCGGATCTTCTGCTCGGACGATGCGCATCACCGGCACTTGCGGCGACGACGCATCCAGGTCACGTAGAGCCTGATAGGTCTGGTCGTGGATGACCACATAGAGTTTGCCGTCGTGTCGAACCAGACCGTCGCTGTCGGGCTCGGCGTTGGCGAAATCCAGATTCGTGCGAAAGGCTTCCAGGCGCGAGTCGGACAACGGAAAGATGACCGACTCCAGATCATTGCGCTCATGCCAGAGGTTGCTGTCGGGATCACGCACGAGCACCGGTCCCGACGGGGTCAACTCGCTTTGCAGTCTGGCCCGATACAGACCGGTCTGCGGATCGATGCCGACTTGCACCGTGCCGCCTTCGGGCACGTCTGCATAGTGGCGGCCCTTGAATAGCCTCAGGCCCTGCGCGCCGGCATCTGGCAGACGAGTGTTGGCGGTAATCCAGTAATGTTCCAGGGGGTGTTGCACAGGTGTCGGGGGCGACTTCGTTGCTGCGGGTATCTCGCGAGTCAAGACCGACGGTGCTGCAAGAATGGCGTCGAGATCGGCGTCGACAGCGGTTCTGCCGGTTCCTGAAAGCGTGCGCGTCGGCGTTACAGTGTGCGAGCCGAAGTCGACTCGTGGCAGGGTGTCGGGTGACAGCGACTGTGCATCGCCGGAGGGTGTGACGCGTGTGTGGACATCGACGGTGGCGGTGCCTCGCATTGGCGTTTTTGTGGCCATTTGGGTTCTTCCTTGAATAGCACTGCACCGGCGTCAGTAATTAACTTGCCGAGCAGCATTGGGCGTCGTTGCCTGAATTGTCTTGATGTGGCGAACAGCCCAGTGCTCGCATATGGGCTGTTGTTTCGCAGGTTCACGCCACCAGACTGAATATTTTTGCAGCTGTTTTGCGATCAAAAGATTCACGCCAGATGGCGACGTGAGGCAGTCCGGCTTGTGCATCCCGGCGCTGGGCCTCAATGCCCCGTCCACCCTGTTCGAGGGTTTTGAGATGAGCTCCCCCGACGTTCTTGAAGTTCAGCGCGGTGCTGTCTCGCCGGTCATATTTGAAGTGGGCTTCCCATAACGCCGCATCACCGGAACGGTCGTTGATCTGGTAAACGTCCAGGTAGTATTTTTCATTGCCCTTGCCGAGCAGCTTGCGCTCAACGGTTCTGGTCACCGTGAGTTCGCTGTGATCGAGCAGGTAATTGAGCCGCAAGATGTCCAGTACGTCCGGATTCTTGTACATCCGCAGCAGAACGTTTTTGCCTACTGCGTTCAATGACTCGCCAGCGGATTGCAAGCGTGCAATCAGTTCGAGGGTCTCGGTATCCTCGGCAGCGGTTTCGTGATTTTTCAACAGCCTTGCCTGGTCGTGCAGCAGATCGGCTTGCTTGTCCAGAAACTCGAGTATTTCCGTTGGGTTGGTCTTTTGCGCTTCCTTGACCTTTGCTTCGGCAAGCCGTGCTCCAACCCCGGCGAGTAACTGGTTGGCGTCGTCGATGAGTTGTGACCTCGGTATGCCAGAAACGAGCGGGCGAACGGGCCGCCACGCGCCTTGCCTTTTCTCATAGTGCTGGGGGGCAGCGTTGGGACTGAAAAGGTCGGCAACCTTAAGCGTGACATTGCCATCCGGCGCGATTTCCTTCTCCCCCATCAAAATCCGATCAGTACCGTGTTGACGGGTCCGGAACATTTTCTTCGGGGCGGGGGGCAGTTCTGCATCCGCATTGACGGGCTGCTGTGGCACAAAATCGAAATCAATATCCTGATCGAGATTGGGCAATTCGGTGTCATGGCCGAAGGTGTCGTAGATGTCGCTCAGTTTTTTGTCGATTCTCTTCTCGAATGGATCGACCAGAGCGATGATTTCCTTGATGTACTCCGCCTTGTCGGGAGACGCGGTGTTCAACTGCGACTCGAACCGACCTTTCTCGTCGCGTATCTGATCGACGGCCAATAACAACGCTATCGGATTATCTTGTATGCGGTCATTTTTAAAATTTTCGATAAACATTTGGATAGCCCGCATCGACTGCATGCCTGTTTCTGGCGGACTCTCGGGGTTGTCAGATAGCAGGCGCAAAAAAAGCGCCAGCTTGTTGTAGTTGATCTGATCGGCTCCGGGAACATTTCGGCTGATTTCAGTCAGTTCAAATGCGTCACCGGGGGATGCTTTTTTTATCTGTTCGATCACTGCCTGTCGGTCGTCGAGCAGCTTGAGCTTCTTGTTCAGGTGGGCAATGGTTTTCTTGCAGTTCTCAACGGTATTCCCCGTTACCGTAGGCATGACCCTGAAGTCCATGATCGCCATGACCTTATTGAAATAATCCACCCTTTCCATCTGGAAGGTGTGGAGTTCTTCCTTGTATCGCCCGCCGGCTTTCAAGTGGATCAGCCAGTCCTTGTTGTCGATGAGCGACTGGACAAAGTCAGTCTGCATTTTGATGTGCTTGAGTGCATGCACTTCAATCTTGATCAGCGCCACGGTCTTCTGCGCACTGCCTTCTGGCTGGAGTCTGGTTTCATTCCAGAGGGCGGCATACTGGTTGTTTGACTGGTTCAGGAGCGCGTGAGCATTCGCTATGGGCTCATATCTTTGCAGCAGTAGCGCTTTGGTGACTTGCGCCGATTCGTTGCGCCGCATGCCTCCCGCGAGACCGACGACGATCGCTACCCAGTTGTTTCTCTCGTCTCGCGCAATGGCGAGGGTTTCGCCGCTGCGGCTGGTGCGCAAGATGTTCATGCTGTCGGTGGCAACGGGATCCTTGGGGTTTACGATGCGCCAAACCTTGTGTGCCGGGCTTGAGGCATCAAGGTCATGCATCACCTGATAGGCATGGTTACCGATGACTACATAGCGCTTGCCATCATGAGCAAACACACCGTCGCTGCCAGGTTCGACTGCGCCGAAATCCAGATCCGTGCGAAAGATCTTCAGGCGGCTGTCGGTCAACGGACGGGTGACCGGCTGGAAGTGTTCCAGCGTGTGCCAAAAACCGCTGTCGGTATCGCGCAGCAGCACTGGCCCTGTGGCGTTCAGTTCGCTCGGTAGCCTGGCCCGATGCAACCCGCTATCCGGATCCGTCTCGATCAGCGCAACGCCACCACCCGCCAGTTCAACGTATCGGCGTCCCTTGTGTGTCCGGAAACCATCGGCGTCAACGTCGGGCAACGTCGCAGGCATAGCGAGGCGAAAATATTCCAGCGGCAGGTTGGTCGGCGTCGGTAACTCAACGGTTGTCGTGGTCTGGATAGTCTCGCGAATCGTCAGTTTTGGCGCTGGCAGGATTGCATCGAGATCGACGTCGTCGGTTGTTCTGCCCGGTCGGCGCGTATGTCCATCCGAGTGGGAAATTGGCGCGTCAATGTCGACACGCGATGAGCTATCGCGAAACGACGTGTCGACGTCCGGCGTTCGATTCGGGTGAGTATGGACGTCAACTGTGACGGTGCTTCGGGTCGGTGGTTTTACGGGCATTCTGTCTCTTCCTTGAGTCATGCTGTATCAGTTCAGTTGTTTTTCTTGGGCCAAAGCCAGGCGCGGGCCTGATCGCATTCAGGCCGGCCTCATCGATGCGTGTGTCGGGCCGCAATGGATGTTGTATCGGTATCGCCGTTGCAGATTGCAGATTGCGGATCGACGGACGTCAACGTGTCACGTCGCGCTGCCGGCCCGACCGCTGGAACGCCGGGACGGGTGTGGATATCGACAGCGAGGGTGCCTTTGAAAGGCAGTTTCGGTGACATGGTTTCATCCTTGAAGGTGTGTCATTTCGGCAGCCGTCAACCCTGGCTGAGGGAGCCGAACGGGTTGCGCGAGCGTTATCGCGGCGTGTCTGTGAGTGCATCGCGCTCAAGCGTTTTGGCCGCAAGATCGAATATTTTCTGTGCGGTTTTGCCGTCGATGGTTGCTCGCCAGATCGGCACGTGCTCCCGTCCGGCCTGTGCATCCCGACGCTGGGACGTAATGCCCAGCGAGCTTTGCTCAACGGTCTTGAGGTGACCGCCTTTCACCATGAAATTCAGCGCAGCGCTGTCCTTTTTTTCGTATTTGAAATGGACGTGCCACAGAGGCTCGGTGGTGTGTTTGTCATTCAGCGAATAGATATCGAGAAAGTATTTATCCTGGCCCTTGCCTCGTTCCAGCCGCGTCTGGTTCACCTTGCTGACACTCAGGTGTCCCTGACTGAGTAGATAGGCCACACGGTCGACGCTTAAAAAAGAGGTGTCTTTGTAGAGTGCGATGCGAATCTTTTCGCCTTCGTTGCGCAGGCGCCCGCTGTCGTGCTCGAGGCGCTGGACGAGCGGGGCGATATCGATGGTGGCCGGATTCGGTGCCCGTTCGATCTGTTGACGAAGCTCATCGAGGTCTTCGGCCTTGCCCTGCAGAAACTCGACTATGTTGGTGGCGTTGCGTTTTGCTGTCTCGTCTTGCCGAGCCTTGTTCAGATGTGAATCCGACAGTTCCAGAAGTCGTTGGGCCTGGACGGTCAGCGTCGACAGCTGTTTTTCCTGTATCTCAACCTTTCGGTGCCATTCACCTTCCCGGCGCTCATAGGTTTGCAAGACTTCTGTGGGGTTGTGCGGGTCCATGACATCAATCACCTCTTCGCCGTGGGCGGTGCGACGAGACTGTCCGGTCCGGATCTTGTAAACGCCATGATGTTTGCTGCGGAACATCTTTCGCGATGGCTGTGCAGACTGGGTCGTGACCTGCGCCGGAATGAAGTCGAAGTCAATCGGCTGATCCTGTGAAGGAAGGGATAACGTTCGCTCCAGATCCTGGTGATAAAGCTCGATGCGCTGTTCGAGGGTATTTTCGAAAGCCTCAATGGCGTCGGTTATTTCTCGTCGGGAGGTGTCCGGGACGGAGGCCGATGGCAACGGCATCTCTTCGTACGATGCCCTGATGGCTGCGCATTGGTCGATCAGGCAGCTCAATACGGGAATGCGCGCACCCTCCGGGATACTTTCGATATTGCCGAAGGTGCGCGTTGTTTCTGAAAACGCACGCGACAACACGATGAATTGCGCGGCGTCGGGTACCGGTTCGCTGGCCAGCAAGTAGCTTTTGGCGTAAATCCAGTTGGCAGTGTCTGTATGGATTTTTACCGGGTCGTAGCCCAGTTCGACCAGTTCGACTTTCAAGTGGGGCGATCGGCTGAGTATGTCGTCGACAATGAGTTGGCACTTTCGCAGGTTCGCCAATTTGCCTTTCAAATACCCGGCCATCGAGCGATGAGCTTCCAGGGGGCGGCCAAGGAAGGAAGATATGTCGATAGATTTACGCAGATCACCGGCCTCCAGAACATCGATATAGACTTCGACCTGCCGTTTCTGAACGCCTACCAGCTCTGTTTCGTATGAGAAGCGCCCTTTGTACAAGAGGAGTGACGCCTGGTTCGTGACGTAGAAGTTCACGGCCTTTTCCAGGGTCGCCAGTTGCTTTTGACTCTGGATTTCGAATCTGACCAAGGCGTTTTTTTCACCTTCCTGCCCTGCCAATGCATGCCAGGCGCTCCGTTGTTCGTTAGTCAGCTTCACCGCCTCTGTAATCGAAACGATATGGGTGTCCATCTCCTGATTGATCGCCTCGATTGTACGCAGTGGCAGTGAGCCTGGTGATTCCTCAAGCGGATGCCACAGCTTGCTGTCGTGGTCGCGCACCAGCACTGGGCCCAATAGCCGTTCGCTCATCGATTTTGCCCGATACAGGCCCATTGTCGGATCGATCACCACCTGCACACGGTGGCCGCCTGGCACATCGACGTAGCGGCGTGCGCGCAGGCTTCTGAAGCCCAGCGCATCGACATCGGGAAGGCTGACTTCGACAGGTATCCAATAGTGCTCCAGAGACCGCTGCCCAGACGAGGACGCTCCGCCGGAGGCCGACGGTATCGAGTGAGTCGTGGCCGGAGGGGGTGTGACGCCCTCGTGGGGAGGCTCACTTTGGGTTCTGCTCGATCCCGGAGCATCTTGTCTCGTCGGGGTGCTCGATGGGCCGGCATCCACGCGCGGGGGCATCGCGGGTTGCTGCGTATCGGAATCCGCTGATGGCGCGTGGCGTGTATGAGCACCGCGGGTGACAGAGCCTTTGGCAGGTAATTTTGGTGACATTTCTTCATCCTTGAAGGGGTGTCACATCAGCTATCGCAAACGGCAGGCTGATGGGAATTTGGATTGAGGTGCCGGTTTTTGCATCTATGGGGGTGTTAACAGCGCCCGAATGCGCTGCGTGGTGCCGAGGCCGGGGGGGTGGAAGAGAAACCGACCATTGCCGTCGGAATTGGTCAAATTTTGTGCTATATTCCGCGCCCGCGATTTTTCATCTCAACACCGGTCGACCGACATGCAAGCAGCCAAGCCGTTATTTGACTATCCAAAATATTGGGCCGAATGTTTCGGGCCAGCGCCATTCCTGCCGATGAGCAGGGAGGAGATGGATCAGCTTGGCTGGGACTCCTGTGACATCATCATTGTTACGGGAGATGCCTACGTCGATCATCCGTCTTTTGGCATGGCAATCATTGGCCGGCTGCTGGAGTCTCAGGGCTTTCGCGTCGGGATCATTGCGCAGCCCAACTGGCAGTCCAAAGACGACTTCATGAAGCTCGGCGAGCCGAACCTGTTCTTCGGCGTCGCGGCCGGCAACATGGACTCGATGATCAACCGCTACACCGCCGACAAGAAAATCCGCTCCGACGACGCCTACACGCCAGGCGGTATGGCCGGCAAGCGTCCGGATCGTGCGAGCCTGGTCTACAGCCAGCGCTGCAAGGAAGCCTACAAGCACGTGCCGATCGTGCTCGGTGGCATCGAAGCCTCCCTGCGCCGCATCGCCCACTACGACTACTGGCAGGATCGCGTGCGTAACTCGATCCTGATCGACGCCAGCGCCGACATTCTGCTGTACGGCAACGCCGAGCGGGCCATCGTTGAAGTCGCCCAGCGTCTGTCCTACGGTCACAAGATCGAAGACATCACCGATGTGCGCGGCACCGCGTTCATCCGTCGCGATACGCCGAAAGACTGGTACGAAGTCGATTCCACGCGCATCGACCGTCCGGGCAAGGTCGACAAGATCATCAACCCGTACGTGAACACCCAGGACACTCAGGCCTGCGCCATCGAGCAGGAAAAAGGCCCGGTCGAAGATCCGCAGGAAGCCAAGGTCGTGCAGATCCTGGCCAGCCCACGCATGACCCGCGACAAGACCGTGATTCGTCTGCCGTCGGTTGAAAAGGTCCGTGGCGATGCCGTTCTTTATGCCCACGCCAACCGCGTGCTGCACCTGGAAACCAACCCGGGCAACGCCCGCGCGCTGGTGCAGAAGCATGGCGAAGTCGACGTCTGGTTCAACCCGCCGCCGATTCCGATGACCACTGAAGAAATGGACTACGTGTTCGGCATGCCTTACGCACGGGTTCCGCACCCGGCATACGGCAAGGAAAAAATCCCGGCCTACGACATGATCCGTTTCTCGGTGAACATCATGCGTGGCTGCTTCGGCGGCTGCACCTTCTGCTCGATCACCGAGCACGAAGGCCGGATCATCCAGAACCGTTCCGAAGAGTCGATCATTCGCGAGATCGAAGAGATCCGCGACAAGGTGCCGGGCTTCACCGGCGTCATTTCCGACCTCGGCGGGCCGACCGCGAACATGTACCGCATTGCCTGCAAAACGCCGGAAATCGAATCCGCGTGCCGTAAGCCGTCCTGCGTGTTCCCGGGCATCTGCCCGAACCTGAACACCGACCACTCTTCGCTGATTCAGCTTTACCGCAGCGCCCGTGCGTTGCCGGGTGTGAAGAAAATCCTGATTGCCTCCGGCCTGCGTTACGACCTCGCGGTCGAGTCGCCGGAGTACGTCAAGGAACTGGTGACCCACCACGTCGGTGGTTACCTGAAGATCGCCCCGGAACACACCGAGGAAGGTCCGCTCAACCAGATGATGAAGCCGGGCATCGGCAGCTATGACAAGTTCAAGCGCATGTTCGAGAAGTACACCAAGGAAGCGGGCAAAGAGCAGTACCTGATTCCGTACTTCATTGCCGCGCACCCGGGCACCACCGACGAAGACATGATGAACCTGGCCCTGTGGCTCAAGGGCAATGGCTTCCGTGCCGACCAGGTGCAAGCGTTCTACCCGTCGCCGATGGCCACCGCCACCGCGATGTACCACTCGGGCAAGAATCCGCTGCGCAAGGTCACTTACAAGAGTGACGGCGTGACCATCGTCAAGAGCGAAGAGCAGCGTCGTTTGCACAAGGCGTTCCTGCGTTATCACGACCCAAAGGGCTGGCCGATGCTGCGTGAAGCGTTGATCCGCATGGGCCGTGGCGATCTGATCGGGCCGGGTAAGGATCAGTTGATTCCGCTTCATCAGCCGTCCACCGACAGCTACCAGAGCGCCCGTCGCAAGAACTCGACACCGGCTGGTAGCCATAAAGTGGCGAAAGAAGGCAAAGAGAAGACCACCAAGATCCTCACTCAGCACACCGGTCTGCCACCGCGTGCCAGTGATGGTGGTAATCCGTGGGACAAGCGTGAACAGGCCAAGGCCGCGGCGTTCGCCCGCAACCAGCAGGCCGCCAAGGAGCGCAAGGACGCGGCCAAGGGCAAAGGGCCGAAGCCGGCTCGCAAGCCGGTGGTGCCACGCTAAAACAGAACGCCAACCTTCGGGTTGGCGTTCTGCATTTCAGGTCTCCCGACATGTGGTGGCGCGGCCGACCCCTTCGCGAGCAGGCTCGCTCCCACAGGTGACCGCATTCCCAATGTGGGAGCGAGCCTGCTCGCGAAAGCGCCCGATCAAACACGGCATGAACCAATGTCGCCACATTTAGGCGCAACTTCGCCAAAGCATTTCCCCGCATCGCCCGATTTTGGTGCTGTACTGCCTTGAGCATTCCGGGAAAGCGCCCAAGCCTCTGCATGGCATAAGTCTTGCGCGCTTTCGAATACGCTTAGGCTCGCAGGAGGCACGCCGTGTCGATTCATGTCGCATTGCATCACGTCACGCATTACCGCTACGACCGCGCTGTCGAACTCGGCCCGCAGATCGTTCGCCTGCGCCCGGCTGCCCACAGCCGCACGCGGATTCTCTCGTATGCACTGAAAGTCTCGCCCGAGCAGCATTTCATCAATTGGCAGCAGGATCCGCAGGGCAACTACCTCGCGCGGCTGGTTTTCCCCGAAAAAACCGACGAACTGCGCATCGAAGTCGATCTGCTGGCCGAGATGGCGGTGTTCAATCCGTTCGACTTCTTCCTCGAACCCTACGCCGAGAACATTCCCTTCGCCTACGCCGCCGATGAGCGCAAAGAGCTGGCGCCGTACCTCGAAACCCTGCCGCTGACGCCGAAGTTCAAAGCCTATCTGGGCGGCATCGACCGCACACCGCTGCCGGCCGTGGACTTTCTGGTGGCGCTCAATCAGCGCTTGAGCGAAGACATTGGTTACCTGATCCGCATGGAGCCTGGCGTGCAAACCCCGGAGCACACCCTCGAACACGCTTCCGGCTCGTGCCGCGATTCAGCGTGGTTGCTGGTGCAACTGCTACGCAACCTTGGGCTGGCGGCGCGGTTTGTCTCCGGTTACCTGATTCAACTGACCGCGGATGTGAAAAGCCTCGACGGCCCCTCCGGCACCGAGGTGGATTTCACCGATCTGCACGCCTGGTGCGAGGTGTATTTGCCGGGCGCAGGCTGGATCGGACTCGATGCGACTTCCGGGCTGTTTGCCGGTGAAGGGCATATTCCGTTGGCCTGTAGTCCTGATCCGTCTTCGGCGGCGCCGATCAGCGGGATGGTCGAACCTTGCGAAACCCAGTTCAGCCACGAAATGTCGGTCGAGCGGATCTGGGAAGCGCCACGGGTCACCAAGCCGTACACCGATGAGCAGTGGCTGGCGATTCAGGCACTGGGCCGACAGATCGACGCCGACTTGCTGGAGGGCGATGTACGGCTGACCATGGGCGGCGAGCCGACCTTTGTGTCCATCGATGACCCGGACGGCGCCGAGTGGAACACCGCCGCCTTGGGCGAAGACAAGCGCCGGCTCTCCGCCGAACTGTTCCAGCGCATGCGCAAGCATTACGCGCCGAAGGGGCTGGTGCATTTCGGCCAAGGCAAGTGGTATCCCGGTGAGCAATTGCCGCGCTGGTCGCTCAATTGTTATTGGCGCCGCGATGGTGTGCCGATGTGGCAAAACGATGCGCTGATCGCCGACGAGCAGCAGGATTACGGCGCCAATGGCGAGCTGGCCGGACGCTTTCTGGCCAGCGTCGCCGAACGCCTGAAACTGCCTGCGCGATTTGTGTTTCCGGCCTACGAGGACAATTTCTATTACCTCTGGCGCGAGGGTACGTTGCCGAGCAACGTCAGCGCTGAAGACTCGCGTCTGGAAGAGCCGCTGGAGCGTGCGCGGCTGCGCAAAGTGTTCAGTCAGGGGCTCGATAAGGTCATCGGTCAGGTGCTGCCGCTGGCGCGCACCGCCAGGGGCGATCAATGGCAGAGCGGGCGCTGGTATCTGCGTGACGAGCATTGTCGGTTGGTGCCGGGGGATTCGCCGCTGGGGTACCGCTTGCCGCTCGGTTCGCAGCCGTGGGTGAAAGCGGCCGAATATCCGTTTATTCATCCGCAAGACCCGAATCAGGACTTCCCGGAGCTACCGGACACCGCGCAACTCAACAGTCACGGCGAGCCGGCCAAGTCTGACGAGCGTCTGCCGGAAATCGACGAATCCGCCGATTGGCTGACCCGTACCGCGTTTTGCGCCGAGGCCCGCGAAGGACGCTTGTACCTGTTCATGCCGCCGCTGGAACGGGTCGAGGATTACCTGGAACTGGTGGCAGCGATCGAGGCCACCGCCCAAGAGCTGCATTGCCCGGTGCTTCTGGAAGGTTACGAGCCGCCGAGCGACCCGCGTCTGAGCAATTTCCGCATCACCCCGGATCCCGGCGTGATCGAGGTTAACGTGCAGCCGTCTGCAAGCTGGGACGAGTTGGTCGAGCGCACCGAGTTTCTCTATGAAGAGGCACGCCAGACTCGCCTGACCACCGAGAAATTCATGATCGACGGCCGCCACACCGGCACTGGCGGCGGCAACCATTTCGTCCTCGGAGGCGCAACGCCGGCGGATTCACCGTTCCTGCGTAGACCGGATCTGCTGCGCAGCCTGATCAGTTACTGGCACAACCACCCGTCGTTGTCGTACCTGTTTTCCGGGTTGTTCATCGGCCCGACCTCTCAGGCACCACGGGTCGACGAGGCGCGCAACGATGCGTTGTATGAGCTGGAAATTGCCTTTGCACAGATGCCTGAACCGGGCGAGGAGTGCGCGCCGTGGCTGGTGGATCGACTGCTGCGCAACTTGCTGATCGACGTCACCGGCAACACCCATCGCGCCGAGTTCTGCATCGACAAACTGTATTCGCCGGACGGCGCCACCGGGCGTCTCGGGTTGCTGGAATTGCGCGCCTTTGAGATGCCGCCGCACGCACGCATGAGTCTGGCGCAGCAATTGTTGCTGCGGGCGCTGGTTGCACGTTTCTGGCGCGAGCCTTATGCACCGCCGAAACTGGCGCGCTGGGGCACGGAACTGCACGACCGTTTTCTGTTGCCGCATTTTATCGAACAGGATTTCGCCGACGTCATCGTCGAGCTCGACAGTGCCGGGTATCCGTTGCGCGCCGAGTGGTTTGCAGCACATCTGGAGTTTCGCTTTCCCAAGGTCGGCGATTACGCGGTCAGCGGTATCGAGCTGGAACTGCGTCAGGCGCTCGAGCCGTGGCATGTGCTGGGCGAGGAGGGTGCGGCGGGTGGCGCGGTGCGTTATGTCGATTCATCCCTGGAGCGTTTGCAGGTCAAGCTCAAGGGCTTAGCGCCGCAGCGTTATCTGCTGACCTGCAACGGCGTCCCCGTGCCGCTGCATCCGACCGGGCGCGTGGGTGAGTTCGTTGCTGGCGTGCGTTACCGCGCCTGGCAACCGGCCAACTGCCTGCAACCGACGATCCCGGTGCACGCGCCGCTGGTGTTCGACCTGCTCGACACCTGGATGGCGCGCTCGCTGGGCGGTTGTCAGTACCACGTCGCGCATCCCGGTGGCCGTAACTACGAGACGTTGCCGGTCAACGCCAACGAAGCGGAGAGCCGGCGCATGGCGCGTTTCTTCCGCATCGGCCACACGCCAGGGAAACTTCCGATACCGAACCTGACATTGTCTGACGAGCTACCGATGACTCTCGATTTACGACGCTTTTAAGTCCTACGCGACGCCCGGATTTTTCGTCTATCCGGGCGTCATCTGCCTGCGTTAGTCTGACCGTTCCCTGCTGTCTGCCGAGCTTTCCATGCCTGACCTGCTAGACCGCTACCCGCTGACGGCGGGCACTTATCACGAATTGCTGGATGACAATGGTGCGGTGCGTCCGCACTGGCAGCGGCTGTTCGACCAGTTGCAGCGCAACACCCCCGCGCAACTGCTGCAGCGTCAGGCATTGCTGGCCCGGCAGATTCAGGAAAACGGTGTCACCTACAACGTCTACGCCGATCCCAAGGGTGCAGATCGCCCGTGGGAACTGGATCTGCTGCCGCACGTGATCGCAGCGGATGAGTGGCAGCAATTGTCAGCGGGTATTGCTCAGCGAGCGCGATTGCTCAATGCCGTGCTGGCCGACTTGTACGGCCCGCAACGGTTGATCAGCGAAGGTCTGTTGCCGGCGGAACTGGTATTCGGGCACAACAATTTTCTCTGGCCGTGTCAGGGGATTCTTCCGCCGGACGATGCCTTTCTGCATCTGTACGCTGTGGATCTGGCGCGCACGCCGGACGGGCGCTGGTGGGTGACGGCGGATCGAACTCAGGCGCCATCCGGGGCCGGTTATGCACTGGAAAACCGCACCATCGTGTCGCGTGCCTTCCCCGAGTTGTACCGGGATCTGAAGGTGCAACATCTGGCCGGTTTCTTCCGTACGCTGCAGGAAACCCTGGCCCGTCAGGCGCCCAGCGATGACGACGCGCCACTGGTGGTGTTGCTGACGCCGGGGCGCTTCAACGAAAGCTATTTCGAACATTTGTATCTCGCCCGTCAGCTCGGTTACCCGCTGGTGGAGGGCGGCGACCTCACGGTGCGTGATGCCACGGTCTACCTGAAAACCCTCAGTGGCCTGCGCCGGGTGCACGCGATCATGCGGCGGCTCGACGACGATTTCTGCGATCCCTTGGAGCTGCGCACGGATTCCGCGCTGGGTGTTCCCGGTTTGCTGGAAGCGGCGCGACAGGGGCGGGTGTTGGTCGCCAATGCGCTCGGCAGCGGTGTACTGGAGTCTCCGGGGTTGTTGGGTTTTTTGCCGAAGATCAACCAATTCCTCTTCGGCGAAGAACTGATCCTGCCGTCCATCGCCACGTGGTGGTGCGGTGAGGCACCGGTGTTGGCCCAAGCCCTGGAAAAGCTGCCGGAACTGTTGATCAAACCGGCATTCCCCTCGCAAAGCTTCACGCCGGTATTTGGCCGTGATCTGAGTGAAAAACAGCGCCAATCCCTCGCCGAGCGCATGCAGGCACGGCCTTATGCCTATGTTGCGCAAGAGCTGGCCCAACTGTCCCAAGCGCCGATCTGGCAAGCCGAGGATGGTCAACTGCAACCCCGGGCCATCGGCATGCGTATGTACGCGGTGGCCAGTCATGACGGCTATCGTGTGCTGCCCGGTGGGCTGACCCGGGTGGCCGCCGAAGCCGATGCCGAAGTGGTCTCGATGCAGCGCTGCGGTGCGAGCAAGGACACGTGGGTGTTGGGCGACCGGCCGCCGAGCGGCGAACAATGGAAGGCGCAACGCAACGTCGGTGTACACGATCTTGTGCGGCGCGACCCTTACCTGCCTTCGCGGGTGGTGGAAAACCTGTTCTGGTTCGGCCGTTACTGCGAGCGTTGTGATGACAGCGCGCGTCTGCTGCGAATCATGCTGACGCGCTATGTGGACGGTGATGATCCACAAGCGCTGCTGGCGGCTGTCGATCTCGGCGAGCGGCTGGCGCTGTTGCCGGACGAGGGTGAGCTGCCGGAGCGCCTGTTGGCAGCGCTGCTCGGTGAAGACTGGTCGTTCAGCCTGCGGGCCAACCTGCAACGCTTGCAGTGGGCGGCTTCGCAGGTGCGCGGCAAGCTCTCCCGGGAGAACTGGCAGGCGTTGGTGGAGTTGCAACGTGAAGCGACGGAACTGGACACCAACGAGCCGGATTTCGGCGAGTTGCTGGATTTTCTCAATCGTCTGGTGATGTCGCTCGCCGCGCTGTCCGGGTTTGCACTGGACGACATGACCCGCGACGAAGGCTGGCGTTTCCTGATGATTGGCCGCCGCATTGAGCGTCTGCAATTTCTCAGCAGCAGCCTTGCGGCGTTTCTGCGCGGTGCCGGCGCGTTTGATCAGGCCGGACTGGAGTGGTTGCTTGAGCTGGGCAACAGCAGCATCACTTACCGCTCACGTTATCTGGCGGTAGCGCAGTTGATT
This sequence comes from Pseudomonas sp. FP2196, assembly GCF_030687715.1. Classification (GTDB taxonomy): domain Bacteria; phylum Pseudomonadota; class Gammaproteobacteria; order Pseudomonadales; family Pseudomonadaceae; genus Aquipseudomonas. Next base: position 633,847 of record NZ_CP117445.1, read on the forward strand.
CCGGTGCTAGACCTGCTACTGCTCGATGAGCAAAACCCCCACGCCGTGTTGTTCCAGTTGAAACTGGTCACCCGCACGCTGAAACGCTTGAACGACGATTTCGGTGTGCCACGGGAGGCTGGGTTGTCGCAACTGGTCGAGCGTCTGGCGCGGTTTGATCTGGGGTGTCTGGAGAACCCGTTGTTCGGCGAGTCCAGCGTGCGCGCGGCGCTCGATGGTTTGGCGGATTTGCTGCAAGAGATCGCCGATGCCAGCGGGCAGGTATCCGATCGCCTGGCCTTGCGCCATTTTGCCCATGTCGATGATGTCAGCCAGCGTACGGTGTCCGTCTGATGAACGCGCATTACCAGATCTTCCACGACACCTGTTATCACTACGACAGCCCGGTTTCCCTTGCGCAGCAATTGGCGCACCTGTGGCCGCGTGAATGTAGTTGGCAGCGCTGCACCGAGCAGCAGTTGCTGATCAGTCCGGAACCAACGGCGCGCCGTGATGAGCTGGATGTGTTCGGCAATCCGCTGACCCGACTGGCGTTCGAGCGACCGCATGATGAATTGCAGGTCAACGCGCGGCTGACCGTTGAGGTGCTGGCGCGACCGGCGCTGGATTTCAACCAGTCCCCGGCGTGGGAGCTGACGCGCAATGCGCTGACGTACAGCAGTCAGCCGTTGTCTGCCGAATTGCTTGAAGCTTGCCGCTATCGATTCCAGTCCCCGTACGTGCACTTGAAGCGCAGCTTCGTCGAGTTTTCGCAAAGCTGTTTCCCTTCCGGTCGTCCTTTGCTGCTGGGTGTGCAGGCCTTGATGCAGAAGATTTTCAGTGAGTTCACCTTTGATGCCGAGGCAACCCAGGTGGCGACGCCGCTGGTGGAAGTGCTGGAACGTCGGCGTGGGGTTTGTCAGGACTTCGCACACTTGATGCTGGCCTGCGTGCGCTCTCGAGGGCTGGCGGCACGTTACATCAGTGGTTATCTGCTGACCCAGCCACCACCGGGGCAGCCACGGCTGATCGGCGCCGATGCGTCGCATGCCTGGGTTTCGGTGTTTTGTCCGGTGCTGGGCTGGGTAGACTTTGATCCGACCAACAATGTGCAGCCGGCGCTGGAGCACATCACGCTGGCGTGGGGCAGGGATTTTTCCGATGTGTCGCCGTTGCGGGGGGTGATTCTGGGGGGCGGCAGTCATGATCCCGAAGTGCGCGTTACCGTGATGCCTCTGGATTAACGCCGATCAAACTGTAGGAGTGAGCCTGCTCGCGATAGCGGTGTGTCAGTGGAAGTATTTGCTGCTGACACACCGCTATCGCGAGCAGGCTCACTCCTACAAGGGATTTGGGTGTACTTGAGGGAAGCGCTGTGAGGGCCGGCAGTGAAACTGCCAGCCCCGTCACAAATCCGCAGGGTCTGATTTAGATCATCAAACCCGGTGGGGCTCAGGCGTCAGGCGCCTGATCTTTCGGTGCATCTACATCGGTCTCAACATCGTTGTCAGTCGCCACTTCACCATCAGGGTTCAGTGCCGCCTCTTCAGCTGATTGTTTCTTGCGCTGAAGCTTTTCCTCTTTCTTCTTTTCCTTTTCCAGGTCTCGTTGACGTTTGGCGAAGGAGTAATTGGGTTTGGCCATGGGCGATCCTCTTGGGTCGAAGGTGAGGTTGAGCGGCGCGTATTCTGCCCTGTATCGGTGCCCGGCGGTTAGCCGGGTTTTTGGTCGACCCACTTGGGCGTGACGGTCGGCTTCCAGTTATCGAGGGACTCGAGCAGTGTTTGCGGCGATTCGCTCACTTGCAGCATGTCACGGTGTGGCGCGCGAACGAAGCCTTCGCCGACGATATGGTCAAGAAAAGCGGTGAGTTTGCTGTAGAAACCTTTCACTTCCAGCAGACCCAGCGGTTTGCCGTGGTAGCCGAGCTGGCCCCAGGTCCACACTTCGAACAACTCTTCCAGCGTGCCAAGGCCGCCGGGCAGAGCGATAAATGCGTCGCTGAGTTCGGCCATCCGCGCCTTGCGCGCGTGCATGCCATCGACCACTTCAAGACGTGTCAGGCTCTTGTGACCGATTTCCTTGTCCATCAGGCTTTGCGGGATGATGCCGATCACCTCACCACCGGCAGCCAGCGCGGCATCGGCGACGATACCCATCAAACCTACGGCGCCACCGCCGTAGACCAGAGTCAACTTGCGCTCGGCCATTGCCCGGCCAAGGGCGACGGCGGCTTCGGTATAGGCCGGATCAGTGCCGGCGTTGGCACCACAGAATACACAAACGGATTTCAGAGACATGCCTTCCTCCTGGGTCAATCCGTCACAGGGTAATGGCTGGCAGGCCTCGATCCAAGGTCTAAACTTCGCGTTCCGGTGATTCAAAGGTACCGCTGGCGCCACAGGCGTAGGCGGCGAGCAAACTGCACAACAGACCGTTAAAGAACATGACAGGCACTCCGTCTCAAGGGATGGGCCGATCATAGGGCGGACCAGATGGTTTGGCCGTTAGATTGTGTCGATGAGTGTCATAGCCTGAAAGTTGTATACAATTTTTGACTCAAGTCATAGGAACTTGCGAAGATTTCAGGCAGTCTTTCTACCATTCGTGATTTTGTTAACCCTGCCTTGGAGATTCACCATGTTTTCCAAAGTTGTTGCGGTATCCCTGCTGGCGCTGGCCAGCAGCCAATTGATGGCTGCCGAGTGCAAAACCACCGTTGACTCCACCGATCAGATGTCCTTCAACACCAAGGAAATCGTGATCGACAAGAGCTGCAAGACCTTCACCGTCGAGCTGACCCACTCCGGCAACCTGCCGAAGAACGTCATGGGTCATAACCTGGTGATCAGCAAAGAAACTGACATGCAGCCGATCGCTACCGATGGCCTGGCTGCCGGCATCGACAAGAACTACCTGAAGGAAGGTGACGCACGCGTCATCGCCCACACCAAAATCATCGGCGCCAAGGAAACCGACTCGGTGACCTTCGACGTGTCCAAGGTAGCGGGCGGCGGCTACGGCTTCTTCTGCTCGTTCCCGGGCCACATTTCGATGATGAAAGGCACCATTACGGTCAAGTAAGCAGGGCCACTGCGTCATTGTTCTTCGCGGGCAAGCCCGCGAAGGGGCCATCAGCATCAATCAATGCAATGGCCAAAGAAAAGCCCGCTGAGGATCACTCCTCAGCGGGCTTTTTTCATTCAATCGCCGATCAAGGTGCGAACGGCATTACTCGCTTGTGATGGGTTTTGTTGTAGGTCGCGACGATGATGTCGAACGCTTCCTGACGCACCGGCTCGCCGTGCAGGAAAGCGTCGATCTCGGCATAGGTCACGCCGTGGGAAGCTTCGTCAGGCTTGCCCGGGGACAGGTCTTCCAGATCCGCAGTCGGGATCTTCTCCACCAGCGATTCCGGCGCACCAAAACTGCGGGCAATCGCGCGAACCTGGTTTTTCACCAGACCGCTGAGCGGGGCCAGGTCGCAGGCGCCGTCACCGAATTTGGTGAAGAACCCCATCACCGCTTCTGCCGCATGATCAGTGCCGATTACCAAACCGCCAGCCGCGCCGGCAATCGTGTACTGGGCAACCATACGCATCCGCGCCTTGGTGTTGCCGAGCACGAAATCCACCGACACTGCATGCTTGCCCTCAAACGCCGCCACTTCTCCGGCCAGCGACTTCACAGCCGGGCCGATGTTGACGGTGTGGCGCTCGTCGGGGGCGATGAAGTCCACCGAGGCCTGGGCGTCGTGCTCGTCGAACTGTGTTTCGTACGGCAAGCGCACGGCGATGAACTTGTAGCTTTGGTCGCCCGTTTGATCACGCAGTTCGCGCATCGCGCGTTGGGCCAACAGGCCGGCGGTCAGCGAGTCGACGCCGCCGCTGATGCCGAGCACCAGCGTCTTGAGCCCGGAATTGACCAGGCAATCCTGAATAAAGCTGATACGTCGGGCGACTTCCGCTTCGAGTGCCTTGTGGTCGGCAAACGGCGGTTGCACCTTGAGCTGTTCAGCAATCTCACGCTGTACGGCTTGCATGAATTCACTCCTTGCTAGATAGACTGGAATCGGCAGGAACCTGGAAAACATGTCGCAAATAGGCGACGAAATTCGGGTCTTTGCAGTGGGTCTTGCCTGGCTCGTCGGAGATCTTCGCCACCGGTTGGCCGTTGCAGGCGGTCATTTTAAGCACGATGCTCATCGGTTCGACACCCGGAATGTCACAGGTGAGGTTGGTGCCGATGCCGAAGCTGACGTTGATCCTACCGTGCAGCGCGCGGAATATTTCCAGCGACTTGGGCAGGGTCAGGCTGTCGGAGAACACCAGGGTCTTGCTCATCGGGTCGATGCCGAGCTTGTGGTAGTGGGCGATGCATTTTTCGCCCCAGGCCACAGGGTCCCCGGAGTCGTGGCGCAGACCGTCAAACAGCTTGGCGAAAAACAGGTCGAAATCGCCGAGGAAGGCATCAGTAGTGATGCAATCAGTCAGGGCGATCCCCAGCAAACCCCGGTACTCGCGCACCCAGCAGTCGAGGGCGGCGATCTGGCTGTCGATCAGCCTTGGGCCGAGTTGCTGATGGGCCATGATCCATTCGTGGGCCATGGTGCCCAGCGGTTTCATGTCCAGCTCACGGGACAGATGCACGTTGCTGGTGCCAACGAATCGACCCGGGAAGTCGTGCTTGAGTACGTTTACTACCTCTTCCTGCACGCGGTAGGAAAACCGCCGGCGGGTGCCGAAATCGGCGACCTGCAACTGCGACAGTTCGTCGGCCGAGGCGTTGGCGGTCAGCCAGTCGAACTTGCGATAGAGCTGTTCGCGTGCCTGTTCCAGCACGGTTTCGCGGTAGCGATAGCGGTTGCGCACTTCGCTGACGATCGCCAGTAACGGCACTTCGTAGAGAATCACATGCAGCCACGGCCCGCGCAGGCGGATGAACAGTTCGCCGTTCTCGATGCCGGTGTGCAGGTAGCGCAGGTTGAAACGGAACAGACCGAGGAAGCGCAGGAAGTCCGGTTTCAGAAAGCTGATGCGCTCAAGAAAACTCAACTGGTCGGCGCTCAGGCTCAGTTCCGCCAGGCGCTCGATCTGATAGCGGATCTCGGCCAGATACGGGCGCAAGTCCTCACTGTTACGGCAACGGAACTCCCATTCGACTTCAACGTTGGGGTAGTTGTGCAGCACCGCCTGCATCATCGTCAGTTTGTAGAAGTCGGTGTCGAGCAGGTTCTGCACGATGCGATCGGCAAACACACTCTCGCTCATAACGGGGTCTCCAGGTGCGCCGCGCCGTTGCGCGGTCTCAATCAATGGGGCTAGTGGCGCATATCAGCGGTGGGGATTGCCAGTGCTTTTTTGCTTTCAGGTGAAAGATCCGCTGATGCCATACATCTCAGCCCGCAAAAGCTGGCTATTTTCGGTTGCACCTCAAGCGCGGCTTGAATGACTTGTTCAAGTCGTTCTCCGCTTTTTAAGTAATCCGCCAGTAAAGAGTGTTTCTGTATCAGGTTTATTTCAACTGCTTTAATAAAAGCGGCTCTGAGCATTTCATGGGTGACGATTTTATACATGAATGACACCTCCTTTGAAGGTGATCTGTTCCAGCGTGTCGACGCCGTCCTGAAGTAATATATAAGCCGGGAGTATCAGTCTATAAAAGTCAGAATCATTGGTGCCTTTAATGGTAACTAAAGTGAAAGCCTCCAAGAGGCCGGTGGCAGCGCGAATTCTGAAACAGGCGTCTTCAAACAATTGGTTAGGCGTGGCGTGCGAATCTATGAAGTAGGTCGGAATATTGGTTGCGTTTGCTTTCAGGGGGTAAAAGCGATTCATGGGATATAGTCCTTCAGGTTGTTTAAGGCGTGACAGGTCGAAGAGTGCATTGTTCTTTTAGTTTAATTGTTGGAAAGTTTTGATGTGCCTGATGCAAAGCCAGTCATTGTTTTAATGGCTTTGCATCTACTCTATCTAAGCTTGAGCAGGTTGTGGGCTGACGTTCGAGGAAAGGGCGGACTCGCTACGATTCATTGTGCCTGGGCAGTCGTGCTGCGGTGGCCACGCTAAAGGATCAAGATCCAGATCAAGGAATTTGCTTGAGTCGAAAACAGGTGTCTTGATTCCGGCACGGCGTTGTTTGTCGTAGTCACGCAAGACACGCATGCCGATTTTGAACAGCATGAACATGGCTACCAGATTGACTAGCGCCAGCAGCGTCATGGTGATGTCTGCAAAAGCCAGAACAGTGGACAGATCTTCGACAGAGCCCAAAAACACTAATACCAATACCAGCAAACGATAGAAAATCAGCATTTTTTGAGGTTCGCCAAACATGAACCGCAAGCTGTTTTCTCCCAGGTAATAGTTGTAAAGCATCGCTGTGAATACGAATAACGCAAGCACCACGCTGATAAACATCCGCCCCCATTCCCCGACGACGGCTGCCAGCGAGTTTTGCGCCAGAGCAATTCCATCCCCTTCAAACCCAGGCGTGTAGAAACCTGATAACAAAATCAGTAGCGCAGTACAGGTGCAGATTACGAATGTATCGATGAAAACACTCAGTGCTTGTACGGCGCCTTGTGCAACCGGATGGTGGATCTTCGCGACCGAGGCGACATTGGGCGCACTGCCCAACCCTGCCTCGTTGGAAAACACTCCGCGCCTGACCCCCATGATGATTGCGCTGCCTACCAGTCCGCCAAACGCCTGATCCAGACCGAATGCGCTTTTGATGATGGTCATCAACATCGCCGGGACCTGATCGAACTGCAGAACGATCACATAGGCCGTTACGCCGACGTAGGCGAGAACCTTTAGAGGAACCAGAAGGTCGGCTACTGCCGCGATACGTTTTATCCCGCCTACGAAGACAGCTCCCAGCATCAAAGAAAGCGCAAGTCCCGACCACAAAGGCGGCAGATCAAACGCATCTTTTAGCGAGTGTGATACCGCATGGGACTCGAGACCATTGATTGCAAAACCAAAGGTCACCAGCAATAGCACGGCAGCGAGCATTCCGAGCCAGCGTTTGTCCAGGCCGTGCTGGATATACCAGGACGGGCCCCCTCGATACAGGCCTTTGCCATCGCTGCGCTTATAGAGCTGTCCCAACGTACATTCGAAGAAGCTGCTCGACATGCCCAAAAGAGCGGTCATCCACATCCAGAACACCGCGCCGGGACCCCCCATGCTTACTGCAATCCCGACCCCAACGATATTGCCGGTACCGACACGACCGGCAAGGCTCAGTGTCAGTGCCTGAAATGAACTCAAGTGATGGCTGCCAGCGCGCCAACTGCCGTGTAATACACCGAACATATGGGGGAAGTACCTGAACTGGACAAATCCTGAGCGGACAGTGAAATAGACTCCCAGTCCAAGAACTAAAGGTATTAATACCTTGGTCGTCAGAAAGTCGTTGATGATGTCTAGCATTCAAAGCTCCTTGCTAATTAGAGTGCTGGCGAGTTAATAGTGTTGTCAGTCTGAAGCTTTTCAGAGTCCGTAATATCCAGCCATATTTCATTCGATGCAATTTCGCAAGTTGCTTAAATGTGATGCGAGTTACTGCTATGGTTGCCCCTTCTTGATTTTTGTTGGGGCGTTGTATGTGTGAGTTCCTTCCGGCTAATTTAAGACTGCTATGTAGTCACTACAGATCTGTCGCGGAAGTTTGTAGGAAAATTCGAATTAATCGGGGGCAATTCAATAAGTATCTATGTGGAAAAAGTGTTCCCACCCCGTTTAATCTCAAACGCATCTGCGATTTTTTTGGCGTGGAGGAATTTGAGATAGGCTTGCCCTCGGAGCAATTTATCGCCCTGATCGGCGTTAAGGCCAATAAGAGTCACGCCTCGGGGGAGGTGGCGGCCTCACGGATAATGCATGAACACCTGCGCGAACAATCTTCGCCTGAACTGAAAGCCCATATCGGTTATTACTACGAGTACTACCATGCAATGACTGAACCTGGCTCCATTCTATGTTCGCTTGTGCAGGTGCGGGAGGAAGGTGATGACGTTGTCTATGAGCGAAACGAGCGCTTACAGATAGCCGGAGCAGCCGGTGATTTTGAGCGATATCGATATTTGGGTATCGCCTATTACCTACGGGATCGTTTGTTTTTCGTCGATTATGAATCGATTACATCAAACGAGATCAGCCAAACCATTCTCATCCCGAGTTTCAAAAGCTGTATCACACGGCTCAATGGTCTGAAAATGGGGGTTTCTGCTGCGGATCATCGTGCGCCGTCTTGTTCGAGGGTCGTGTGGGAGTATCTCGGGCAGGAAATTGATCGGGTCGATGCCTATCGGCGCGTTCGGTTGTACAAGCCGGATGATTGCGCTATCGATGACGATCTGCGCGCACGTCTCGCCCAAGCGCGAATTGTTGACGGCCTGTTTGTTATCGCCTGACAAATTCCCTCAGTTCACTCAGCGTTGGGGCTGTCGATCTGTTCGAGCATCCATTTCACAAAGTCGCGCACCTTCGGCACTTCCGCCGCATGCTCCGGGTAGGCCAGGTAATAGGCGTCGGTGCTGGGCATTGCATGCTGCCAGGGAATGACCAGTTTGCCGTCGGCCAATTCTTCTTCCACCAGAAACCGTGGCAACAGCGCCACGCCGCAGCCGACTTGCGCGGCGCGGATGCACATATAAAAGGTTTCGAAGCGCGGGCCGTGGTAGCTGTGTTCGGTCTGGTAGCCCTGACTGTCGAACCAGTCGTGCCAAGCCTGTGGGCGCGACGCATTTTGCAGCAGCACCAGATCGGTGAGTTGCGTCGGATCAGTGAACGGCGTGTCAGGCAGACTGCCCGGCGCGCACACCGGCACCAGCTCTTCGCCGAACAGTTTCAGGCATTCGGTTCCAGGGCGTGAACCCTGGCCGTAATAGAACGCCAGATCACTGCGGCCTTGCAGCAAATCATCGGCCTCTTGTTCGTTGCACAGATCCAGATGAATCGACGGATGGCGCAGACGCCAGCCTTTCAGGCGTGGCACCAGCCAGCGGGCGCCGAAGGTCGATGGCGTGGAGACACGCAGGACTTCGGTTTCGCCGCCGTAGGAACGCAGGTAATGCGTCGACATCTCGACTTGGGTAAGGATTTTTCTGACCTCCACCAGGTACAAATCCCCGGCCGGGGTCATCTGCAAGCGGCGGCGTATCCGACGAAACAACAAGTGCTGCAACAATTCCTCAAGCTGCGCGACCTGTTTGCTGACCGCACTCTGGGTCAGGTTCAGTTCCTCGGCGGCCCGGGTGAAACTCAGGTGCCGGGTCACGGCCTCGAAGCACTGCAACGCGGTGATCGACGGCAAGTGGCGTTTGTTCAGCATGACGGATCCTTTTCTTGTCTTTCTTTGCGCAGCATGAATAAACGGAATGATATCTCGCGTAAAGGTCGTTTGTTGCCTCGCCTTAGTGACGCTACAACTAAAGGCCTGCCCGGTCGCGAAAAAGCGCCCGCACACATTCAGTTTTTTGCTTGAGGAGTGACCCATGGTTGCCGCATTGCTTGATCGTCTTGGTGTGAACCCGGCCCTTTATCAGAACGGCAAAGTGCCGGTGCATTCGCCGATCGACGGTAGCCGCATTGCCGCGGTGAACTGGGAAGGTCCGGCCGAAGTCGAGCAGCACATCAGTCGCGCAGATCATGCGTTCGAGGCGTGGCGCAAGGTTCCAGCCCCGCGTCGCGGTGAACTGGTGCGTCAATTTGGTGAAGTGCTGCGCGAGTACAAGGCCGATCTGGGCGAGCTGGTGTCGTGGGAGGCCGGCAAGATTACTCAGGAAGGCCTGGGTGAAGTGCAGGAGATGATCGACATCTGCGACTTCGCCGTCGGTCTGTCGCGCCAGTTGTACGGCTTGACCATCGCTTCCGAGCGCCCGGGCCACCACATGCGTGAAACCTGGCACCCGCTGGGCGTGGTCGGCGTGATCAGTGCGTTCAACTTCCCGGTCGCGGTGTGGGCGTGGAACACCACGCTGGCGCTGGTCTGCGGCAACCCGGTGGTATGGAAGCCGTCGGAGAAAACCCCGCTGACGGCGCTGGCCTGTCAGGCGCTGTTCGACCGCGTGGTGAAGAATTTCACCGATGCCCCGGCCAATCTCTGCCAAGTGATTATCGGTGGCCGTGATGCAGGCGAAGCGCTGGTCGATGACCCGCGTGTCGCGCTGATCAGCGCCACCGGCAGCACTCGCATGGGCCGCGAAGTGGCGCCGAAAGTCGCTGCACGATTCGCTCGCAGCATCCTTGAACTGGGCGGCAACAACGCGATGATCCTTGGCCCGAGCGCCGATCTGGACATGGCGGTGCGCGCGATTCTGTTCAGCGCTGTCGGCACCGCCGGTCAGCGTTGCACCACGTTGCGACGTTTGATCGCGCATGAATCGGTGAAAGAAGAAATCGTCACCCGCCTCAAAGCCGCGTACGCCAAAGTGCGCATCGGCCATCCGCTGGAAGGCAATCTGGTCGGCCCGCTGATCGACAAGCACAGCTTTGAAAACATGCAGGATGCGCTGGAGCAGGCGTTGAGCGAGGGCGGTCGGGTGTTTGGCGGCAAGCGTCAACTGGAAGATCAGTTCCCCGACGCGTACTACGTTTCGCCGGCCATTGTTGAAATGCCTGAGCAGAGCGACGTGGTTTGCAGCGAAACCTTCGCACCGATTCTGTATGTGGTCGGCTACAACGACTTCCAGGAAGCGCTGCGTTTGAACAACGCTGTACCGCAAGGCCTGTCGTCGTGCATCTTCACCACCGATGTGCGCGAGGCCGAGCAGTTCATGTCGGCGATCGGCAGCGACTGCGGCATTGCCAACGTCAACATCGGCCCGAGCGGTGCGGAAATCGGCGGCGCGTTTGGCGGCGAGAAAGAGACCGGCGGCGGTCGTGAGTCGGGCTCCGACGCATGGCGCGCGTACATGCGTCGCCAGACCAACACCGTGAACTATTCGCTGGAATTGCCGCTGGCGCAGGGCATTACTTTCGACTGACAGGTGGAGATCCGCTGAAGGGTTGAGCCTTTGTGGTGGGGGGATTTATCCCCGATGGCTGCGCAGCAGCCCCAAAACATGCATGTGGAGTATCAGATACACCACGTGCACTGATTTTACGGTTGCCTCGCAACCGATCGGGGCGGTGCGACGTTTCGCTAAATCCCCTCGCCACAGGGTTCACCTTTACATGGAAAAGCACTGTTTTTGGCAGGTTTCTGTTGGAGTCTGGCAATGCCGTTACGCGAAGAATGTCTGTGGGAAAAACTCACGCCGCAAAGGCCCGATAACACGGCGCTCAAGGGTGAAGTCAAAGTCGATGTGTGCGTGATTGGCGCCGGGTTTACCGGCTTGTCGGCGGCGCTGCATCTGTTGGAAAAAGGCAAAAGCGTCTGCGTGCTGGAAGCCCATCGCGCCGGGCACGGCGGTTCCGGACGCAACGTCGGGCTGGTCAACGCCGGCATGTGGATCCCGCCGGACGAGATCGAAGCAGGGTTCGGCGAGGCGGTCGGCAGTCAGCTCAACCGCATGTTGGGGGCGGCACCGGCGCTGGTGTTCAGCCTTGTGGATAAGTACAACATCGATTGCCAGTTGCGCCGCGAGGGCACGCTGCACATGGCACACAACGCCAAGGGCGAGGCCGATCTGCGCAGTCGTGAGCAGCAATGGAAGCGTCGTGGTGCGCCGGTCGAGTTGCTGACCGGCAAGGCTTGCGAGCAAGCCACCGGTACGCAAAAGATTGCCGCTGCATTGCTCGACCGTCGTGCCGGAACGCTGAATCCGATGGCGTATGTCACCGGGCTGGCGAATGCCGTCATCGGTCTTGGCGCAAAGATGTTCGATCATTCCCCGGTCACGCGTCTCGAACGTGTGGGTCAAAAATGGTCGGTGCAGACCGAACAGGGTTCGGTGCTGGCCGAGCAGGTTGTCATCGCCTCCAACGCTTACACCGAAGGTGACTGGACCGAACTCAAACGCAACTTTTTCCCCGGTTACTACTACCAGGTCGCTTCGGTGCCGCTGACTGAAGATGCCGCCCAGGAAATCCTGCCAGGCGGGCAGGGCTCATGGGACACCCGCCAGGTCTTGAGCAGCATCCGCCGCGACAAAGACGGGCGGCTGCTACTCGGCAGCCTCGGCAACGGCAATCAGAAACCGACCTGGTTCCTCAAGGCCTGGGCCGACCGCGTGCAGCAGCATTACTTTCCCAATCTGAAACCCGTCGAGTGGGAATGCACCTGGACCGGGCGCATCGCTTTCACGCCGGATCATTTGATGCGGCTGTTCGAACCGGCACCGGGACTGGTGGCCGTTACCGGCTATAACGGCCGAGGCGTGACTACCGGCACCGTAGTCGGTAAAGCTTTCGCTGATTATCTGTGCAATGGAAGCCCTCAAGCCCTGCCGATTCCTTTTGCACCGATGCAGCCCCTGGCGGGCGTGGGTTTGCGCAGTTGCCTTTATGAGGCTGGTTTCTCGCTGTATCACGCAGGCCAGTGCCTGCGCATCGTCATTTGAGTGTTGAAATATGTTGCTGGAAGCGGCGCTTTTCGACGTAACGACTAGCCTGTAATGGTGCGGGTTGTAGCAGTCCCGCACCAGCAGTGTGCAGTTCGGTGACGCGGGCTGTTACAGGCTGGTTGCACGTCGTTTGGCACCGCGGTTGCAATGATGGCGCGTGCGGGTTGCGCCTGAAAAAATAAATGGTTTCACCTTCCGCGGTTTAGACGGTTGCACGCCCAATGAAAATGGGAACGAAACAGTCGAAATAACAAGAAAGCAGCGACTTTTTGAAGAATAAAAAACCGATGGCACGGCCCTTGCTCTGAGCATTCAGTGAAGTGAAGTCGCAGTGCCAACTAAAAAAAACCTTGGAGCACCACCTCATGTCCCAGACGTTTTACAAGAAAGGCTTTCTGGCCCTCGCAGTGGCTACTGCGTTGGGTGTTTCTGCGTTTGCTCAAGCTGATGTGAAAATCGGTGTAGCGGGTCCAATGACGGGCGCCAACGCAGCATTTGGCGAGCAGTACATGAAGGGTGCACAGGCGGCGGCCGACGCGGTCAACGCGGCTGGCGGCGTCAACGGGGAGAAAATCGTACTGGTCAAGGGCGATGACGCCTGCGAACCGAAGCAGGCCGTGACGGTCGCCAAGGACCTCACCAACCAGAAAGTCGCCGGCGTGGTCGGTCACTTCTGCTCCTCTTCGACCATTCCAGCGTCGGAAATCTACGACGAAGCGGGCATCATCGCGATCACTCCGGGTTCCACCAACCCGCAGGTGACCGAGCGTGGTCTGAGCGCCATGTTCCGTATGTGCGGCCGTGACGACCAGCAAGGCATCGTCGCCGGCGACTACATCGTCGATATCCTGAAGGGTAAAAAAGTTGTCGTTCTGCACGACAAGGACACCTACGGCCAAGGTCTGGCGGACGCCACCAAGGCCCAACTGGTCAAGCGCGGCGTGACTCCGGTGCTGTACGAAGGCCTGACCCGTGGCGAAAAAGACTTCAGCACCATCGTCACCAAAATCCGTGGTGCCGGCGCCGATGTCGTGTACTTCGGTGGTCTGCACCCGGAAGCCGGTCCGCTGGTTCGCCAACTGCGTGAGCAGGGCCTGAAAGACGTCAAGTTCATGTCCGATGACGGCATCGTCACCGACGAACTGGTCACCACCGCTGGCGGCCCACAATTCGTTGATGGCGTGCTGATGACCTTCGGCGCCGACCCACGCCTGCTGCCAGACAGCAAGACCGTGGTAGACGCCTTCCGCAAGGCCGGCACCGAACCTGAAGGCTACACCCTGTACGCCTACGCCTCGGTGCAGACCCTGGCTGCCGCCTTCAATGGCGCCAAGTCCAACAAGGGCGAAGAAGCGGCTGCCTGGCTGAAGAAAAACCCGGTCAAGACCGTCATGGGCGAGAAGACCTGGGACTCCAAGGGCGACCTGAAAGTCTCCGACTACGTGGTTTACCAGTGGGACAAGGACGGCAAATATCACCAGCTGGAAAAACAGAAGTAAGGGCTGACGCGACCGTTTGAACTCCGCAAATCCCTGTGGGAGCGGGCTTGCCCGCGATGACGGCCTGACAGTCGACAACTGTGTTGAATGTTCTACCGCTATCGCTGGCAAGCCAGCTCCCACAAGGTCCTGCGGTGATCGAACTGTTCGCGCTCTGACATTGCTCCGACGTAAATCTGTATTTTTCCTAGAAGAGCCGCGCACCTCAGGGTGTGCAGGTTCTCACTGCGTGAGATTGCGTTATGGATGGTATTTTCCTGCAGCAACTGGTCAACGGCCTGACCCTCGGGTCGGTCTATGGCCTGATCGCCATCGGCTACACAATGGTCTACGGCATCATCGGCATGATCAACTTCGCCCATGGCGAGGTTTACATGATTTCCGCTTACCTGGCGGCAATCAGTCTGGCTCTGCTGGCGTACTTCGGTATCGAATCCTTCCCGCTGCTGATGCTTGGCACGCTGATCTTCACCATCGTCGTCACGGCGGTGTATGGCTGGGTCATCGAGCGTGTTGCCTACAAACCCCTGCGTAACTCCACCCGACTGGCACCGCTGATCAGCGCCATCGGTATCTCGCTGATCCTGCAAAACTATGCACAGATTGCCCAGGGCGCGAAGCAACAAGGGGTTCCGACGTTGCTCACCGGTGCCTGGCGTGTCGAGATCGGCACTGGCTTCGTGCAATTGACCTACACCAAGGTGTTCATTCTGATCGCGGCGTTCGTGGGCATGGGCCTGCTGACCTACGTGATCAAGTACACCAAGCTCGGCCGCATGTGCCGCGCCACTCAGCAAGACCGCAAGATGGCTTCGATCCTGGGGATCAACACCGACCGGGTGATTTCCTATGTGTTCATCATCGGCGCCGCCATGGCGGCGCTGGCCGGCGTGCTGATCACCATGAACTACGGCACGTTCGACTTCTATGCCGGGTTCATCATCGGCATCAAGGCGTTCACCGCAGCGGTGCTTGGCGGGATCGGTTCATTGCCCGGCGCGATGCTCGGCGGGATCATCCTCGGGATCTCCGAGTCGCTGTTCTCCGGTCTGGTCAACTCCGACTACAAAGACGTGTTCAGCTTCTCGCTGCTCGTACTTGTTCTGGTCTTCCGGCCGCAGGGCCTGTTGGGCCGTCCTCTTGTGTCGAAGGTGTAAGCGATGTCTTCAACCACCCAAAAAAACATCGATATCAAAAAAAGCCTGGTTGAGGCGATTCTTGCCGGCCTCATTGCCCTGATTGTGTTCGGCCCGATTGTCGGCGTCGTACTCGAGGGCTACAGCTTCAATCTTGAGCCGACCCGCGTGGCGTGGATTATCGGCATTGTCATGATCGGCCGCTTTGCCCTCAGCCTGTTTCTGCAAACACCCAAGGGCCTGAAAATTCTCGACGGATTCGAGAGCACCGGTTCCGGTGTGCATGTGTTGCCGGCCGATCACAAATCAAGCCTGCGCTGGATCATCCCGCTGCTGATTGTGATTGCTGTGGCGGTTCCGTTCGTCTCCAACTCGTACCTGCTGGGCGTGGTCATCCTCGGCCTGATCTATGTGCTGCTGGGGCTGGGGCTGAACATCGTGGTCGGTCTGGCCGGTCTGCTCGACCTCGGTTACGTGGCGTTTTATGCCATCGGTGCTTATGGTCTGGCGCTCGGTTACCAGTATCTCGGCCTGGGCTTCTGGACGGTGCTGCCGCTGGCGGCGATCACCGCAGGCCTTGCCGGCTGCATTCTCGGTTTCCCGGTACTGCGCCTGCACGGTGACTATCTGGCGATCGTGACCCTGGGCTTTGGTGAAATCATTCGCCTGGTCCTCAACAACTGGCTGTCCCTGACCGGCGGCCCGAACGGCATGCCGGCGCCACTGCCGACGTTCTTCGGTCTGGAGTTCGGCAAACGAGCGAAGGATGGCGGGGTGCCGTTTCACGAGTTCTTCGGCATCGCCTACAACCCGGACGTGAAGTATTACTTCATCTACGCAGTGTTGTTCCTGGTGGTACTGGCCGTGCTGTACATCAAGCATCGTCTGGTGAAGATGCCGGTCGGTCGCGCCTGGGAAGCACTGCGTGAAGACGAGATCGCTTGCCGTTCGATGGGCCTGAACCACGTATTGGTCAAGCTCTCGGCGTTCACCATCGGTGCCTCGACTGCCGGTCTCGCCGGGGTGTTTTTCGCCACTTACCAAGGCTTCGTCAACCCGACCTCGTTCACCTTCTTCGAATCGGCGCTGATCCTCGCCATCGTCGTGCTCGGCGGCATGGGCTCGACCATCGGCGTGGTGATCGCAGCCTTCGTGCTGACCGTCGCCCCGGAACTGCTGCGCGGCTTCGCTGAATATCGCGTGCTGCTGTTCGGCATCCTGATGGTGTTGATGATGATCTGGCGACCACGCGGGCTGATTCGCATCAGCCGTACCGGGGTCACTCCACGCAAAGGTGCCATTCACTATGAGAGGACTGCGCCATGAGTGAAGTCGTACTCTCTGTTGAAAAACTGATGATGCATTTCGGCGGCATCAAGGCGTTGAGCGATGTCAGCCTGAAGGTCAAGCGCAACTCGATCTTCGCCTTGATCGGCCCCAACGGCGCCGGCAAGACCACGGTGTTCAACTGCCTGACCGGGTTCTACAAGGCCTCCGGCGGCAAGATCGAACTCAACGTGCGTGGCCAGCAGACCAACGTCATCCAGTTGCTGGGCGAATCGTTCAAACCGACCGATTTCGTCTCGCCAAAGTCGTTCCTCAGTCGTATGTACTACAAGATGTTCGGCGGCACGCACCTGGTGAACCGCGCAGGACTGGCCCGGACTTTCCAGAACATTCGCCTGTTCAAGGAAATGTCGGTGCTGGAAAACCTGCTGGTGGCCCAGCACATGTGGGTCAACCGCAACATGCTCGCCGGCATCCTCAACACCAAGGGCTACCGCAAGGCCGAAAGCGATGCGCTGGACTGCGCGTTCTACTGGCTGGAAGTGGTCGATCTGGTGGACTGCGCCAACCGTCTGGCCGGTGAACTCTCCTACGGCCAGCAACGTCGACTGGAGATCGCCCGGGCCATGTGCACGCGGCCGCAGATCATCTGCCTCGACGAACCGGCCGCCGGCCTCAACCCTCAGGAAACCGAAGCGCTGAGCGCGATGATCCGGCTGCTGCGCGACGAGCATGATCTGACCGTGGTGCTGATCGAACACGACATGGGCATGGTAATGAGTATTTCCGACCACATCGTGGTGCTGGACCACGGCATCGTTATCGCCGAAGGCGGGCCTGAAGCCATCCGTAATGATCCGAAAGTGATTGCTGCTTACCTGGGCGCTGACGAAGAGGAGCTGGTATGAGCCAACCAATCCTCGAACTGAAAAACCTCAACGTGTTCTATGGTCCGATCCAGGCTCTCAAGGGTGTTTCGCTGGAGATCAATGAAGGTGAAACCGTCAGCCTGATCGGCTCCAACGGTGCCGGCAAGTCGACGTTGCTGATGTCGATCTTCGGCCAGCCACGGGCGGCGAGTGGGCAGATCCTTTATCAAGGCGTCGACATTACCCACAAGTCATCGCACTACATCGCGTCCAACGGCATCGCCCAGTCGCCGGAAGGCCGGCGGGTGTTCCCTGACATGACCGTCGAGGAAAACCTGCTGATGGGCACGATTCCGATTGGCGACAAGTACGCCAAAGAGGATATGCAGCGGATGTTCACGCTGTTCCCGCGGCTGGAGGAGCGGCGTAACCAGCGGGCGATGACCATGTCCGGCGGCGAGCAGCAAATGCTCGCCATCGCCCGTGCGTTGATGAGCCGACCGAAGTTGTTGCTGCTCGATGAGCCGAGCCTCGGTTTGGCGCCGATTGTGGTGAAACAGATCTTCGCGACTCTGCGAGAACTGGCGAAAACCGGCATGACGATTTTCCTCGTCGAGCAGAACGCCAACCATGCGCTGAAGCTGTCGGATCGGGCGTATGTGATGGTCAACGGCGAGATTCGTTTGACCGGTACCGGGAAAGAGTTGTTGGTGAATGAAGAGGTGCGTAACGCCTATCTGGGCGGGCACTGAGTTATCCCCAGATACACACAGCCCCGGCGACGTGAGTCCCGGGGCTTTTTTACATCTCCCAAATCCTGCAAAACCTGTAGGAGCTGC
This sequence comes from Pseudomonas sp. FP2196, assembly GCF_030687715.1. Lineage (GTDB taxonomy): Bacteria > Pseudomonadota > Gammaproteobacteria > Pseudomonadales > Pseudomonadaceae > Aquipseudomonas. The sequence continues at coordinate 651,973 of NZ_CP117445.1, forward strand.
CGCAGGCCGCGATCTTTTGATCTTTGAAAGCAAGATCAAAAGATCGCAGCCTGCGGCAGCTCCTACATGGAATCCAGCCGTGACATCAAGCGGATTTTGAAATTGTGGAAAACAAATTCCCCAACCTGCTAAAGCGCGACATATAGACGCTGCAAACGGCTGTTTTTCCACAGTTTTGACTTGTCCCCGTTTGCTGTGGAGCTGGCTGTGAATAACGTGGGAGTAGCTGGCTGAAGGCCTTGCAGGCCGTGGCCTGCAGGCTTGTGATTGTTTTTTGATCAGACGTTTTGGCGATAGCGTGAGGCGCCTTTGTCAACCTTTTTGTGGTCACCCCGGAACGGACATTTCCCTGTGCGCAGTCCTGTGGATAAGTCTGTGATTAAACTCTGGAAAGACCGCGCTAAGGGCCGTAATTACTGGCCCCGCGCAATCACCCCGGTATCTGCCCGGTCGTGCAAAATGCCATGTCCCGCACATCTGCCAGTTCAGGGTCAAGCAAAAAACTTTCTATTTCCCTCGCAAAGCCTTGTGTGGCGCGGCTTTGCGCGTTTCCACTTGCCCCCGGAAACTGTGGAAGGGGTTGTGGATAACGTGCGTGCACATGGCTACAAGCCACGTTGGTTAAGGCGTTGCTCGTGTTGGTTGTTTTTTGTACAGCTTAGAGGAGTTGCCCGTGAATGCGGGGCCGGGCATGCTGCGTGCTGATTTTCTATTCAAGGGCTGCTCCAGCGGCCAAAGCGAGGAGAACACGATGTCCAACACCCTGTTTATCACCGGCGCGACGTCCGGTTTTGGTGAAGCCTGTGCCCGTCGTTTTGCCGAGGCTGGCTGGAAACTGGTGCTGACCGGCCGTCGTGAAGAACGTCTGAATGCGCTGTGTGCTGAATTGTCGAAGCAGACTGAAGTGCACGGTCTGGTCCTCGATGTGCGTGATCGCAAAGCGATGGAGGAGGCGATTGCCAACTTGCCGCCATCGTTCGCCAAGCTGCGTGGCCTGATCAACAACGCCGGGCTGGCACTGGGTGTGGACCCTGCGCCGAAATGCGATCTGGATGACTGGGACACCATGGTCGACACCAACGTCAAAGGCCTGATGTACGCAACCCGTTTGCTGTTGCCGCGCCTGATCGCCCATGGCCGTGGCGCTGGCATCATCAACCTCGGCTCCATTGCCGGTAACTACCCGTACCCGGGCAGCCACGTGTACGGCGCGACCAAGGCGTTCGTTAAACAGTTTTCCCTGAACCTGCGCTGCGACTTGCAGGGCACCGGCGTGCGGGTGAGCAACATTGAGCCGGGTCTGTGCGAGAGCGAGTTCTCGCTGGTGCGTTTCGCTGGCGACCAGGAACGCTATAACGCCACCTACGCCGGTGCCGAGCCGATCCAGCCACAGGACATCGCCGAGACGATTTTCTGGGTGATGAATGCGCCGGCGCATATCAACATCAACAGCCTGGAATTGATGCCGGTGAGCCAGACCTGGGCGGGTTTTGCCATCGAGCGGAACAAGGCCTGACACCGCATCATCGTTCTTCGCGAGCAGGCTCGCTCCCACTTTGAAATGCATTCCAATGTGGGAGCGAGCCTGCTCGCGAAGAGGCCAAAACGGCCAAAACAGGGCGATAAGGTAAACTCCCCTCGCAACAACCCAACCGCACCCCGCGGTTTTCAAGGTTTTTCGAGGAGTCAAAGTGAGTAACCGAGGTGAGCAGTCGCTGCTCAAACAATCGACCATCCTGATGTTCGCCGTGGCGATTGCCGGGATCGTCACCGGTTTTGTTTCAGGTTCCCAATCCATCCTTTTTGATGGTTTTTTCTCGCTGATTGCAACCTTCATCAAAGTCCTGATGCTGATCACCGCCAAGCTGATCGCCAAGGAAAGCAACCACCGCTTCCAGTTCGGTTTCTGGCATCTGGAGCCGATGGTGCTGCTGATCGAAGGCAGTTTCCTGTTGTTGATCGCCATCTACGCGTTTCTCAACGGCGTGTTCGGCATCATCAACGGGGGCCGTGAGATCGAGCTGGGGCTGGTGATCATTTATGCGGCGGTGTTTACCGTTGTCGAGTTCGCCTACTTCTTCTATGTGCGTCGGCGTAATCGCAAGCTCAAATCCAGCCTGATCCAGTTCGACAACATCAGTTGGCTGGTGGACGCGATGCTGTCGGTCGGCCTGTTGATCAGTTTCCTCGCAGCGCTGCTGCTCACGTCACAGGGTTATGGCGAGTGGGCGAAGTTTGTCGACCCGTTGATCTTGATTGTATTGGCCCTGACCATGCTGCCACCGGCGTTCAAGATCCTTGGCCCGGCGTTGCGCGATGTGCTCGGTATCGCCCCGGATAAGCTGGATGAACAGGTTCGTCAGGTGATGGAGGCGGCGAAGATCGAATATGGTTTCGACGATTACGTGTCCTACGTGCAGAAACACGGGCGGGCGCGGTTTATCGAGATTCATGTGGTGTTGCCGGCGGACTATGCGCTGAACAGCGTCGGGCAACTGGATGCGTTGCGTGAGGCGATTTCGGCGAAGCTGGGCAAGCCGGATGCGGCGCGTTGGTTGACCATCAGTTTTACGGGCGACAAGAAGTGGATTGCCTAGAAACCGTATAACGGTCGTTCGCGAGCAAGCTCACTCCGACATTGGAATGCACTCCCCTGTAGGCGTGAGCCTGCTCGCGATAGCGTTAGATCAATCAGCGAAGATATTCAGCCAGGCCGCTGTAGCAAGTTGCAAGGTGATACGGCGTCGTCGACGGCATATCCTTGCGGCTGACTTCGCCCTGTTCATCGCGGCACTCACGCCAGCCACCGCCATGCAGGAAACGCTGCTGCAACGCCTGCAACTGGCGCAGCACCAACGCTTCGCTGTCCGGGCGCAACGTTAGCGCGCGCAGGTATTCAGCCTGAGCCCAGATCCGCTGGGTCGAATCTTTCGGGCGTCCGTCCATTTCCAGATCAAGCATGGCCCGCACCGCGCCGGACGGCTGTACCACGCCGAATTGCTCGGTAAACGCGAAAGCCTTGTCCAGCGCCGTATGCAGTTTCGACCCGCGTAACAGCTGGGAAGACTCCAGCAGGAAATACCATTCGAACTGATGCCCCGGCTCGTACCAGTTATCCACAGCTCCCAGCGGCTTTTCCATCAACACGCCATGTTGCGGGTCGACGAAGCGCTTGTGCATGGCTGTGCACAACTCGTTCAGGGCCAGTTGCGTTGCCGCGTCTTCGCGTACGGCAAGGGTGGCGAGGAAAGCCTCGGCCAAGTGCATCAGCGGGTTTTGCAGCGGGCCGGTTTGTAGCGTGATCCAGTCACGCTCAAGGCACGCCTCATACAAGCCGTCGCCGGTGGCAAAGCGTCGGCCGATGACTTCCAGTGCGGCGTTCAGCGTCGACTCCACCAGCGGCTCGCGGGACTTTTCCCAATAATGCGCGCAGGCAAACAGGATAAAGGCGTGGGTGTAGAGATCCTTGCGCTGATCCAGCGGTTTGCCCTGCGGATCGATGCTGTAGAACCAGCCGCCATGCTCGGCATCATGGAAATGCCGTTGCAGGGAGCGGAACAGCGCTGCCGCGCGGACTTCGGCGTTGTCCACAACGCCGATCAGGCTGGAAAACAGATACAGCTGCCGCGCGCATGCCATCGCCCGATAGCGTTGTGGTGGCAGTGGTTGGTGCGCAGCGTCCAGCGCTTCATAAGGCAACGCCATGTCGGCGTTCCAGCCCGGGCCTTGCCATAGGGGCACGATCACGTTCAAAAAGTGCTGTTGCACCTCACTGAACAGGGCGGTCAATTCAGGCAGGGATTTGGAGCGAGAAGCGTGGGGCATGGGCGGACGTCGTCACGGCTGGGGCGATTGCGCGACATGGTAGCAGAGCGGCGGCCTTTAGAGGCCCGGTGTCTGATCGGCCGTCATCGCTGGCAAGCCAGCTCCCACAGGTTATTGGGTGAGCCCACAATTGTGTGAACACCCAAGATCCCTGTGGGCGCTGGTTTGCCAGCGATGAGGCCAGATCAGGCGAACAGGATCAGCCTGCCAGCAACCAAGCACCGGTCACCGCCGAGGCAGCACCAGCGAGGCGCACCAACGGTGCAGCAGCTTGAGGCAGAAAACGAACCACCGCATAACCGGCGGCATGCAGTGCAGCAGTGGCAGCCACGAAACCCGCCGCATACGCCCAAGGACTGCTCATTTCCGGCAATTCCAGGCCATGCGCGACACCATGGAACAATGCAAACAACGCCGTGGCCGCCACCGCCATCACCAGTGGCGGACGCACCGCCAACGCAACGGCCAGGCCGAGCGCCAGTACCGACGCGGCAATCCCGCTTTCCAGCGCTGGCAACTCCAGCCCTTCAAAACCCAGCATGCCGCCCATCAGCATGGTGCCAACGAACGTACACGGCAACGCCCAACGTGCCGCACCTTGCTGCTGCGCTGCCCACAAACCGACGGCAATCATCGCCAGCAAATGATCAAGGCCGCCGATCGGATGGCTGATACCGGCGATCAAACCGCTGTCGCCATGCCCGGGGTGAGCGAAGGCCAGTGCCGGGGTCAGCAGCAGCGCCACGGCGCCAAGAATGCGTTTGAGTGTCATGGATAAGCTTCCTTGTTGATAAGTGAATCAGGCTGCGTTCAGCAGGCCCTGGCGTTCGATGAAGGCGATGATGTCTTCCAGGCCCTGACCGGTTTTCTGGTTGCTGAACACGAACGGCTTGCCGTTGCGCATGCGTTTTGTGTCGCTGTCCATCATCTCCAGCGAGGCGCCTACCAGCGGTGCGAGGTCGATCTTGTTGATCACCAGCAGGTCGGACTTGCAAATACCCGGCCCGCCCTTGCGCGGCAGCTTGTCGCCGGCCGAAACGTCGATCACGTAGATGGTCAGGTCGGACAGCTCCGGGCTGAAGGTCGCCGAGAGGTTGTCACCACCGGACTCCACCAGAATCAGATCCAGCCCCGGGAAGCGCCGGTTCAACTGATCCACCGCTTCGAGGTTGATCGAAGCGTCCTCGCGGATCGCCGTGTGCGGACAGCCGCCGGTTTCCACGCCGATGATGCGTTCCGGTGCCAGCGCTTCGTTGCGCACCAGAAAGTCCGCGTCCTCGCGGGTGTAGATGTCGTTGGTCACCACGGCGAGGTTGTAGCGCTCGCGCAGCGCCAGACACAGGGCCAGGGTCAACGCGGTTTTGCCGGAACCGACCGGGCCGCCGATGCCGACGCGCAGAGGTTGTGTGTTCATTTGCTTCTCCAAAAATAACAGGCCCTAGGAACGGAACAGTCGGCTGTACTGGCGCTCATGGGCCATGCACGCCAGGGACAGACCGAACGCGGCACTGCCGATGTGTTCGGGGTTGATTCGGGTGGCGTCCTGCTGGGCTTGTTGCAGCAGCGGCAGCAGTTCGCTGGTCAGGCGCTGGGCGGCTTGCTGACCCAGCGGCAAGGTTTTCATCAATACGGCGAGCTGGTTTTCCAGCCAGCTCCACAGCCAGGCGGCAAGGGCGTCCTGCGGGCTGATGCCCCAGGCGCGGGCCGCCAGAGACCAGCCAAGAGCCAGGTGCGGCTCGGTGCATTGATCGAGAAAGTGGCGCGCCGGCGCGTCCAGTTCAGGCAAGCCGTTGAGCAGTTGCTGCAACGAATAGCCCATCTGCCGACTCTCCAGATGCAGCTCGCGGGTCTCGCGGCTGGCGCGGTGGGTTTCGCAGATGCGCAGTAACTCGTCCCAGTTTTCCTCAGCGGCGGCCTGACAATGGGCAAGCAGCAACGGCGCCTCGAAGCGGGCGAGGTTGAGCAGCAGTTGATCACTGATCCAGCGGCGGGCGCTGTCCGGGTTGTTCACGCGGCCGTTATCCACCGCCATTTCCAGGCCTTGCGAATAGCTGTAGCCGCCAATCGGCAATTGCGGACTGGCCAGGCGCAGCAGCGCCCAGGCCGGATTCACAGACGTACGCCGAACTGGTGGAGTTTGGGCGCGTAGTTGAAGTCTTCGTCGCCGTGTCGCGAATGGTGATGGCCGCCGCCGTAGGCACCGTGTTCCGGCTGGAACGGTGCTTCAATGGCTTCGACCTGCGCGCCAAGCTGTTCAAGCATGGCTTTGAGCACGTAATCGTCGAGCAACCGCAGCCAGCCATCGCCGACTTGCAGGGCGACGTGGCGATTGCCCAAGTGATACGCGGCGCGGGTCAGTTCGAAAGCATTGGCGCAGGTGACGTGCAGCAGTTGCTCGGGGCGGGCGCAGACACGGACGATTCGGCCGTCTTCAGCCTGTAGGCATTCGCCGTCATACAACGGCGGCTGACCGCGCTCCAAAAACAACCCGACGTCTTCGTTCTCGGCACTGAAACAGCGCAAACGGCTTTTGCTACGTGCTTCGAAGGTCAGGTGCAACTCGGCGGCCCAGACGGGTTGAGGGTCGATTCTGCGATGAATCACCAGCATCGGAAAGCTTCCAGCAGTGGACAATACTCAGGCTAGAGCAAGGGGCTTGCCAATCGGACGAGATGTAGGAAATCCCTGTCGGATCGTAGTGGATGTTTCAAGATATTGCGGGGATTTGAGATGTTTTGGTGCGTTAAGAATTTTTCATGCACCAATTTGCGGCGCACAAAAAAGATCGCAGCCTTCGGCAGCTCCTGCCTTGATCTCTGTAGGAGCTGCCGAAGGCTGCGATCTGTTGATCTTTATTCGGTACTACCGAGCCCTTGCCAGTGCTTGAGCCCGATAAAGATGAAGCGCAATTGCTGGGTGATCTTTGCCTGCGGGGTCAGATGCTCCGGCAAGGCTTCGGCGGGCGGGTCGATGATGTCCGGCAGGGTGGCAAACACCGATTTGACGATCAGATCCGCCATCACGCTCAACCCGGCCGCGTCCAGATGCTGAAGCTTGGGCATCATTGTCAGGTCGGCCGCAAGGTCGGAGCTGATGTTCTCACGCAGACGGCCAATCGCCTGGCGCACCGGCAGCGAGCCGCCGTACTGCTCGCGAGCGAGAAATAAAAACTGCGAACGGTTGGCGCTGACCACATCGAGAAAGATCCGCACCGACGCATCAATGATGCCGCCCATGACGAATTCGTTATGGCGTACCAGGCGGATGGTTTCGCGAAAGGTCTGGCCGACTTCGCTGACCAGCACCAGACCGAGTTCGTCCATGTCGGCAAAATGCCGATAGAAACCGGTGGGCACGATGCCGGCGGTTTTCGTCACTTCGCGCAGGCTGAGGCTGCCGAATCCCCGGCCGCTTTCCATCAAGTGGCGGGCAGCATCCATCAGGGCGTTGCGGGTCTGTTGTTTCTGTTCGGCGCGGGGCAGCATCGCAAGGTGTGTTCTTCGGCAGGACAAGCACAGCACTCTAGCAAATCGGCTTTAACGGCGTCGAACGGCAGCGGGGGATGCAGCGGGGAAATGGCGACCTATTAATAGCTGCGGCTGAAAAGTCAAAAGCCCAATCCGGGGATTGGGCTTTTTTTCAGGGCCGCCATGGGCTTAGCTCAAAGCGCTGTTGCGTTCGATGACACGGTCACCACCACCTTCGGCAAGTTGACCTTGTGGGGTTTTGTCGTAACCGTCTTCGACCAGACCTTTTTCTTTCAGGCGATCATTACCACCTTCGGCAAGGGCTTGGCCTTGTGGAGTCTTGTCGTAACCGTCTTCAACCAGGCCTTTCTCTTCGAGGCGGTTGCGACCGTTTTCGGCAAGTTGACCTTGTGGAGTCTTGTCGTAGCCATCTTCAGCCAGGGTCTGACCTTGTGGGGTTTTGTCATAACCGTCTTCGGCGAGGGTTTGGCTGAACACCGAGTGGCTGTCTTTTACTTGCGGAGTAGCCTGGTCGGCAGCGGGCAGGGCAAAAGCAGTGCTGGCAAGCATCGACAGGGTAAGGCTGAGCAGTAATTGGCGTTTCATGATGGGTTGCTCCTTGGGAGGGCGATAAAGTGGGTACGAGGGCAATGCTACTCTCGATAAGTCGATATAAAAGTTCATAAACGCAATGGTAATAATCAACAGAATTGATTGTTCTGGAGGGAGGCTCTAGATCGGGCCTTTCAGAGGGATGCTTTTGCACTGCAGTGGGTATTTTCGACCCACTCGTGCTTCGCAAAAGTGCGGGAGGCGGTAACGCTGTTCGACCGATTGGTCAGATTGCGCGCGGTTTTTTGCGCCTTAATCTGTCTTTTGATTAAACCTGCGGGCCTTTTGCCAGTCACAGATTTCATATGGGCCGCTTTGGCCCGCCGTTTCAGCTGTGCGCCGCGTTTTCGGCGCGCGGTCGTGATCAGGAGTTTTGTGCATGACGCGCACTGGAAAAATCTTCACCTGGACCTTCGCCATCCTCTTATTGCTACTGGCCGTACTGGTGCTGATCATTGTGTTCTTCGACTGGAACCGCATCAAACCGCCGCTCAACGCCAAAGTCTCGGAAGAACTGCACCGACCCTTTGCCATCAACGGCAACCTCGCGGTGATCTGGCAGCGGGAGCCGGAGGAGGGCGGTTGGCGCGCCTGGGTGCCGTGGCCGCACGTGGTCGCCGAGGATTTGAGCCTGGGTAATCCGGACTGGTCGCAGAAGCCGCAGATGGTCACGCTCAAGCGCGTTGAGTTGCGTATTTCGCCGCTGGCGTTGTTGACGCAACGGGTGGCGATCCCGCGTATTGACCTGACCGAACCCAACGCCGAATTGCAGCGTCTGGCCGATGGCCGGGCCAACTGGACATTCAAGTTTGATCCGAAAGATCCGAACGCCGAGCCTTCGAACTGGGTTGTCGACATCGGTGCCATCAAGTTCGACAAGGGTCACGTCACGCTTGATGACCAGACGCTCAAGACCCATCTCGATGTGTTGATCGATCCGCTGGGCAAGCCGATTCCGTTCAGCGAAATCGTCGGCGACAAAGCGGCGAAAACCGCGCAGGACAAGGGAGGCGCACCGCAGGACTACGCTTTTGCCTTGAAGGTCAAAGGCCAGTATCACGGCCAGAACCTCACCGGCCAGGGCAAGATCGGCGGGCTCTTGGCCTTGCAGGACGCGAGCAAGCCGTTCCCGCTGCAAGCCCGGGCGAAAATCGGCGACACCAGTATCGAGCTGGCCGGCACCCTGACCGACCCGCTCAACCTCGGCGCCCTCGATCTGCGTCTGAAACTGGCCGGCGCCAGCCTCGGCAACCTTTATCCGTTGACTGGTGTGACCCTGCCGGATACGCCGCCTTACTCCACCGATGGCCACCTGATCGCCAAGCTGCATGACGAGGCTGGCGCGAAATTCACTTATGAAAAATTCAACGGCAAGATCGGCGGTAGCGACATCCATGGTGACCTGACCTACGTTGCCAGCCAGCCACGGCCAAAACTCAGCGGCGCGCTGTTGTCCAATCAACTGCTGTTCGCCGACTTGGCGCCATTGATCGGCGCCGACTCCAACGACAAGCAAAAGGCCCGCGGCGGCGAGAGCAAGCAACCAGCGGACAAAGTGCTGCCGGTGGAAGAGTTCAAGACTGACCGCTGGCGCGCAATGGACGCCGATGTCGAATTCACCGGCAAGCGCATCGTCCACAGTGAAAAACTGCCGTTCAACGATCTTTATACCCACCTGAAACTCAACGATGGCGAGCTCAGCCTGGAACCGCTGCGCTTCGGTGTGGCTGGCGGCAATCTGGACGCGCAGATACGCCTTAACGGTCGTACCGAACCGCTGGAAGGCCGGGCCAAACTGACGGCGCGCAGGTTCAAGCTCAAGGAGCTGTTCCCGACCTTCGAACCGATGAAAACCAGTTTCGGCGAGCTCAATGGCGATGCGGATATCACCGGTCGCGGTAACTCGGTGGCCAAGCTGCTGGGCGGCGCGAATGGCAATCTGAAGATGCTGATCAACGACGGTGCAATCAGCCGTGAGTTGATGGAACTGGCGGGGCTTAACGTCGGTAACTACGTGGTCGGCAAGATCTTTGGCGACAAGGAAGTGAAGATTAATTGCGCGGCGGCGGACTTCGACATCAAGACGGGGTTGGCCACCACGCGGCTGTTTGTTTTCGATACCGAGAACGCGATCATCTACATCGATGGCACGGCGAACATGGCCACCGAGCAATTGGACCTGACGGTGACGCCGGAATCCAAAGGCTGGCGTTTGATATCCCTGCGTTCGCCGCTGTACGTGCGCGGCAAGTTCATCAAACCGGATGCCGGGGTCAAAGCGGTGCCGCTGTTGCTGCGCGGGGCGGGGATGGTCGCACTGGGTGTGATTGCCGCACCGGCGGCCGGGCTGCTGGCGCTGGTGGCGCCGAGTGGCGGGGAACCTAATCAGTGTGCGCCGCTGCTGGAACAGATGAAGGCGGGCAAGGCACCGGTGACCGTCAAGCCAAGCAAGTAACAGCAGATCAAAAGATTGCAGCCTGCGGCAGCTCCTACAGAGATCAGTGTAGGAGCTGCCACAGGCTGCGATCTTTTGCTTTTAAGGTTTACAGGTCGTTCAGGATGTCGGCCATGTCATCGGCATGCTCTTCTTCCTGCGCCAGGATGTCTTCGAAGATACGCCGGGTGGTCGGGTCTTTTTCACCGATGTACTGAATGATCTCGCGGTAGCTATCAATGGCGATCCGCTCGGCGACCAGGTCTTCGTAGACCATTTCCTTCAAAGTGTTCCCGGCCACGTACTGAGCATGGGACATTTTCGACAGCATGTCCGGGTTGAACTCCGGCTCGCCGCCCAGTTGCACGATGCGCTCGGCCAGACGGTCGGCGTGCTCGGCTTCCTGGGTGGCGTGTTCGAGAAACTCTTCAGCGGCCACGTGGGCTTTCAGGCCGTTGGCCATGAAATAGTGGCGCTTGTAGCGCAACACGCAGACCAGTTCAGTGGCCAGCGATTCATTGAGCAAGCGCAGCACTTCTTCACGGTTGGCGCTGTAACCCTCGGTCACCGCGCCGTTTTCCACGTGTTGCCGTGCGCGCTCGCGCAGGGTTTGAACATCAGACAAATGCAGGTCGCTCATTTCAGTCTCCTGGAGGCTAATCCGATTGGCGCCACGCTCTACAGACGTGATCGCCTACCCAGGTTGTGAGTCTTGAGCGATGCAAAAAGTTTTACGGAATTTTCGGCAATCTCGGCGCCAACCCTGAACGCTGCGCTTCGTCGCGCAGCCACGCAAAAAATGCCCGTACCGGCGGATGTCGTTCGCGCCCGGGCACACACAGCGCACTGTAGCCGGCTCCGTCGACCTGAACCTCGCCCTTGTACGGCACCAACAAACCGCTGGCGACGCTCTCCGAGACCAGAATATTGCTCGCCAGTACCAGCCCTTGTCCGGCAATCGCCGCTTGCAGGGCGTAATGCTCTTCGTCGTATTCGCGGATCGCCGGATGTTGATTCAGCCAGTGCTCGCCGGACTTGGCGCACCAGGCTTCCCAACCGTGGGCGTACAGCTTCGAATTGTGCCAGTGCACGCTGATCAAGGTCGGTGTGCGACGTGCGGCCAGTGCCACTTGTTCTGGCGAGCCGTATACGCCGAACGATTCATCGAACAGGCAGAGGCCATACAGATTCGGGTAGTCATCGAGGCTGTAGCGCAGCACCAGATCGACACTGGCGTCCTGATGCAGATCGATCACTTCACAATGCGTATCGAGGCGCACGTTGATGTTGGGGTGTTTCGCATAAAACCGCCCCAGTCGCGGTACCAGCCACAGCGCAGCGAACGCGGCGGTGGTCGACAGCGTCAGGCTGCTGCCGCTGCGTTGCGGGCGCAGGGTGTCGACGCTTTGCGCCACTTCCAGCAAGGCACCGTGCAGGCTGCGAAACAACCGTTCACCGCCCTCGGTCAGGCGTACTTGTCGCGGCAGGCGTTCGAACAGCGCGACGCCCAGCCAGTCCTCCAGCGCACGGATCTGATGGGAAATCGCGGTGGGTGTCACCGACAGTTCTTCAGCGGCAGCCTTGAAACTCAGCAAGCGCGAGGCGGATTCGAAGGCGCGCAGGGCGGTTAGCGGCAGCGAGGCGAACATTTGTGACTCCATGGATGAAAAAAATTCATCCAGACTGATTTCTACTCATTTGAAGAGATGCCGTGCTGCGCTTCAAGCTGCAAGCCACAAGCAGATTGATTCTAGTCCGGAGGATTTATAGATGAACAGGATTCTTGCACTTCATGCCAGCCCACGGGGTGACCGTTCTCACTCGCGGCGTTTGGCAGAAGGTTTTCTCAGTGCCTGGCAAGCGCGCCATCCGCAGGCTCAGGTGACTCGGCGTGAAGTGGGGCGGGCGCTGATTCCGGCGGTCAACGAGGCCTTCGTCGCGGCGGCGTTTTACCCGGAACCCGAGGCGCGACCATTGTCGATGCAGGCCGATCTGGCGCTCAGCGATCAACTGGTCGGCGAGTTGTTCGACCACGACCTGCTGCTGATTTCCACGCCGATGTACAACTTCAGCGTGCCCAGTGGCCTCAAGGCCTGGGTCGATCAGATCGTGCGGCTGGGCCTGACGTTCGACCACACGCTGGACAACGGCATTGCCCAGTACACGCCGCTGTTACAAGGCAAGAAAGCCTTGATCGTCACCAGTCGAGGCGGTTTCGGCTTCGGTCCCGGCGGTGAGCTTGAAGCGCTGAACCACGCCGATCCATGGCTGCGCACGGCGCTGGGGTTCGTCGGCATCAACGATGTCACGGTGGTCGCAGCCGAGGGTGAGGAGTCTGCCGAGCGCACTTTCGCGGTGTCGGTGGCCGAGGCCGAGCAGCGTTTGCTTGACCTCGCCCGGTCGTTCTAGGTGGCTTGGCTGTTCCTGCTGATTGCGGCCGGGTTCGAAGTCACCTTCGCCATGGGCATGAAGTACGCCGAAGGCTTCACCCGACTGTGGCCGTCTCTGGTCACCGTGGTTGCGGCGGTGGGCGGGATCTACTTCCTGACGTTGGCCATGCGTGAGTTACCGGTAAGCGTGGCTTATCCGATCTGGACCGCCATTGGTTCGCTGGGCACCGTTTTTCTCGGCTTCGCGCTGCTGGGCGAGAGCCTGACGCTGGTCAAACTGCTGTCGGTAGGCCTGATTGTGGCGGGTGTGGTGGGGCTGAAGTAGGCTGCTCATCGAGTTGTCATGTTCAAGGAGGATGCTTGGCGGGCGTTTTGCACGCCTTGCATCCACTCACCGACCACAAGGATGTTTGCCCATGTCGCACGCCTCGCGTACGCGTTATCCACTGGTGCTGGTGCCGGGAATGCTCGGGTTTATCCGGCTGGTGCTTTATCCCTATTGGTACGGAATCATCAAAGCCTTGCGCCGTGGTGGTGCGACGGTGATTGCCGTGCAGGTGTCGCCGTTGAATTCGACCGAGGTGCGTGGCGAGCAATTGCTGGCACGGATCGAGGAGATTCTGCGCGAGACTGGCGCAGCCAAGGTCAATCTGTTCGGCCACAGCCAAGGCTCGCTGACCGCGCGTTATGCCGCGGCGAAGCGCCCGGATCTGGTGGCCTCGGTGACGTCGGTCGCCGGGCCTAATCACGGTTCGGAACTGGCCGACTATCTGCAAAAGCACTACCCGGCGGACAGCGCCAAGGGGCGCATTCTTGAAGCGCTGCTGCGTTTTGTCGGCTGGTTGATGGCGCTGTTGGATACCGGGTATCACGGGCCAAAACTGCCGGTGGATATCCACGCCTCGCACCAATCGCTGACCTTTGACGGTGTGGCGCTGTTTAACCAGCGTTATCCACAGGGCCTGCCCGAAACCTGGGGCGGGCACGGGCCGGAAGAGGTCAACGGCGTGCGCTATTACTCGTGGTCGGGGACGTTGCAGCCGGGCAAGACGGATCGTGGCGGCAATCTGTTTGACGGGACGAATCGCAGTTGCCGGTTGTTTGCCAGAACGTTCGTGCGTGAACCCGGGCAGTGCGATGGCATGGTCGGGCGTTACAGTTCGCACTTGGGCACAGTGATTGGCGATGACTATCCGCTGGATCACTTCGATATCGTCAACCAGTCGCTGGGGCTGGTGGGCAAGGGTGCCGATCCGGTGCGGCTGTTTGTCGAGCATGCGGCGCGCCTGAAAGCAGCTGGCGTCTAAATCGGGTGTTGTGGTGAGGGGATTTATCCCCGATGGCTGCGCAGCAGCCCCAGTTGTTAGGGGGAAGAAAGGGGGCTCTTCGCGACCCATCGGGGATAAATCCCCTCGCCACAGGCCGAGTCAGGCGATGCTGACCCGTCGGCCCAACACGGTCGTCCAGCGCTCAGACAAAATCACCCCGCCCAACGTCAGCAAACCACCCACCAGGTGATACATCGCCAGTTGTTCCTTCAACACCACCGCTGCAATCAACGCCGTAATCAACGGCAGCAAGTTGAAGAACAGTGTGGTCCGGCTCGGCCCCAAACGCATCACCGCCTGCATCCACGCCAACGGCGCGAGCATCGAAGCCAGCAGACACGCGTACAACACCAGCGGAATGTTCTGCAGTGTCAGCCCGGTTTTCGGCGAGGTGGCGTACAGCGGAAACAGCACCACAATCGCCACCAGCACCTGCAAGTACAGCAACACCAGCGGCGGCAGGCGTAGCTGCCATTTTTTCAGCAGGGTGCTGTAAATCGCGTAGGCCAGCGTGGCAATCAGCATCATGGCGTCACCCAGGTTCACCCCGTGTTGCAACAGCGCGCCGAGGCTGCCGGACGACACCACCACCAGCACGCCGGCGAACGACAACACCGCACCCACCAGCGCACCGGCTGTCAGGCGCTGGCCGAGGCTGATGATCGCCATGGCCAGCGACATCAATGGCATCAGCGACAGGATGATGCCCATGTTGGTGGCGGTGGTCAGGGTCGCGGCGAAATAGGCGAGGCTTTGATAGACCGCCATGCCGAGCACGCCGAGGACGAAAATCTTGCCCAGGTTCGGGCGAATTTGCGACCAGTGCGCGACCACTTGTTTGAGCATGAACGGCGTGAACAACAGACCCGCCAGCAGCCAGCGGTAAAAACCGATCTCCGCCGGGAAGATCGCACCGACCGCGAGTTTGTTGATAACGGTATTGCCGGCCCAGATAAAAATCGCCAGCAGAGGAAAAGCGTATTGCATGGGTTGAAACCAGTACGTTGATGAAGCGCAATTATCCCTTGTCTGGATGCAAGCCTATACTTCGAACCGGACAACCTGCCTCTGAAACCGGACAGCATGAACAGTAAACACATCGATCTGCTGGATTTCAGCGAACTGCCATCGGCGGTGTACTTCCGCTACGCCGATTTCACCGCCCACGAATTCGCCGCGCCGCACCGTCATCCATGGGGCACGCTGGAGTATGCCGCCCACGGCGTGCTGCACATGGACGTCGACGGCAGTCGCTTCATGTCGCCGCCGCAGTACGCGGTGTGGGTGCCGCCGCAGGTCGAGCACAGTTTCTACAGCCATCAACCGGTCAACTATCGCGCGGTGTGTCTCGACCCCAGGGTCTGCGCCGAGTTGCCGACGCGGGCCTGCACGTTGGCGATCAGCGACATCCTCAAGGCGATTCTCAAAGACTTCGCGGCCCGCGACGTGAAGATCCCCGAACTCGATGCCGATCAGCGTCTGGCCCAGGTGCTGGTCGATCAACTGCAACAGGCACCGGTGCATGAGTGTTATCTGCCCTATGCGAGCAGTCCGGGGTTGCTGGCGATCCTCGATGCGTTGCAGGCCGAGCCCGGCAACAATCAACCGCTGGCGCACTGGGCGGCGCAGGTGCATGTCAGCGAGCGCACGTTGGCGCGGCAGTTTGTTCGCGAACTGGGGATGAGTTTTGGCGAGTGGCGACAGCGCCTGCGCTATCTCGCCGCGATCGAAGCGCTGGAAACTTCACGCAGTGTGCAGGAGATCGCTTTCGACCTTGGTTACAGCAGCGGCTCGGCTTTTATCGCCATGTTTGCCCGTCAGGCCGGCTGCACGCCGGAGCAGTACCGCCGCAGTCACCTGGAAGGCAGGAAGGTGTAACAAGATTTGGCTACACTGCCGAAGAGGCCGCCTCCATCGAAGCGGCGACAAGGAGAAAACTCCATGAAGATGTTGCGTGTCCCTTTGTTGATGATTGGTTTGCTCCTGTGTTCCCAGGGTTTCGCCGCCACGGCGCAACAGAACAAAATGACCACTTGCAATGCCGATGCGACCGCCAAGAGTCTGAAAGGCGATGAGCGCAAAACCTTCATGAGCACCTGCCTCAAGGCAGCGCCGGCGGCCAACGATGCCAAGGCCCTGACCCCGCAGCAGGAAAAAATGAAAACCTGTAATGCCGATGCGAAAACCAAGGCACTGGCCGGCGATGCGCGCAAGACGTTCATGAGTGAATGCCTGAAGAAAAAATAATCACCTCGACTCTGTGGTGACTGGGTTGGCCCCATCGCGGGCAAGTCGAATCGTCGCACCGCCGCTCCCACAGGGACTTCGGCTGATCTCTGAATTTGTGTTCGACACCTAACCTGTGGGAGCAGGCTTGCCAGCGATGAGGTCCGAGAGGTCGGCCCGCATATCCCTAGTGCTCATCCCGGATCGCTGGCAGACTGCCCATCCTTTTACGCCGTTCGTTTTGAGGCTGTATGCCAACGTTTTCTGAGCGTCATGTTGTGTTCTGGGTCAGCTGCATCATCATTTTCGGCGGTTTGCTGCTGGTGCTGCCGCTGCGCTTGTTGCCCAGTCTGCTGGCCGGGTTGCTGGTGTTCGAGTTGGTCAACATGCTCACCCCGCAACTGCAACGGCTGATCGAAGGCCGGCGCGCGCGGTGGCTGGCGGTGGCGCTGCTGGGCACGCTGGTGGTCAGTGTGCTGGCGCTGATCTTTGCCGGCGCCATCAGTTTCCTGCTGCACGAAGCGGAAAACCCCGGCGCGTCACTCGATAAATTTATGGGCGTGGTCGACCGTGCGCGCGGTCAGTTGCCGCCGTTCATCGATGCCTACCTGCCGGCCAGCGCTGCGGAGTTTCGCGTGGCGATTGGCGAGTGGGCGAGCAAACATCTGTCCGACCTGCAACTGGTGGGCAAGGACGCTGCACATATGTTTGTGACGCTGCTGATCGGCATGGTGCTCGGCGCGATCATCGCCTTGCAGCGCATACCTGATGTCACCAAGCGCAAGCCGCTGGCAGCGGCGCTGTTTGATCGTTTGCACCTGCTGGTGCAGGCGTTTCGCAACATCGTCTTCGCGCAGATCAAGATTTCCCTGCTCAACACGTTCTTCACCGGGATCTTCCTGGCGGTGATCCTGCCGATGTTCGGAATCAAGTTGCCGCTGACCAAAACCCTGATCGTGCTGACGTTCCTGCTCGGCCTGCTGCCGGTGATCGGCAACCTGATGTCGAACACGCTGATCACCATCGTCGGCCTGTCGCTGTCTATCTGGGTGGCCATGGCTGCGCTGGGTTATCTGATCTTTATCCACAAGCTCGAATACTTTCTCAACGCGCGCATTGTCGGCGGGCAGATCAGTGCCAAGTCGTGGGAGTTGCTGCTGGCGATGCTGGTGTTCGAAGCCGCATTCGGCCTGCCGGGGGTGGTGGCGGGGCCGATTTACTATGCGTATCTGAAGAGTGAGTTGAAGCTGGGCGGGATGGTGTAAGGCCAGGTCTTTGTGACGGGGGATGATTGTGGCGAGGGGATTTATCCCCGTTGGGTCGCGAAGCAGCCCCGCTTTTATCTCAACGGCAGAGGACTGCTGCGCAGTCCAACGGGGATAAATCCCCTCGCCACAAAAAAATTCCTCACTTCAGAAGCCTATGCCACAAGGCTTGTGATCAGCTCATGGCGCCGTAGCGTTTCATCGCCTCGATCGCCAGACCACTACCAATGCTGCCAAAGATATTCCCTTCGACATGCCGCGCATTCGGCAACATCGCCGAAACGCTGTTGCGCAGGGCCGGGATACCGCTGGAACCGCCGGTGAAGAACACCGTATCGACCTGAGCCACCGAGACATTCGCGTCGTTCAACAACTGCGTGACGCTGCCGCGCACTCGCTCCAGCAATGCATCGATTGCCGACTCGAACAAAGCTCGCGTCAGTTCCACGCTCAAACCCGGCTCGATCCGGTCCAGCGGCACGTGGCGGCTGTCGGCATGGGTCAGCTGGATCTTGGTTTCTTCCACTTCCATCGCCAACCAGTGCCCGGCGCGTTGCTCGATCAACTTGAACAGGCGGTCGATGCCGCCGGTGTCTTCGATGTCGTAGCGCATGCTGCCCAGCGCCAGGCTGGATTTCTGCGAGTACACCGAGTTGATCGTGTGCCAGGTCGCCAGGTTCATGTGGTGGCTGGTCGGCATGTAGGCGCCGCTCTTCATGCGGCTGCCGTAGCCGAACAGCGGCATCAGGCCTTGCAGGCTCAGTTGTTTGTCGAAGTCGGTACCGCCGATGTGCACGCCGCCGGTGGCGAGGATGTCGTCATGACGGTTATCCACACCGCGACGCTCGGGCGACAGGCGCACCAGCGAGAAGTCGGAGGTACCACCGCCGATGTCGACGATCAGTACCAGCTCTTCCTTTTCGATGGTTGACTCGTAGTCGAATGCTGCGGCAATCGGCTCGTACTGGAACGAAACGTCCTTGAAACCGATCTTGCGCGCCACCTCCACCAAGGTGTCTTCGGCTTCCTGGTCGGCCAGCGGATCGTCATCGACGAAGAACACTGGACGACCCAGCACCACTTGTTCGAATTCCCGACCGGCGGCGGCTTCGGCGCGGCTCTTGAGCTGGCCGATGAACAGGCCGAGCAAGTCCTTGAACGGCATTGCCGTGCCGAGAACGCTGGTGTCGTGCTTGATCAGCTTGGAGCCGAGCAGGCTCTTGAGCGAGCGCATCAGGCGGCCTTCGTAGCCTTCCAGGTATTCGTGCAGCGCCAGGCGACCGTAGACCGGGCGGCGCTCCTCGATGTTGAAGAAGACCACCGACGGCAGGGTGATCTTGTCGTCTTCCAGCGCGATCATCGTTTCCATGCCGGGGCGCAGCCAGCCGACGGTGGAGTTGGAGGTGCCGAAGTCGATGCCGCAGGCACGGGCTGGAGAGGCGTTATTCATGTCTTTCGGGTTCCGGTCAAAAAACGGCCGCGCAGTGTATGTCAGTGCGCGGCAGATTCGAAGGCCGGTCATCAGCTATTTCGCGACTAGACTGGGTTGAAAGTCGCCGCTTCGCCCCAAACTTGCTGGCATGGGCCGGCAGACATACCGGCGGTCGCAAGAACCGTCGCCCACTGCCGATAAACTTCTGCTGCGCCACCCGGTCACAAGTTTGAGATCGGTCAACCCGGCACGCGCGAATCGGCGCATGCTGGCATCGGCGCGAAATCGATAACGGATGGTGATTCCTTCAATGGACTTCAAAGACTATTACAAGATACTCGGCGTGGAGCCGACAGCAGACGACAAGGCAATCAAGGCTGCCTATCGCAAGCTGGCGCGCAAATACCACCCCGATGTCAGCAAGGAAAAAGACGCCGAGGCCAAGTTCAAGGACGCCTCGGAAGCCTATGAAGCGCTGAAAAGTGCCGACAAACGCGCCGAATACGACGAGCTGCGCCGCTACGGCCAGCACGGTCAGCCGTTCCAGGGGCCACCGGGCTGGCAGAGCCGTGGCGGTTTTGGTGGCGGCGGTGGCGACACCGGCGACTTCTCGGACTTCTTCAGTTCGATCTTCGGCAATCGCGGCCCCGGTTTCGGTGGCGGTGAAGGTCGGCAACAACGCAGTGCAGGGCGCCGAGGGCAAGACGTGGAAATGGAACTGCCGATCTTCCTCGAGGAAACGCTCTCGAACGAATCGAAGAAGGTCACCTTTCAGGTGCCGCAATACAACGCCAACGGCCAGCACGTCAGCAACACCAGCAAGAGCCTGAACGTGAAGATCCCGGCGGGCGTGACTGACGGCGAGCGCATCCGCCTCAAAGGTCAGGGCGCACCTGGCGTCGGTGGCGGGGCGAACGGCGATCTGTACCTGACCATTCGTTTCGCGCCGCATCCGAAGTTCGATGTCGAAGGCGAAAACCTGATCATCACGTTGCCGCTGGCACCGTGGGAATTGGCGTTGGGCGCTGAAGTGGCCGTGCCGACCCTGACCGGCAAGATCAACCTCAAGGTTCCGGCCGGCAGCCAGAACGGTCAGCGCATGCGCGCCAAGGGCCATGGTCTGAAAAACAAGGCCGGCGAGCGCGGTTATCTGTTCGTGCAGCTCAAGGCCGTGATGCCGAAAGCAGCGGACGATGACGTCAAGGCGTTGTGGCAGGAACTGGCGAAAAAAGCCGCCTTCAATCCGCGAGAGAACTTCTGAACCCAGCGACGGAGTAGCCCATCATGAGCAGCCCCCTGATCGTTCAACTGGACATGGCAGAATTCTGTGAGGCGGCCGATTTGTCGGACGTCTACGTGATCGAAATCGTCGAACACGGCATCCTCGAACCTCAGGGCGCGCAGCCCAGGGAATGGCGTTTCACCGATTACGAGCTGACGCTGGCCAAACGCGCCGCCAAGCTGCGGCGCGATCTGGAACTGGAGTGGGAAGGCGTCGCCCTGGCGTTGAATCTGCTGGAAGAAGTGCAGGAACTGCGAGCCGAAAACCGTATGTTGCGCCAGCGATTGGGGCGGCTGGTGGTCGAGTAGTTTTACCGTTGTTTACAGGTTGCACTGAAGGGCCTCTTCGCTGGCAAGCCAGCTCCCACAAGTATCGCGTCGAATGCATATTTTGCGACCGACGCAGAACCCTGTGGGAGCTGGCTTGCCAGCGATGAATTCCCCTCGGTTTATCTGCTTAAACCTTTCTGGGCAACACCACTCTGAACAGCGTCCCGTCAGCCGCATTCGAGCTGACTTCGATTGTCCCGCCATGAGCGGTGACCACTTCCTTGACGATAAACAACCCCAACCCGAGGCTGGTGGAAGGGTGCCCAAGTTGTTCGTCGGCGCTGCGCACCAGCGGGTCGAAGATCGTGCCAATCGCCTCTTCTGGAATCGGTGTGCCGTGGTTATGCACCGCAATGCATACGCTATCGCCCTCGCCGCTGAGGGTGACGGTCACGTCGTGCTGGTTCGAACCGTGCTGCAAGGCATTGCCGATCAGGTTTTGCAGCAGTTGATCGATGCGCCCGGCATCCCAGGAGCCCTTGGTATCGCCTTCTACAGTCAGCAATGGATCGCATTCCGGATTGCCCGCGCAAGCCTCGGCAATCGCCGCCCGCGCCGCGTCGGCCATGTCCATCGACGCCGGTTCGATCGGCAGGCTTCTGCCCAGACGACTACGCACCAGCTCCAGCAAGTCGCTGACCATGGCCGCCATGTGTCGCGCGCCACGTTTGATATTGAGTGCGCACGTCAGGGCATCGCCCTCAAGACGGGTTTTGCGCAGCAGCAGTTCGGTAGACATGCTCACCGCTTGCAGCGGGGCGCGCAGATCATGGCCGAGGATAGCGAGGAAGATGTCGCGCGAACGGTTGACCTGCTCGGCATAGGCGGCGGTCGATTCGGCCAGGGCTTCGTCGATGGCTTCGTTGAAGCGGATCATGTCCTGGAAATAGGCTACGTCAGGGGATTGCAGGCTGTTGACCCACAGGCGAATCACGCAGGCCCGCAGATGGCGGAATTCACTGGTCATCTGCACCAGATCAAAACCCACGGTGTGGCGCAGTTCGCCATGGCTGGCGCCGGCCTCGTCCAGGCTGGGGGTTTTTTCCGGACCGTCGCCCTTGGCTTTGGCGGCCTGTTCGGCGGGGCTTTGCGGTTTGCTCATGTCGCGGGCGGCGGCCCGCAGGATTTCGCTGGCGTGATCGCGCAGCGCGGTGGAGTCCAGATGGTCGGCGGCCGGGGTAATGGTAGCGGCAAACTGTTCCCATTCATCGACGATAGGGTCGATGTTAGCCACGATGAACTCGGAAAGACGCATGGGCAGTCCCTGAAAATAGTGAAGCGAATCGAATATTAGTCCCTTTGGCGGGAAATACACGACCGTTTGTGCGGCGGTTTTCTACCGCGATCAAAAAGGCCCCGAGACTGCGCGGCAGGGCACGGCTTCGGGGCCTGTTTTTATGGCGTTGAGGTCAGAACAGGAAGTAGCGCTGAGCCATTGGCAGGGTGTCTGCCGGTTCGCACCACAGCAACACGCCGTCGGCCTTGACCTGATAAGTCTGCGGATCGACATCGATGTTCGGCAGGTAATCGTTGTGGATCAGATCGGTTTTTTGCACCTCGCGGCAACCTTTGACCACGGCGATTTTCTTCTTCAGCCCCAGCGTTTCCGGCAATCCGGCTTCCTGCGCGGCCTGACTGATAAAGGTCAGGCTGGTGGCGTGCAGCGAACCGCCGTAGCTGGCGAACATCGGGCGGTAGTGCACCGGTTGCGGTGTCGGAATCGATGCGTTGGCATCACCCATCAAGCTCGCCGCAATGGCCCCTCCCTTGAGAATCAGCGTCGGCTTTACGCCGAAAAACGCCGGGCGCCACAACACCAGATCCGCCCATTTACCGACTTCGACCGAACCCACCTCATGGCTGATGCCATGGGTGATCGCCGGGTTGATCGTGTACTTGGCGATGTAGCGTTTGGCGCGGAAGTTGTCGTTGCCTGCGCCGTCCAGGGGCAGCGGGCCGCGCTGCTTTTTCATCTTGTCGGCGGTCTGCCAGGTGCGCGTGATGACCTCACCGACGCGGCCCATCGCCTGGCTATCGGAGCTGATCATCGAGAACGCTCCGAGGTCGTGGAGGATGTCTTCGGCGGCAATCGTCTCGCGACGGATGCGGCTCTCGGCGAAAGCCACGTCTTCGGCAATGCTCGGGTCGAGGTGGTGGCAGACCATCAGCATGTCGAGGTGTTCGTCGATGGTGTTACGGGTGAACGGCCGGGTCGGGTTGGTCGAGCTCGGCAGCACGTTGGCAAACCCGCAGGCCTTGATGATGTCTGGCGCGTGACCGCCACCGGCACCTTCGGTGTGATAGGTGTGAATGGTGCGGCCCTTGAACGCGCCGAGGGTGGTTTCGACAAAACCGGATTCGTTGAGTGTGTCGGTGTGGATCGCC
Organism: Pseudomonas sp. FP2196; assembly: GCF_030687715.1. Taxonomy (GTDB): domain Bacteria; phylum Pseudomonadota; class Gammaproteobacteria; order Pseudomonadales; family Pseudomonadaceae; genus Aquipseudomonas. The sequence goes on from NZ_CP117445.1 coordinate 674,948, forward strand.
ACTTGTACGTCGTACTGATCAGCGACGTTCAGGCAGTTGTCGATACTCGCCGGGGTAGTGCCCCAGTCTTCGTGCAGCTTGAGGCCGATGGCGCCGGCCTTGACCTGTTCGATCAACGGCTCCGGCAGGCTGGCATTGCCTTTGCCGGTGAGGCCGATGTTCATCGGGAAGGCATCGGCGGCCTGGAGCATGCGCGCCAGGTGCCACGGCCCGGACGTACAGGTGGTCGCATTGGTGCCCGTGGCAGGTCCCGTGCCGCCTCCGATCATGGTGGTCACGCCGCTCATCAGCGCTTCTTCGATCTGTTGCGGGCAGATGAAGTGAATGTGCGTGTCGATGCCGCCGGCGGTGAGGATCATGCCTTCACCGGCGATCACTTCGGTGCTGGCGCCGATGGCGATGTTCACGTTCGGCTGCACGTCCGGATTGCCGGCCTTGCCGATCGCGGCGATGCGCCCGTCCTTGAGGCCGACGTCGGCTTTGACGATGCCCCAGTGGTCGATGATCAGCGCGTTGGTGATCAGCGTGTCGACCACTTCGGCGGCGAGCAACTGGCTTTGGCCCTGGCCGTCGCGGATGACTTTGCCGCCACCGAATTTGACCTCTTCGCCGTAGGTGGTGAAGTCCTGCTCGACTTCGATCCACAGCTCGGTGTCGGCCAGGCGCACCTTGTCGCCGACGGTGGGGCCGAACATGTCGGCGTAGGCCTGTTTAGAAATCTTCATGTGCTCGCCTTGGGATTCAATTGGTTTTGAAATCGCTCGCATTACTCGCTTTCGCGAGCAGGCTTTCTTGCAGTCACCTGATGACTTAGAGATCACCCATGACCCGCCCGGCAAAGCCGAACACCCGCCGGTGCCCGGCGTAATCCACCAGTTCCACCTCGCGACTTTGCCCCGGCTCGAAGCGTACCGCCGTGCCGGCCGGAATATTCAGACGCATGCCACGGCTGGCCGCGCGATCAAAGGTCAGCGCGTCGTTGGTTTCGAAAAAGTGATAGTGCGAACCTACCTGGATCGGCCGGTCGCCGCTGTTGGCGACTTTCAGGCTGACGGTGCGGCGGCCGACGTTGAGTTCGATGTCGCCGGGCTGGATCTGGTATTCACCGGGAATCATCAGTGGGCTCCTTGGAGGATCTTGTAATAGAGGGCGGTCGGTCGATAAGTGCCGTGCGGGTCGCAGGCATAGTCGGGGATTTCGCCGGCACGGGTGTAACCCAGGGCCTTGTAGAAATCTTCAGCGGGCGAACCGGCTTCTGTGTCGAGGAAGAGCATGCCGCGCTTGTGCTTGGGCGCTTCCAGTTCCAGCGCCTGCATCAATTGTTGGCCGAGTCCGCGACGCCGGGCGTGTTCACGCACCAGCAGTTTCTGCACTTCGGCGCGATTGAGACCGTTGGCCTTTTGGCACAAGCCCAGTTGCACACTGGCCAGTACCTTTTCGTCCTTGACCACCACCCAGAGCAATACGCTGCCCTTGTTGAGGTTGTCCTGAACGTCATCAAAATAGGCGCGGGCCTGGGCGGCATCGAGGTCGGCCATGAAGCCGACACTCGCGCCATAGCCCACCGCATCGAGCAACAGATCGATCAGGCCCTGACGATAGTGCGCAAAACTTTCAGCGTTGACGCGGCGCAGTTGGGCAGCGTTCATCGGTGTCACTCCTTGTTGGCGTCAGGCGGCTCCGCGCCAGGGTTGAGGGTCAGTTGCATGAAGGTCAGGTCGAGCCAGCGGCCGAACTTGGTACCGACTTGCGGCATCTGTCCGGTGATGATGAAACCGGCGCGCTCATGCAGACGGATAGAGGCGGCGTTGCCGCTTTCGATGGCGGCAACCATTACGTGCTTGCCGCAGGTTTTCGCGCGTTTGATCAATGCGCTCATTAATTGCGGGCCGAGGCCGTTGCCGCGTTGGTCGCTGCGCACGTAAACCGAATGCTCGACGGTGTGGCGGAAGCCATCGAAGGGCCGCCAGTCACCGAATGAAGCGTAGCCGAGCACGCTGTTGTCGGCGTCGACGATCACCAGAATCGGATAGGTCTGGGCCTGACGCGCGCTGAACCACGCCTGACGGTTGCCCAGATCGACCGCCGACTCGTTCCAGATCGCTGTGGTGTTGAGCACCGCGTCGTTGTAGATGTCGCGAATCGCCGGCAGGTCGGCGTGGACGGCATCGCGAATGCTGTAAGTCATGGCGCGGCCTCAGACGATCGGTTGGTGGACGGTGACCAGTTTGGTGCCATCGGGAAACGTCGCTTCGACCTGAATCTCCGGGATCATTTCCGGGATGCCTTCCATCACTTGTTCGCGTGAAAGCAGAGTGGTGCCGAAGTGCATCAACTCGGCCACGGTCCGGCCGTCACGGGCGCCTTCGAGCAGCGCGGCGGAGATGTAGGCCATGGCTTCCGGGTAGTTGAGTTTCACGCCGCGCGCCAGTCGGCGCTCGGCGACGAGGCCGGCGGTGAAGATCAGCAGCTTGTCTTTTTCGCGTGGGGTCAGGTCCATTGTGGGAATCCAGTATCGGCAGTTAAAAGTTATTAAGTTGATCGCGGCCCGAGCCTTCGGCAGCTCCTACAGGGGAATGCATTTCAGGTGTTCCAGATTCGGGGGGGCTGGGCTTCGCGGCCTAGCAGCACCGGCCGTAGCAAACGCCAAAGATCAATAAGCCAGGCGCGAGCGAGCAATGCCTCACTGGCCAGACAACGGGCCACCAACAACCCCGGCAACTGCGTCAGATCCCCACGCACCTCATGGCCCAGCGAGCGACACCGTTCCAGCAGTTCGGCATCAATCTCGCCAGTCACCAGCAACGTCGCAAACACCGGTTGCCCGTCCAGCCCGATCGGCGACTCAAGCAAACCGTCACCGCCGACAATGCGCTGACGCTCGTGCCAGAGCAATCGACCGTCGCGACGAATATCCAGGTGCGCCTGAAAATGCCCACGGTCGAAGCGCTCGCCACTGGCCGGGCGACCCAGCGCCACCACATCCCAGTAGAACAGCCGCGCATCGCCTTCCAGTTCAATCGAAGTGCTCAGTTCAGCCTGCGCGGCGCTGTAGACGATGGTTTCCTGAGGCAGCCATTCCAGCGTCGCCCCGGCCGCCACTTTCAGATCGAGTTTCTGGTAAGCCGGCCCCGCCGCGCGATACCACTTCGCCGCGCCGGGGCTGGTGATCTGCGCCCAGGCGTCTGTTTCGACGCGTGCGCTGATGTCCAGTCGATCACCGCCGGCAATCCCGCCCGGTGGGTGGACGATGATGTGTTGGCAGACTTCAGGGCCTTCAGCGTACAGGTGTTTCTGCACCCGCAGCGGGCCGAGGTGCCGGCGCATGACCGGGCGCGAGCAGTCGCCGAAACGGGCGTAGGCCAGTTCCAGCTCGGCGTGCCAGCTCGGGGTAAACAGGGCAGGTGAGACAGTCGAGTTCATAGTTTCTGATTATCGTTAGGAAGCTACAGGTTAGATGGTTACCAGCCCACGCACACCCTCGGCCTCCATATTTTCTCCGCGACCCTGCTGGACGATCTCGCCCCGGGACATCACCAGGTATTGATCGGCCAGTTCGGCGGCGAAATCGTAGAACTGCTCGACCAGCAGAATCGCCATGTCGCCGCGAGCCGCCAGTTTCTTGATCACCGCGCCGATCTCCTTGATCACCGACGGCTGGATGCCTTCGGTGGGTTCGTCGAGGATCAGCAAGCGCGGACGGCTGGCCAGTGCGCGACCAATCGCGAGCTGTTGTTGTTGACCACCGGACAGATCGCCGCCGCGACGCTGTTTCATTTGCAACAGCACCGGGAACAGTTCGTAGATAAACGCAGGGACTTCCTTGGCTTCGGAGCCGGGAAAACGCGACAGGCCCATCAGCAGGTTTTCTTCCACGGTCAGCCGCCCGAAAATCTCCCGGCCCTGCGGCACGTAAGCGATGCCGGCATGTACCCGTTGGTGCGGCTTGAACGTGGTAATCGGTTTGCCTTCCCAATTCACTGCGCCTTCCTTGGCCGGCAACAGGCCCATCAGGCATTTGAGCAGGGTGGTCTTGCCCACGCCGTTACGGCCGAGCAGGCAGGTGACTTCGCCGACCTTCACGTCAAACGTGAGGCCGCGCAGGATGTGGCTACCGCCGTAGTACTGGTGCAGCTTGTCGACTTGCAGCATGTCCGTATTCCTTCAGTTACACCCAAAACCCTGTGGGAGCTGGCTTGCCAGCGATGGTGGTGGATCAGTCGGCATCAACGCTGGATTTGCCGGCCTCATCGCTGGCAGCCAGCCCCCACAGTTTTGATAAGTGTTTGCAGTTCACCGGCCGAGGTAGACCTCGATCACCCGCTCGTTTTCCTGCACCTGCTCCAGCGACCCTTCGGCCAAAACACTGCCCTGGTGCAACACCGTCACGTGGTCGGCAATCGAGCCGACGAAACCCATGTCGTGCTCGACCACCATCAGCGAATGCTTGCCTGCCAGCGACTTGAACAGCTCGGCGGTGAATTCGGTTTCGGCGTCGGTCATGCCCGCCACCGGTTCGTCGAGCAGTAGCAGTTGCGGGTCTTGCATCAGCAACATGCCGATTTCCAGAAACTGCTTCTGGCCGTGGGACAACAGGCCCGCCGGGCGATTGACCGAGGTGGTCAGGCGAATCGTCTCCAGCACTTCGCTGATGCGATCTTTCTGCTCACCACTCAGCCGTGCACGCAAACTGGCCCACACCGACTTGTCGGTCTTCTGCGCCAGTTCGAGGTTTTCAAACACGCTCAGCGCTTCAAACACTGTCGGTTTCTGGAACTTGCGGCCGATGCCGGCCTGGGCGATCTGCACTTCGCTCATCTGCGTCAGGTCGAGGGTTTCGCCGAACCACGCTTTGCCATGACTCGGGCGGGTCTTGCCGGTGATCACGTCCATCAACGTGGTCTTGCCTGCGCCGTTGGGGCCGATGATGCAGCGCAACTCGCCGACACCGATGTACAGGTTGAGATTGTTCAGCGCGCGGAAGCCGTCGAAGCTGACGCTGATGTCTTCCAGGGTCAGGATCGTGCCGTGGCGGGTGTCGAGGCCCGGGCCGACGCGTTGGCCGAGGCCGATGGAGTCGCGGCTGGTGCCGGCGTCCTTGTTCGGCTCGACGGGGAAAAAGGCTGGCTCCAGCATGAATTCAGCGCTCGCCGTGACTCTCATGATTCACCTCGTTTCTTCAGCAGACCGATCACGCCTTTGGGCAGGTACAGGGTCACGACGATGAACAGCGCGCCGAGGAAGAACAGCCAGTACTCCGGGAACGCCACGGTGAACCAGCTTTTCATGCCGTTGACCACACCGGCGCCGAGCAACGGCCCGATCAGCGTGCCACGCCCGCCAAGAGCAACCCACACGGCTGCTTCGATGGAGTTGGTCGGCGACATTTCGCTCGGGTTGATGATCCCGACTTGCGGCACGTACAACGCCCCGGCCAAACCGCACAACACCGCACTCAACACCCAGACGAACAGCTTGAAACCACGCGGATCGTAGCCGCAGAACATCAGACGGTTTTCCGCATCGCGCAGCGCGGTCAGCACCCGGCCGAACTTGCTCTGCGCCAGACGCCAGCCAATGAACAGACTCGCCACCAGCAACAACACGGTCGCCAGAAACAGCACCGCGCGGGTGCCCGGTTCAGTGATGCCGAAACCGAGAATCGTGCGGAAATTGGTAAAGCCGTTGTTGCCGCCAAACCCGGTTTCGTTGCGGAAGAACAGCAGCATGCCGGCGAAGGTCAGGGCCTGGGTCATGATCGAGAAATACACGCCCTTGATCCGCGAGCGGAAGGCGAAAAAGCCGAACACCAGTGCCAGTAATCCCGGCGCCAACACCACCAGACACATCGCCCAGACAAAGCTGCTGGTGCCGGTCCAGTACCAGGGCAATTCAGTCCACGACAGGAAGGTCATGAACGCCGGCAAGCCATCACCGGCGGCCTGACGCATCAGGTACATGCCCATCGCATAACCGCCGAGGGCGAAGAACAAACCATGGCCGAGGGACAGCAGACCGGCGTAACCCCAGACCAGATCCAGCGCCAGGGCGACGATGGCGTAGCAGAGGATTTTTCCCACCAGCGTCAGGGTGTAAGCCGAGACATGCAGCGCACTGTCCGGCGACAACAGTGACAGCAGCGGCAGGGCGACCAACAGGGCGAGAATCACCGCGCCGATGGCAATCGTGACTTTCGGGCCAGCCTTTTGCGTGGCCGTAACGAGTAGAGGCTGGTTCATCAGTCGATCACCCGTCCTTTCAATGCGAAGAGACCTTGCGGACGTTTCTGGATAAACAGAATGATCAGCGCGAGGATCAGGATCTTGCCGAGCACCGCACCGATCTGCGGTTCGAGAATCTTGTTGGCGATACCGAGGCCGAACGCTGCGAGCACGCTGCCGGCCAACTGGCCAACACCGCCAAGCACCACGACCAGGAACGAGTCGATGATGTAGCTCTGGCCGAGATCCGGGCCGACGTTGCCGATCTGGCTCAGCGCTACCCCACCGAGGCCGGCGATGCCCGAACCGAGGCCGAAGGCGAGCATGTCGACACGTCCGGTCGGAACGCCGCAGCAGGCCGCCATGTTGCGGTTCTGGGTGACGGCACGCACGTTGAGGCCCAGGCGCGTCTTGTTCAGCAGCAGCCACGTCAGCACCACCACAAACAGTGCGAACGCGATGATGACGATGCGGTTGTACGGCAGCACCAGATTCGGCAGCACCTGAATCCCGCCGGACAGCCACGCCGGGTTCGCCACTTCGACGTTCTGTGCGCCGAACAGCAGGCGCACCAGTTGAATCAGCATCAGGCTGATGCCCCACGTCGCGAGCAGGGTTTCCAGTGGTCGGCCATAGAGGTGGCGAATCACCGTGCGCTCCAGCGCCATACCGATGGCGGCGGTGACGAAGAACGCCACTGGCAATGCGATCAGCGGATAGAACTCAATGGCCTGCGGTGCATAACGCTGGAACATCAGTTGCACCACATACGTCGAGTAGGCGCCGAGCATCAGCATCTCGCCGTGGGCCATGTTGATCACGCCGAGCAAGCCGAAGGTGATCGCCAGTCCGAGTGCCGCCAGCAGCAGGATCGAACCGAGGGACATGCCGCTGAACGCCTGACCGAGTATTTCGCCGATCAGCAGTTTGCGTTTGACTTGGGCGAGGCTGGTTTCGGCGGCCGTGCGCACATTGGCATCGGCTTCGACACCCGGTTCGAGCAAGCCTTCGAGGCGGGTGCGGGCCAGTGGATCGCCGGTTTCACCCAGCAAGCGCACGGCAGCCAGACGCACCGCCGGATCAGTGTCGACCAGTTGCAGATTGGCCAGCGCCAGGCTCAGGGCGGCGTGAACGCTTTCATCTTTTTCACCAGCCAGTTGCTGGTCGAGGAATTTCAGCTGCGCGGGTTTCGCGCTTTTCTGCAATTGCTGCGCGGCACTCAGACGGATTTTGGCGTCGGCGGCGAGCAATTGGTGGCTGGCCAGAGCGGTGTCGATCAGACCCCGCAGGCGGTTGTTCAGGCGCAGGATTTTCGCTTGGCCGTCGATGGTCAACTCGCCTTGTTGCAGGGCGTTGATCAGTTCGATACGGGCCGGATCGGGCTGCGCGGCCCAGGCTTCGAGCAGTTTGGCCTGCTGCACGGGATTGGCCGCGACGAAGTCTTCGGCGTCGCCGGCGTGGGCGGCCATCGGCAGCAACATGGCGATGGCGAGGATGAAGCGATAAAGGGCAGTGGGCATATTCAGTCGCCTTGACGCAGACATTGTGGGAGCAGGCTTTTGTGGCGAGGGGATAAATCCCCTTGCCACAAATGCCCGCTCCCACAGGGATATGTGTCAGGCCAGAAAGTCAGGCCCGACACCCAATGGCTCAGTTGCTCTTCACCGCATAATCCGGCTTCTTGTCGTTGCCTTGAATGAACGGGCTCCACGGTTGCGCGCGGATCGGCCCTTCGGTCTGCCACACCACGTTGAACTGACCATCGGCCTGAATCTCGCCGATCATTACCGGTTTGTGCAGGTGGTGATTGGTCTTGTCCATGGTCAGCGTATAGCCCGACGGCGCAGCGAAGGTCTGGCCGGCGAGGGCTTCGCGGACTTTGTCGACGTCGGTGGATTTGGCTTTTTCAACCGCCTGCGCCCACATGTGGATGCCGACGTAAGTGGCTTCCATCGGGTCGTTGGTCACCGCTTTGTCGGCGCCCGGCAGGTTGTGTTTCTTCGCGTAGGCTTTCCAGTCAGCGACGAATTTCTTGTTCTGCGGGTTCTCCACGGATTCGAAGTAGTTCCACGCCGCGAGGTTGCCCACCAGCGGTTTGGTGTCGATGCCGCGCAGTTCTTCTTCGCCGACCGAGAACGCCACGACCGGTACGTCGGTAGCTTTCAGACCCTGGTTGGCCAGCTCTTTATAGAACGGCACGTTGGAGTCGCCGTTGACCGTCGAGATCACCGCAGTCTTGCCGCCAGCCGAGAATTTTTTGATGTTGGCAACGATGGTTTGATAGTCGCTGTGACCGAACGGGGTGTAGACCTCTTCGATGTCCTTGTCGGCCACACCTTTGGAGTGCAGGAACGAACGCAGGATCTTGTTGGTGGTGCGCGGGTAGACGTAGTCGGTGCCGAGCAGGAAGTAACGCTTGGCGCTGCCGCCTTCTTCGCTCATCAGGTATTCAACCGCGGGGATCGCCTGCTGGTTCGGCGCCGCGCCGGTGTAGAACACGTTCGGCGACATCTCTTCGCCTTCGTACTGCACCGGGTAGAACAGCAGGCCGTTAAGTTCTTCGAACACCGGCAGCACCGATTTGCGCGACACCGAAGTCCAGCAACCGAACACCACGGCGACCTTGTCCTGAGTCAGCAACTGCCGGCCCTTTTCGGCAAACAGCGGCCAGTTCGACGCCGGGTCGACGACCACCGGTTCGAGCATCTTGCCGTTGACGCCGCCCTTGGCGTTGATCTCGTCGATGGTCATCAACGCCATGTCTTTGAGCGATGTTTCGGAGATCGCCATGGTCCCGGACAACGAATGCAGAATCCCGACCTTGATGGTCTCGGCAGCCTGGACGGTCCAGGTCATGCCCATCGCGGCAATGGATGCCGTGAGTGTGAAAGCCTTGATCAAACTGCGACGCTTCATTGTGCGATCTCCATGAACGTTAAAGTTTTTTATGGTTGGCAGATGCGGACGACTGAAGGGTGTTTTGCAAGGGCTGTGCCCGGTCGGGTCTGGGCAGGAAAATGTCGGTTTAGAGCGCTTGAGCGTGGGTGCGATGCACCATGAAGGGACGCAGGTGGCGCGTTGGTGCAGGCGGCCGCGCCAGATTGGGGCGCACATTACCCATGTAGGAGCTGCCGAAGGCTGCGATCTTTTGATCTTGTCTTTAAAAAACAAAATCAAAAGATCGCAGCCTTCGGCAGCTCCTGCAGGAGACGGGGGGAAGCAGGTCAGCGACGACGCATCAGGCCGATGAAGAACAGCCCGCCAATGGCCGCGGTAGCGACGCCGATCGGCAGGTCTTCGGGGGCAATCATTGTGCGTGCGGCGACGTCGACCCAGATCAGAAACACACTCCCGATCAGCACGCACACCGGCAGCAATCGTCGGTGTTCGGCGCCGACCAGGCGTCGTGCAATGTGCGGCACCATCAGCCCGACAAAACCGATGGAGCCGCTGATTGACACCAGCACTCCGGTCATCAACGAGGCGATGACGAAAACCCGCAGACGCACCGACCGGGCATTCAATCCGAGGGTGACGGCAGTCTGTTCGCCGGCCATTAACGCGTTCAACGGTCGCGCCATGCCCAGCAGCAAGATCAGCCCTAGCAGCACGCTGGCGGCCGGCACGGAGAGTAGCTCCCAACGCGCCAGCCCAAGCCCGCCGAGCATCCAGAACATCACCGCCGAACTGGCGCGGTGGTCGCCCATGAACAGCAGCAGATTGGCGATCGCCATCATCACGAACGACACCGCCACGCCGCACAGCAGCAAGCGATCGCTGTCGAGCCGGCCATGCCGACTGGCAATCGCCAGCACCACCAGCATGCTCAGCAAGGCGCCGATAAACGCCGCAATCGGCAAAGTCAGCAGGCCGATGATTTCACCGACATGCAGCACCACGATCACCGCACCCAGCGTCGCCCCGGAAGTGACGCCGAGCAAATGCGGGTCAGCCAGTGGATTACGCGTCACCGCTTGCAGCACCGCGCCGATCAGGGCCAACCCGGCACCCACCAGCGCGCCGAGCAACATGCGTGGCACGCGGATCAGCCAGACGATATGTTCCTGCCCGGCGCTCCAGTTCACCTCGCCGAAACCAAACACCTTATGCAGCAGAATCCGCCAGACCACGTCCACCGGCACCCGCGCAGGGCCGAAGCCGAGCGACACCACGCACGACATCAACAGCACGGCGCCGAGGGTGAGCAGCAACAGCGTGTAGCGACGGTTGATCATTCGCCGTGGAAACCTTTGGCCAGTGTTTCAACGGCCAGCACGTTGTCGATTCCCGGCGTGGCCTGCACATACGGAATGACGATGAAGCGTTGGTTTTTGATTGCGTCCACCGATTGCAGGGCTTTGTTCTTCAGCAGGAATTCAATTTTTTGATCGGCGGTGATTTCGCTGTAGTCGACGATCACGATCACCTGCGGGTTGTGCTCGACCACGGTTTCCCAGTTGACCCGGGTCCAGCTCGCTTCGACGTCATCGAGAATGTTGCGCCCACCCGCCGCATCAATCAGCGCTTGCGGCATGCCGAGGCGACCGGAAGTCATGGCGCGGTCTTCGCCGCTGTCGTAGAGAAACACACGTGGTTTCTCGGCGGGCAGGTCTTTGCGCACTTGCGCGACTTGCGCCTGCATCTGGGCGATCAACGCATTGGCGCGATCTTGCACGTCGAAGATTTTGCCGAGGTTGCGCAGGTCGTTGTAGGTGTCTTCAAGCGAGGCGGCCGGGCGTTTCATCACGAAAGCGCAGGACTCGGTCAGCTCATAGACATTGATGCCCAGTGGTTGCAGGGTCTGCGGCGTGAGATCACCGCCCACGCGCATGCCGTAATCCCAGCCGGCGAAGAAGAAATCGACGTTGGCGTTGAGCAGGGTTTCCACCGACGGATATTTCGCGGCCAGCTCTGGCAGGCCGTCGAGCAGCGACTGCATGTCAGGGGTCACCGACTTCCAGCCACTGACGCCGCTGTAACCGGCCATCCGCGATTTGAGGCCGAGGGCGAGCATCATCTGGGTCATGTTGATGTCGTGGCTGACTGCGTGCTCTGGCGCTTGTTTGAAGGTTACTTCGCGGTTGCAGCTTTGAATGGTCAGCGGGTATTTCGTGGCCTCGGCCAAGGCTTGGGCACTGCATAGCAGTAGAGCGACGCAAAGCAGGGAACGCACAGTCATGGTCGGGTTATCCAGGTGATTCGCGGGTAGCCGTGAAGAGGGTGGGAGTCGATCAATGCCTCGACGCCAAAGACGTCGCGCAGCAGTTCAATGGTGAGGACTTGTTGCGGTGTGCCGCTGGCGACGATACGGCCGTGGTTGATCACGTAGAGTCGGTCGCAGAACGCGGCGGCCAGGTTCAGATCGTGGATGCTGGCGAGGGTGCCGATTTGCAGACGTTTGACCAGTTGCAGCAGTTCCAGCTGATAACGCGGGTCGAGGTGGTTGGTCGGCTCGTCGAGGATCAGCAGTTGCGGTTGCTGGGCCAGGGCTCGGGCGAGAATCACCCGCTGCTTTTCGCCGCCCGACAGCGTGGCGAAGGCGTGATCTTCGAAACCTTCAAGACCTACCGATTTGAGCGCTTGAGTCGCGAGGTTTCGGTCTTCGAGGGTTTCACCGTCAAACAGACCTTTGTGCGGCGTGCGGCCCATGGCGACAACTTCTTCGACGGTCAGGCCGAAGGCGTCGGGGAACTCCTGCAAGACCACGGCGATGCGTTGCGCGCACCAGCGTGAGGATTGTTTCCACACGTTGTGGTGATCGAGTTTGACCTCGCCGTGTTCCGGCTGACTGAAACGGTAGGCGCAACGCAACAGACTGGTCTTGCCGCTGCCGTTGGGGCCGATCAGGCCAACGAACTCACCGGCGGCCACTTGCAAGGATGCATCACGCAGCTGGAACTGGTGATGACAGTGGCCGTGGCCCAAGGGTGTCCAGGCAAGATTCGTGAGGGTCAACGCGGTCATCAATTTCTCATGCGGTGATACTTGCCCTGTGTAGGAGCTGCCGCAGGCTGCGATCTTTTGATCTTGCTCTTCAACAACATCAAAAGATCGCAGCCTGCGGCAGCTCCTACAGGGGCTCGGGTTAGAAGGTGTAATCAGCCGTGACAAAAAACGACCTCGGCTCGCCAAGGATTCATTGCTGCCCGCCATTGTATTGGCTTTGCGCATACCGGCGGTCAAACAGATTGTTCACCTGCAAGCTCAGGGTGGTATTGCGCAAGGCCTGCCACGACAGCGTCGCATCCATCACTTTTCAAAAGAATGCCCGCAGCTTTTGGCCGCGGGCAGAATGGCAAATAAGAGTTATACAGTAACACTAAAAATCGCCGATTTATAAGACCGACATTTTATAGACCTTTCTAAAACCCGCATCTCGACGGACTCATGATGAAGGTGAGGCCGATTCAGCTTGCCGGTCAAACCGCGAAAGCAGCAGTCGATCGAGCAACCACACCACCACCAGTGAAGCCCCCACCAGCGGAAAAATCACCGCCAGCGCCAGCATGATCACAACCCCGGTTTTCCATTTCGGCAAGTCATGACGCAGCGGCGGTACGCCGAACTTGCCCTGTGGCCGGCGCTTCCACCAGATCACCACGCCGCTGACGGCGCTGAGCAGAATCATCAGGCAGATCAGCAGCACGACGATCTGGTTGAAGGTGCCGAACATCTTGCCTTCATGGAGCATCACGCCGATTTCTGTGGCGCGGGCCACTGTGCCGTACTGCTCGAAGCGCACATCGGCGAGGACTTTGCCGGAGTATTGATCGACGTGCAGGGTCGCGTCGTTGCGCGGGTCATCGGCGAACACGGCGATGGTGAAAACGCCGGTGGCGGTGGTCGGCAGGGTGATGCTGTAGCCCGGCTCGACCTTGCGTTCAGTGGCGATGTTCTGCACGTCTTGCAGGCTGATGGTTGGCGCGGCCGGGCCTTGTTGCATGCCGCCGTGGGCCATGTGTTCAGCGTGGTCGCCGGACATCGGCATCGGCGTGTTTTCCATCGCCCATGGCACTGTCTGGCGTGTCGCGCTGTTGAGGCTACGGGCCTCGATGTCGGAGGTCGGCACGCTATCCCACATCGCAGCCGGAAACACGTTCCAGACCTGTGCGTATTGCTTGCCCCAGAAGCCGGTCCAGGTCATGCCACTGAGCAGCATCACCAGCAACAGGGTCGCGCCCCAGAACCCGGTGACCGCGTGCAGGTCACGCCACAACACGCGGCCGCGACTGTTCAAACGCGGCCAGAGAATCCCCGCCGCCTTACCGCGCGGCCACCACAGGAACAGCCCCGACACCACCAGCACCACGCCCCACCCGGCGGCCATTTCGATCAAACGGTCGCCGACGGTGCCGATCATCAATTCGCCATGGATGGCACGGGCGATGGCTTGTAGATTCTGCTTGGCATCCTGCTCGCCGAGGATGTCGCCGTGGTACGGATCAATGAACACGTTGAGCTCGTCGCCGGCATTTTTCACCACGAATTGCGCACTGCGCTCGGCGTTAAGCGGCGGCAGGTACTGAGTGATCTGGCCCTGTGGATACGCGCTTTTCACCCGTTGCAGCAAGTCATCGGCCGGAACGGTGTGATGCCCGGCCGGAACGTTGAGCAGGCTGCTGTACATCAGCGAATCGAGCTGCGGTTTGAACAGATAGATGATGCCGGTCAGGGCCAGCATCACCATGAAGGGCGCGACGAATAAACCGGCATAGAAATGCCAGCGCCAGGCCAGGTTGTAGAAATTCGGTTTGGGCTTTTGCATCACGTTTGCTCCGCTTGGCTTGGATCTTTTAGTTGTCTTTTGCAGTTGCTGCGCAACCGGTCGCCAGCAGGCTGGCTCCTACAGTGGGAGCCAGCCTGCTGACGATGCTGTCAGAAACTCATGTCCACCTTGGTCCAGAGCGTGCGCCCCGGTTCGTTGATGGCTTGCGGGTCGTTGGCCGGGTAGCCGAACCCGGCGTTGCCCGCCAGGTTCAGGTGTTCGGCGTAAGCCTTGCCGAACAGGTTGTCGACGCCGCTGCTGACCTTCCAGTTTTTGTTGATCCGATAGGCACCGTTAAGCGAGAACACGCCGAAGCCCGAACTCTTGTCGTAATCCTTGCCGACCACGTTGCCCCTGTTCTGGTCGATACGGTTTTGCGCGGCTACCACCCTCCACAGCGCGCCGGCGCTCCAGTGGTCTTCGCTGTAGGTCAGGCCGAAACGTGCATCCAGCGGCGGCATCTGCGGCAGTGCCTTGCCGTCGCTGCTGTTCTTGCCCCAGGCGTAGGCCAGGGTCGCATCGGCTTTCCAGTTATCGGTGAGGTTGTAAGCGGCACCGAGTTCTCCGCCCATGATTCGCGCGTCGATGTTGTCGGCGCGCGAAGTGCTCATGCCCATCATTCCCGGCGTGTAGTCGAAGAGGATGTAGTCGCGCACCACGCCGATGTAGCCCGAGGCCCAGGCTTCGAGGTCGGCGTTCTTGTAGTTCACGCCGAAGTCGAGCTGAGTGGTCTTTTCCGGTTTGATCGAATCGAATGCATTGACCGACCCCGCAGGGCCGGACTTCGGCGAAAACAGCTCCCAGTAATCCGGGAAACGCTGCGCATGGCCCAAGCCTGCGTAGAGCGTTGTCGGGCTGTCGGCCAGGTCATGCTCGTAACGCACGAAGCCGCCGGGCAATGTGTCGGCACGGGTGTTGTCGGCGGTTGGATTGGGGCGGGCCATCATTCCCGAGCCGGTGGTCTGCCGGTAATCCTTGGCCGAAGCGCGGTCGATTCGGGCGCCGGTGATGAGGCGATCACGGTCGGCGGCGTACCAGGTCATTTCACTGAACACGCCGTAGTTATGGAAATCGGCGTCCTTGTTGCGCGGCACATTCTTGTAGGTATCGATGCCCATTGCACTGCGTTGGCGGTGTTCATTGGTCTGCGCGTCGAGACCGGTGATCAGTTGAATGTCAGCCCAGCGCCAGGTCGCTTTGATACGCGCGCCGAGGGTGCGACGGTCGACGTTGGACGCCATTGGCCCGGCCATCATCCCGGTGCCGGACGGCGTGCGCAGGGTGTAGTTGTCCATGACGTGGTCGGCGTAGTTGTAGTAGACCTGCGCTTCCAGCTTCTCCAGCACGTCAGTGATGTTGGACTTTTCGAAGCGCAGGCCGAGGCTTTCACGCAGGAACTGCGAGCCGTCCATGCCGCGACCGGCGTAGCGGGCTTCGCCGTCGCCCTTGCCAGCGGTCAGCTCGATCAGGGTGTCTGTGTCCGGCGTCCAGCCGAGCGCCACGTCGCCGTTCCACTTGTCGTAGCGCGAGGCGACGATGTCGTTATTGCCGTCGCGATAATCGTCGGAGTGCGCGGTGTTGCCGATCACCCGCACGTAACCCAACGGCCCGCCGGCTGCGGCATCGACAACTTTATCGAAACGTCCGTGAGAGGCGGCCAGAATGCTCGCGTTCACCCGCGTGCCAAGTTCACCAAAGCTCTCCGGCTCACGGTCGAACAGAATCGTGCCGGCCGAGGCGCCCGGACCATACAGCACGGTTTGCGGGCCTTTGATTACGGTGAGCTTGTCGTAGGTTTCCGGCGAGATGTAAGAGGTCGGCGCGTCCATTCGACCGGGGCAGGCGCCGAGCATCATGCTGCCGTTGGTGAGGATATTCAGGCGCGAACCGAACATGCCGCGCAGCACCGGATCGCCATTGGTGCCGCCATTGCGCACCAGCGCGAACCCCGGAATGGTCTTCAGATAATCGCCGCCATCACTGGCTGGCACCGGTTGGCGCGGGTCTTTGGGGTTGGTGACGATGGTCAGCGGCGAACTCGGCGCGATGGCGGTGATCACCGTCGGGCTCAGTTCATCCGCGTGTGCGGCGTGGTCGTCGGCCAGCACCAGTGGGGACAGCAGGGCACCGCAAAGGACGGCGATAGCGTGCCTGAAACGAATGCGCGATTCGTTCAAAGCGAAGGTCGCCCGGGTAGAACCCAGACGTGGAACAGCAGAAAACCTGGACATGACAATTTCCATCAAACAGTCGTAAACGACACGGCCGGCAGCCTGAAGCTGTCTTCTCAACCGTGTGTAATCAGCGGTGGGTGATTACGCTGCGATGGGCGGGGCGCGCGTGCGGGCGCCGGGGAAGAAGGTTTGCCGGGCATGGCCCAGGCGCGGGGAAGGCGAGGTGAAGGTGTTGGCGTGGGCGATGCTGAATGCGGCGAACGTGCCGCCGCCGGTCAGTGCCGGGCAATTGAACAGCAGGCTGCAGTAGCCGCACTTTTCCCACAGAGCGTGGTGCGAGGATTGCGGCGGGCAATGCTCGGCGGCGGGTTTGGCGTCTTGTCCGGCGTGATCCATGCCTGGCATGTCCATCGACATGTCGATGCTCATCGGCATGGACGTCGAGGCGTGCTGATCCATCGGCATCGACTGAGAAATCAGTGGGCCGATGAAGATCATCAACATGGCGAACAGGGCGATCCAGCTGCCGTGCTGACGGCTGCTGCGGATAGACCTGGCGCTGGACGGGCGCATGATTGCGGTCAGCCGAAAGGCTTACTGGTGCGCGTGGGCTTGGGTGGTTTCCGGCGGTTTCTTCTGCACGGCAACTTCGACGGTGACGTCACCGGCCTTCTCGAAATGCATGGTCAACGGGAAGCGTTTGCCGTCGCTGAGCAGGCTGCGATCCGTCGGGTTGAGCAGCATCACGTGATAGGCCATCGGTGCGAAAGTGACATTGCCGCCGGCCGGGATTTCGACGCTCGGCACTTGCTGCATCTTCATCAGATCGCCCTGCATTACATGCTCGTGCAATTGCGCCTCGGGGGCGATTGGCGAGTCGACGCTGAGCAATCGGTCGGCGGTTTTGCCGGCGTTATGAATGATGAAGTACGCCGCAACGGTCGGCGCATTCGGGGGCAGTTCCTGCGACCACGGGTGAGCAATCTCCAGCTCCCCGGCCTTGTATTCGTGGGCATGGGCGAAGCACGCCGGCAGCAACAGCGCAGCGATGACGATGATTTTGTTCAACATGGCAGTTCTCCAGAACGATTTGAAACGCAGGTCAATTGCGCGAACAAATCAAACCAGAGGGGAAGCGCGGGGATTGAGGCTCGGCCATTGCTGGCGCGGTGTGGGTGTTTGCAGTGAGGCGGGCGCCACGCTGCGATTACTCTCAAAGCGGGCGAAATACAGCTGCGGCGCATGCCCCGGCAGCGCCACCAATGGCGCTGAACCCGAGCAACACCAGCAATGCTGCATGTTGGAATGGTTGTCGTCGGACGGGGCCTGCTGCTCCGTGGTGCCGATGTTGATCGCCACCATCTTCGTCCCGCTGCCGGTGCAGAAACTGCTCCAGAGCAATTGCTCGGCCGGTGAATTGGCCGCCTGCGCCATCGCTCCCGTCATCGGCATGGCGAGCATGTTGAACAGCACTGCAAAGCAGGCGATCCAGGCAAGTGCAAGCCGGTGTCGGTTCATGGGACAGATCCGTTGGGTGGGCGATCAGGCGCGGCTATTTAGCCTGATCAGGGCCGATAAGTAAAAAAGCGTCGTGCGGTTTGGTGTCGCAGCGCACTTTCGAGTGAGTGTAGTGCTTAGGAATCGCAGCGCCAGGGTGGACGTCTTCGCGGGCAAGCCCCACAGTGATCGATGGTGTGTCCAGACTTCATGTACACCACGCCACCTGGGCTTGCCCGCGAAGGCGGACTTAAGTTTTCGATGTTTCACGATTAACAACCAGTCGTGAGGGCGGCGATGACTTCCTCAACTGATCCAAACTCCCGATCAACCCCCGGCAAGCCCGGTCGCTTCAACACCAGCACCGGCACCCCACGCTCGCGCGCCACTTCCAGCTTCGGCTCGGTCGCGGTGCTGCCGCTGTTCTTGCTGATCAGCACATCGATCTGCCGCCGCTCGAATAACGCGCGTTCATCCTCCAGCAGGAACGGCCCGCGAGCGGCGATGACTTCGCAACGTTCGTTGCCGGGATAAACGTCGAGGGCGCGCAACGTCCAGAATTGATCCGCAGGGATTTCGTCGAGGTGTTGCAGTGGCTCGCGGCCCAGGGTGAACAAGGGGTGGCGGAACGATTTGAGGGCTGTCATCAACTCAGCCCAGTCGCTGACTTCGCGCCAGTCATCGCCGGGTTGCGGCTGCCAGGCTGGGCGGCGCAGGGCCCAGCAGGGAATGCCGGCGAGTGGCGCGGCGATAGCGGCGTTGGCGCTGATTTGCGCGGCGTAGGGATGGGTGGCGTCGAACAGCAGGTCGATGCCTTCGTCACGGATGAATTGCGCCAGACCTTCGGCACCACCGTAACCACCGACGCGCACCTGACAGGTCAGATCCGTCGGCACCCGACCCACCCCGGCCAGACTGTAAATGTGCTCAGGCCCCAGCTTACGGGCGATGGCCAGCGCTTCAGTCACGCCGCCAAGCAGCAGAATCCGCTTCATGCAAAACCCCCGGCATGGCCGACTATGCCGCCCTGGCGATCAATCGCATACACCTCGACCTGCACCTGTGCCGGCACCACGCTGCGGGCGAAATTCAAGGCATGACGACACACTTCATCGCCCAGCGCGATTCCCGCGGCACTGGCCATTGCGAGTGCCTGTTGACTGGTGTTCGCCTCACGGATGTTCTGCTGCAAAGCCTCGTCAGCGCCAATTGCAGCGGCCCATTCGGCCAATTGCGGCAAGTCGATGCTGGAATGGCGCGAGTGCAGATCCATGTGCCCGGCCGCCAGTTTGCTGATCTTGCCGAAACCACCGCACAGGCTGAGTTTATCCACCGGCACTTTGCGCAGATGCTTGAGCACCGCGCCGACGAAGTCGCCCATTTCGATCAAGGCGATTTCCGGCAGGTCGTAGACCCGGCGCATGGTGTCTTCGCTGGCGTTGCCGGTGCAGGCGGCAATGTGCAGATAGCCGTTGGTCTTGGCGACGTCGATGCCCTGATGGATCGACGCGATGTACGCCGCGCAGGAAAACGGCCGGACGATGCCGCTGGTGCCGAGGATCGACAGACCGCCGAGAATGCCCAGGCGCGGGTTCATGGTTTTCAATGCCAGTGCCTCGCCGCCCTCGACATTGACCGTGACGTCGAAGCCGCCGGCATAACCGGTCTCGGCGGCGAGCAGGCTCAGGTGATCGCTGATCATCTTGCGTGGCACCGGATTGATCGCCGGCTCGCCGACACCGAGCACCAAACCCGGCCGGGTCACGGTGCCAACGCCGATGCCGGCATTAAAGCGAATCCCCGGCTCTGCCATCAGCCGCACTCGCGAATAGAGGAGTGCACCGTGGGTCACGTCCGGGTCGTCGCCGGCGTCCTTGATGGTTCCGGCTTCGGCGCCGTCGTCGGTCAGGCGGCAGAACTCCAGACGCATCTGCACCTGTTTGCCTTTGGGCAAGACGATCTGCACCGCGTCGGCCGAGATGCCGCCGAGCAACAGGCGGGCAGCGGCGAGGCTGGTGGCGGTGGCGCAGCTGCCGGTGGTCAGGCCGCTGCGCAGGGGGGCGGGTTGTTCGGCGGTTTCGTCACGCATCGAGAGGTTTGACCAGATCGAGCAGGGTGATCGGCAGCGCCTGACGCCAGGTGTCGAACTCGCCCAGTGGTTGCGCCTGGGCGATATGGATGCGCGTCAATTCACCGCCGTAGCGTTCGCGCCAGTTCATCAGGGTGATCTCGCTTTGCAGAGTCACGGCGTTGGCGACCAGTCGGCCGCCGGGTTTGAGTTGCTCCCAGCAGGTCTCGAAGACGCCTTCGCGGGTCACACCGCCGCCGATGAAAATCGCGTCCGGGCGTTCCAGTCCGGCAAGTGCCTGCGGCGCGCGCCCACGGATCAATTGCAGCCCGGGCACGCCCAGCGCATCGCGGTTGTGCTCGATCAATTGTTGGCGACTGTCGTCGGCTTCGACGGCCAATGCACGGCAACTCGGATGCGCGCGCATCCATTCGATGCCGATCGAGCCGCTGCCAGCGCCGACGTCCCACAGCAACTCGCCGGGTGTCGGGGCGAGGCGGGCGAGGGTGATGGCGCGCACATCGCGTTTGGTCAGTTGGCCGTCATGTTGGAAAGCGCTGTCCGCAAGGCCCGCCAATCGCGACAGGCGAGGCGCGCTCAAGTCAGCGAGACATTCAATGGCGATCACATTCAGATCGGCAATCGCCGGGGTATTCCAGTCATTGGCAGTACCGTCGACACGGCGTTCGGCGCTGCCGCCCAGATGCTCCAGCACGCTCAGGCGGCTCGGACCAAAACCACGCTCACGAAGCAATTGAGCAACCGCCGCCGGACTTTGTCCGTCATTGCTCAGCACTAACAGGCGCACGCCGCTGAACAATTGTGCATTCAAAGCGGCCAGCGGACGGGCCACCAACGACAACGTCACCACCTCCTGCATCGGCCAGCCGAGGCGGGCGGCGGCGAGCGAGCAGGAGGAAGGCGCTGGCAGGATCAGCATCTCGTCGCTGGGCACCTGTCGCGCCAGGCTGGCGCCAACGCCGTAGAACATCGGGTCACCGCTGGCCAATACGCAGACCGCTTCACCGCGCTGCTCCAGCACCGGAGCAAGGGTAAACGGGCTCGGCCACAACTGCCGTTCGCCGCGAATACACACCGGCAACAGGTCCAGTTGACGCTGGCCGCCGACGATCCGCGAGGCGCTCATCAGGGCACGCCGGGCATTTTTGCCCAGGCCCTTGAAGCCGTCTTCACCGATTCCCACAACCGTCAGCCAGGGTGACATCTATATTCCTCTAAACATGCCGTTCCGACGGGCAGTCTTTTCATGCCGCCGGACAAAGCAGGCATAATACCGCGCCTTCGCCCGCGAAGCGCCTTTCCCACGTAGCCGGTCAGCCCCTTGAACGAATGCCCGATGTCCACCGCCTTACGCCCCTCGGCCTGCCCGGGGTTGCGGCGTATCGTCCAGGCATTGGACGGTGGCATCTGCCGGATCAAGCTCAATGGCGGCTCGATCAGCGCCGATCAGGCTGACGCGCTGGCCAACGCCGCCGAACAGTTTGCCGGCGGGGCGATCGAGGCGACCAACCGCGCCAACCTGCAGATTCGTGGCATCGGTCAGCAATCTGCTGCTTTGATCGACAGTCTGCTGGTCGCCGGGCTCGGCCCACGGACGGCCGCAGGCGACGATGTGCGCAACCTGATGCTCAGCCCGGCCGCCGGGATCGACCGGCAGATGCGCTTCGACACCCGCGCGCTGGCCGAGCAGATCCTCGACACGCTGCAAAGCCATCCGCGCTTCCACGAGTTGAGCGCCAAATTCGCCGTGCAACTGGACGGCGGTGAAGCGCTGGCGATGCTCGAACATTCCCATGATCTGTGGCTGTCGGCATTCGAGCGCGACGGCGAGACAGTGTTGGCGTTTGGTCTGGCGGGTTGCCCGACGGATCGTGCGGTCGGCGCCGTGGCGCTGGAAAATGGCCATGCGCTGGTCGTCTCGGTGCTGGAATTGTTCCTTGAACTGGCCCGGCCAGAGCAAACGCGGATGCGCCATTTGCTCGATGAACTGCCGATGCTGGCGTTTCTCGAACAGCTCCGGACGCGCCTGCCGATAAAAGCGGTCAGCGCTTGGCAGCGTGCGTCAGGGGCGGTTGATCTGCACATTGGCGCTCACCCGCAAAATACAGCCCACCTTGTCTACGTCGGCGCGGTGCCGCCACTCGGTCGCCTCGACCCGGGCATGCTGCGCGGCGCCGCGCAACTGGCCCGCCGGTTCGGCGATGGCAGCCTGCGTTTCACGCCGTGGCAAAGTCTGCTGCTGCCCAACGTGAGCGCGCGCGATGCCGCGCAAGTGCTCGCAGGGCTCAAGCAACTGGACCTGCTGACCGAAGCTGCTGAACCATTGTCGAAAATCATCGCCTGCACCGGTTCCAGCGGCTGTGGCAGAGGCCTCGCCGACACCAAGCATGATGCCCGTCTTCTCGCAACGCTATTGCCGCAGGCGCAAAGCGTGCATCTGTCCGGTTGCATGCGTTCCTGCGCCGCCGCCCACTGTGCCCCGGCGACGTTGCTGGCCGTCAGTGCCGGGCATTACGACCTCTATTTTCGCGATGCAGCGCAGCCGGGTTTCGGCGCGTTGCACGCACGCAACCTTACTATTGAAGCGGCCGCGACCTTGCTCGCCGTCCGCTCCCGGAGCCCCTTTGATGCTTGATTACATCCGCGACGGTCAGGAGATCTATCGCAACTCCTTCGCGATCATTCGCAGCGAAGCCAATCTGGCGCGCATCCCGGCCGACCTGGAAAAACTCGCGGTGCGGGTGATCCATGCTTGCGGCATGGTCGAGGCGGTCGACGGTCTGCAATTCTCTGAAGGTGCGGGCAAGGCCGGGCGCGATGCGCTGGCCGCCGGTGCGCCGATCCTCTGCGATGCGCGGATGGTTTCCGAGGGTGTGACCCGTGCGCGTCTGCCGGCGAACAACGAAGTGATCTGCACCCTGCGCGATGAGAGCGTGCCTGAGCTTGCGCGCGAACTGGGTAACACTCGCTCCGCCGCGGCGCTGGAACTGTGGCGTCCGCATCTGGAGGGCAGTGTGGTGGTGATCGGCAATGCGCCGACCGCGCTGTTCTATCTGCTGGAAATGCTCGACGCCGGCGCACCGAAACCTGCGCTGATCCTCGGCTTCCCGGTGGGCTTCGTCGGTGCGGCAGAATCCAAAGCGGCGCTGGCGGCCGACAGTCGTGGCGTGCCGTTTGTAATCATGCAGGGCCGCCTCGGCGGCAGCGCCATGGCTGCCGCAGCAGTCAACGCCCTCGCCACGGAGATCGAATGATGCAGGCAAAAGGTCGTTTGATTGGCCTGGGCGTGGGGCCCGGTGATCCGGAGCTGATTACCGTCAAGGCCCTGCGCCTGCTGCGCGAATCGCCAGTGGTCGCGTACTTCGTCGCCAAGGGTAAAAAAGGCAACGCCTTCGGCATCATCGAAGCGCACCTGCAGGAGGCGCAGAATCTGCTGCCGCTGGTGTACCCGGTGACCACCGAAGCGTTGCCAGCCCCGCTTTCCTATGAACAGGTCATCAGCGATTTCTACGATGAAGCCGCCGAGACGGTGGCCGCGCATCTGGATGCCGGTCGTGATGTCGCGGTGATCTGCGAAGGCGATCCGTTCTTCTACGGTTCTTATATGTATCTGCATGATCGCCTGGCCACCCGCTACGAAGCGCAAGTGGTGCCGGGCGTGTGTTCGATGCTTGGCGGCGCTTCGGTGCTGGGTGCGCCGCTGGTGTATCGCAATCAGAGCCTGTCGGTGCTTTCCGGCGTTTTGCCCCATGAAGAACTGAAGCGACGTTTGGCCGATGCCGATGCGGCAGTGATCATGAAGCTGGGGCGCAATTTCCCCAAAGTGCGTCAGGTGCTTGAAGAACTCGGCCTTGCCGAGCGGGCGCTGTACGTCGAGCGCGCGACCATGGCCAATCAGAAGATTGTGCCGATGGATCAGGTCGAGCCGATGTCGTCGCCGTACTTTTCGCTGATCATCGTCCCCGGCGAACGGTGGCAAGGCTGATGACTCAATCCACCCCCGCCATCATCATTCTCGGTCAGGGCAGCCTGGTCACCGCGCAGCGCATTCAGCAGGTGTATCCGGCGGCGCAGATCCACGGCCTCGCCGGACGGGTCGAAGGCGCCGATTGCACCTATCGGGAATTCGGCACGACCCTGCGCGCGTTATATCAGCAGGACACGCCGATCATTGCCCTGTGCGCGGCCGGCATTGTCATCCGTACCCTGGCGCCGCTGTTGCTGGAGAAGGGCACCGAGCCTGCGGTACTCGCCGTCGCCGAAGACGGCAGCGCCGTGGTGCCGCTGCTCGGTGGCCTCGGCGGGGTGAATGTCATGGCGCGGGAAATCGCGGCCGGGCTGCAAGTCGCGGCGGCGATCACCACCAGCGGCGAATTGCGCTTTGGCACCTGCCTGCTCAATCCTCCGAGTGGTTACGCGCTCGCGGATCTGGAGTCGGGTAAGCGTTTTGTCTCCGATCTGCTGGCTGGGCACCCTGTGCGCATCGAAGGTGCGGCGCCTTGGCTGGCGCAGGCACAGTTGTCGGAAGATCCGCAGGCGCAGCGTTCGATCCATATCGGCAGTGCCAAACGCGAAGCGAACGCTAATGAGTTGCTGATTTACCCGCGCAGTGTCGCGGCGATGGTCAGCGCTGAAGTGCCGGATCTGCCGAACACCCTGCGTGCGGCGTTGCATGAGGCGAAACTGGCGGTGCAATCGCTGGCCTGTCTGGTGGCGATCGACACTGAAATGGCCTCGGCGAATCTGCGTGAAGCGGCGCTGGAGTTGGGCGTGCCGCTGCGGTTTCTCGCTGCAACGCGCGACCTTCATGCGCTGCCGGATGTGTCGATTATCGGGGCAGCACACGGCATCACTCTGGCTGTATCCGAGCAGCCGCTGGACGTCGCGCAAATCGGTCGCCCGCGCGGTCGCCTTGCGGTAATCGGCCTCGGCCCCGGCGCTGCCGAACTGATGGTGCCGGCGGTGAAAGCCGAACTGGCCCGCGCTACCGACGTGCTCGGCTACGAAACCTACGTACGCATGGCCGGCCCGTTCCGCGACGATCAGGTGCAGCATTGCACCGACAACCGCGAAGAAATGCAGCGCGCCCGCCACGCCTTCAGGCTGGCGGCCGAGGGTCGTTCGGTGATCGTCGTGTCGTCCGGCGATCCGGGTGTGTTTGCCATGGCGGCGGCGGTGCTCGAGGCGTTGCACGAATCGGCCGATCCGGCCTGGCACAGCGTCGATCTGGAAATCCTGCCGGGTGTGTCGGCTTCGCTCGCCACTGCCGCTCAGGCCGGAGCACCGCTGGGTCATGACTTCTGCGTGATGTCGCTGTCGGACAACCTCAAGCCATGGTCGATCATCGAGAAGCGTCTGGATCTGGCGGCCGAAGCTGATCTGGCGCTGGCGTTCTACAACCCGATCTCCCGCGCCCGTCCGTGGCAACTGGGACGGGCGCTGGAAATCGTCGCGCAGCATCGTACGCCTGAGACACCAGTGGTTTTGGGGCGCGATATCGGCCGCCCGGGCCAGACCCTGCGCAACACGACGCTGGGCGCGCTGACTGCGGATCAGGTCGACATGCGCACCATGGTGCTGATCGGCTCGTCCACCACGTGCACCTTTCCTCGCGCTACGGGGGGTGAGTGGGTTTACACGCCGCGCTGGTACGGCGAGAAGCCGGATGCCTGACGGTATTTCTTTCAAGGCTCATGAGAAGTTGTAAGTAACTTCGCGCATTTGTGAGCTTAAGTTGACTCCGCCGGGTGCAACTGCCCGGAATATAAACAAGGCTGCGAACCATTGGGTTCGTGGCCTTGTTTGCTTTTCTGCAGACAATACTGAAGGCCGGTGTTTATCACCGATGGATCCCTGCGTAACCGTTGAATGTTGTTCGATGTTTCTCCTGACATTGTTTGAATTTCTTCGTGTTTGAATCATTCGTCTTTGCCCAATATTTTTGTCCGTCTAATGCTTTATCAACTCAAGGATGGGGATGTAATGGGCACTTCGGAAAGTCACCAGGGGCGCTCTGCCTTTATTTCGTCGCAAGAATATTCAGCGATAAAAACGGTGTTGAGTGAGTTCTCCGGTTCTGCCGAGTACGCGACACTTGTCAGGCATTATCAGGTGGTAAATAAGACAGTCGATTTGGCGGAGAAAGTGCTATCGGCAAAACTGTTTCAGGAAACACTCGCGTCGTTGCTGCGCCAAAAGGTTACACCAGTTCCCTCAGCAATCGACCAGATCTACGACGGACTAAAACAGTATGTGACGACGCTGTCCGATACGGTAATCCTGCTCTCGGGCGCTGCTGCGCCCGTGCCCAAAGTCATGCATTTCGTCTGGGTAGGCGGTAGCGAGGTCGGCAATATCCAGCGCGATTACATGAATATCTGGCGCGAGGTTTTGAAACCACAGGACTACAAGTTCAACCTTTGGTACGACAGTGATGCGTTGCTGGCTTTCGAGATGAACCGTGTGATTCTCGACAGTGCCAGGGTGCATGCAATGGCGTCAGGCGGGAGTGACGTCACGCAGTCCCGGCTGTTGTCGCAAATGATTGAAGACCGCGCCCGGGTTTTGAAAAACCAGATGTTCGACTATCTCAACCAGCCGCAGTGGGCTGGTCGCACGGAC
This sequence comes from Pseudomonas sp. FP2196, assembly GCF_030687715.1. Classification (GTDB taxonomy): domain Bacteria; phylum Pseudomonadota; class Gammaproteobacteria; order Pseudomonadales; family Pseudomonadaceae; genus Aquipseudomonas. The sequence goes on from NZ_CP117445.1 coordinate 701,315, forward strand.
GAGGCGCGTATCGAGCTGATGGTTCGTGCTTACGGCAAGGATCGCGCGACGCTAGAGGCTTTCCGACAACGCTGTCTGGACACGCATCAGGCGATGGCCGGGCAGGATCTGCAGTTGCGGGATGTCAAACATGAGTTCGCGGGTCACTTTTTACAGGACGTCTATCAGCGAGAAGTCGGTATGCGCGGCAACTTTGCGGCGGCCAGTGATGTGGTGCGGTTGCAGGCCGAGTATCTGGAGGGCGGTCGTTACAGCGATATGGATTACTTGCCGCCGCTGGCCGAAAAGTTGGGGGGTGTGGATATCAGCGGCTTCAGTGATGACCAGCGGTTGGGCGTGTTGCAACTTTTGCTCAATCATAACGAGGCGTTGATGCCCGGTCGGGACCGTCAACGTTACGTGGATAAAACCGACAAGATCCCGGCTCGCGATAAGGATGCCTTGCTCGCTTTCGCGCGCAGCCAACCCGATGTCCATGACTTATTTGTTGCGCCGCGCGATGCGCCAGTGCCCGAGAATGGATTTCGTATGGGGACTCAGTTCGACAGAGAAATGAATGCTCATTTTGTGGCTCACGCTCAAAGCGGTATGACCCTGGCAATCATGCAGTTGATTCGCTTCAACTATGACGCTCTGCAAGCGGTTGAACGAAAGGCTGCCGAGGCGGGTATCAATTGGGCGCAAAGTGACAGGTTGCTGGATGTCATTGAAAACGTACTGAATGAAAAAAGAGCAGAAGGGCGGCTCAATCAATCAGTTAATGATTTTCTGAGTAATTTGGGACAGGCCATTTTCGGTTACTACCAGGACGGCATTCGAACCGAAGCTCGCGGCACCATCACCCTGACGGGGCCCGGTGCCGCCATCACTGGCATCAGGCAATACATTGAAACGCATCTGCACGCGGACTCTCATGTCGCTATCCAGGAACGACTGAGGCTGGCTGAAGGCTACAACGTCAATACCGAAGAGGAAATGATCTCCGGCTGGACCGTCAACGATGATCCCGAGCAATGGCTGGCCAAAGAACAGGAAAAATGGCAAACCGGCAAACTCAAATCACGTTATGCCGGCGATCTGAATGACCTGCTCAAAGGGCAGACACTGACCTTCAAACAAGGCTGGCCGCTCATCGAAGGCAGGCCGGTGCTGTTGACCTCCGTCCTGCAACAACTGATTGAGGCGCTGGGCGATCCGTTCATTCGTGCAATGAAGGACAAGTTGAGTGGTGACATCACGTTCGATAAACCAGTGGCCATCGGTTTCGACGTCCGCCAGCAAATTCTGGCTCAATCCGTCAGCGAGCTGCCGCCGTCTCATGGGGCCGAATCCACCAGTCACTTGAACGAACTGTTTACCCGGGTTGTACACGGGTCGCTGACTGTCGAGCAACTCAGCCCGCTGTTGCGCGTGATGCTGGGCGGGATGTTTGGCGCTACGCGTCTGGACACCAGCGGTTTTGAAGGTGCGTGGCAGCGGGCAATGGACCTTGCAACGCAAACCGCCGAAGGTGGCCTGTATGCCCGTTACAACGCGATCGAAAAAGCCTTGCACCAACACGCGTCCCCGGCCTTTGAAGCTGGTCTTGCGAACGCTCTTCAACCTGGCACGCACACAGCGCGCGAACTCAAGGTACTGGCGCTGACAGATCCCTTGACGTTGCACCAGTGGGGTGAGCGCATCGGGCAAATCAACAGCACCGCACAACGTGAATATCACACGCAGATTCTCACGCGCGGTGCGCAGGTTCGTGCCGAACTGTTCATGGCCGGGGCCATTTCCGCCAGGCAAATGCCGCAGGATCTACTGATGCGCACGCCGGGCGATCCCGGCCGTCGGTGCTATCCGCTGGCACTGTTGATGGCCGCGGCACTGACACATGGCGACTCGGCCGAACGCGTGCTGATCGGTCGAGTGGCCAATGCCAGCCTGACCCCCGAAGACGCCGACTCGCGGGCGTTGTTGTCGGCCCTGGACGAATTGCAAGCCCTGCGGTTGAGCGATGTCGGCAAACCCCAAGGCACTCACAGCCTGGAAAGCATCGCACAAACGCTGGAGGCGAAAACGGCTCCGAGCGTCATGCTGCTCGATACCGGCAATCACGCGATGCTGGTGGCAAAAATGCGCATGGGCAGTCAGACGGTCTACCGTTTTTATGAGCCTAACTTCGCGATCTACGGATTTTCACGGGTTGAAGAGCTCAAGCAAGGCATGCAGCGCTACCTCGCCGGCGATAGCGGCGCGATGGCCAGACTTTACGGTCTCGCGGATGGAGAGGCAGCGCGGTTCAACGTCATTGAACTGAACACCGCAGAGCTCGCCGGCAAAGTGCTTTCGTCGAATACGCGGCTCGACAGTTTTTTGCAGAGTGGGCCAATAGTCGAGGCCAAAACGGCGTCGGTCTGGGAAAAGCAAGCGGTGGGGCGCCAGCGCTCGCTGAACGAAAACGCGCGGATGGGGGCCGGTCTGGCGCAACTGGACGCCCGTTACTGGGCGCACGAATTCGATCAGGCCAGCAGCGTTCTACGAACCGAGCACAAGCTGGGTGGTGAATATTTGCCGCTGCTGGATACGCTTGAGCAGAAGCCTGATGCGGGTTACAGCGTGACGATGGTGGATGCGCACAATCCGCAGAACACCCAAGTGGTGACCACCCATGATGTCCGGTTCAGCAAGGTCAAACAGCATATTCAGCGTCTGGTGAAGACGCTGGCAGGCAAACCTGCCGCCGTGAGTGAAGCCGACGGCGGCAGTCGTTTGAGTTTTGCCTTTGCGATCCAGACGCTGATCACCGAAATGCGCAATCGCGAATATCAGGCCGGGGAAGGTCAGGTACCGGCGTTGTCGATCGCACTTCAGGTGCAGGTCTATGTCAGCTATGCCCAGTTGGGTTTTGGTGTATTGAGTGATTCGGTGCAGTTGATCAACCTGGTTCGGCAGGTGGCGGCCAGTGAGCAAGCGCTGGCCCTGCGCCAGTCATCGTTGTCGGTACGGCTGCTGGGCAAGGCTTCGATGCTGGCCGGGATCGGTTTTTCCGTCGTCAACATCGGCTTCGACATCTATGGTCTGGCGGTGGCGGACAATCAGGAGCAGCGCTCGCGGCTGGCCACGCAATTGACCTTCAATGTGGCGGCGCTGGGGCTGGACATTGTGGCGCTGGCCGTTGGCGGAACGGTGGGCGCCGCTGCGGCGGTTCTGTCAGTGCCGTTGCTTGGTGTCGGTATCGGGGTGACGGCCATCGCCAGTAACCTGGGGCAGATCAGTGACAAGGCCAAAGGCGTGGGCGCGCATTTGCGCAAGGTCAGGAACGCCTATGGATCCGCCGGTTATACCCGCAAGAACGGGGTGTTGCGTTTCGAGCCAGAGGCCGTCATCACGCTGCTGGATCTGCAAAAGAATCAGGTCAGCTTTGACAGTCAGAAGTTCTATCCCATGGTTCGCGGTGGTTTGGGGTTGCCGGAATTCAACGACGATCCCAGGCAAATTCACCGGGCAATCGATATTCGAGAAGCGCTGAAGCTTCCCGGCAGGATTGGCCTGATCCGGGTTGTCCCCGACGATATCCAGACTGTGGTGCTGCCCTGTACGCCTATCTGCTATTACGGTTACGAATACCAACTGGGCACGCCGGGATATGCCTATCAGACTATGCCGGGAGAACGGCGCGAACCCAGGGCCTGGAGTGAGGTTCCCACATCGGTATTCTCCGGTTTTTTCCCCGGCCTGGCGCTGGCGAGTCATTTCGACGACCGGATCGAAACCAGGTATCCGGACTTGCGCAACAGCGCCGTTGAGAAGCTGGAGTACGACGAGCATGGTAACCAGCGGTTCTATTTCACCGTCAACACGCCGTTCCCGCACATTCTGTACAAGTTGCATCCGATCTATAAGCCGACCCATATCGAGGTGCGGCTGGATGAGCATGTGCGTCAGCTACTGATTCCTGAGCTGCCGCCGGAATGGAAAAAACTGATCTCCTATGCGATTACCGCTCAGTCAGGTCTTTATCAGCTGTGGCTGACTCCCGGCATTACAGCGGTGACGCTCGATGATGTCAGCTACGCCAAATGGGTGATTCACGCACCTTGGGCAAATCTCGAACGCGTCACTTTCGCCGACTCGAAGCTGATCGTCGACGACATTGTGCTCAACGCCTTCGAAGGCATGATCGAATTGGCCAAGGGGGAGCTGTTCCAGGTGGACTGGCAGGAAAAAAGATTGCTTCTGCGGTCTGTCTCGCTCGAAGCCGGGCGCACGTCGGCGCAGGTACTTTCACATATCCGTAAACGGGCCAGGGAAAAGCGATTGGTATCGGCCTATGTGCCGCTTTACAAGTACACGGTGCCCTCGACCTCCGCCAGCCAACCGCTATTGACCACCGCCTACTATGAGGTTGCGCGTGATCGCTTGCTCTACGCGCGCAATTTGCCGAAAGCGGTCAACGATGGCGTCGTTCTCGGTGGTGCCAACCGGCAACACGCCTGGTTCTACCACCCGGATCATGCAACGCTCTGGCGCGTCGATGCGGTGACCGGCACGGTCATCCACCGTTATCGACTGATGAACCCGGCGAGCGGTGCAAGGATCATCGGCTGTGTTCAGGATGCGAACAGCACTCTGCGGATATCGCAGCGAATGCTGGAGCAGAGCGAGGTCGAAACGACCCTGGAGTATCGGATAACAGGTTGGGCCATCGAGTTGACGGGTATCAAGACCTCATCCTTGCAGCGCGACTACGTCCACAAGCCCGGTGCGGTTTACTGGTCTTCCTTGATACATCACTTTGCCACGTCGCGCCCTTTCAAGGATGCAACGCCTGGCATGGGGGGCGAGATCAGCACCGGAGTACTCGCCACATTTGTGCATGCGCGTGCCTACGTTCTTGAAGGGCTGCGTGATCAGGCCTGGCTTGGCCTGAGCAGTGGCCGCTATTTCCGTGCGGGGCTGGGTCGTCAGCGGGACATGGTGATGCTGGTGCCGCATAAACCCCAGGACTTCGCGATGCTCTTTTACAGTAAAGAGTACGGGGAAATCAGCCGTGGTATCGAACCTCGAACAGCAGGGGCCGAGTATAGAAATGAAGTGATCGAAAGGGGCGTCAGCGAGGTTACCCGGGCAGGCGAACATTACATTGCCACCAAGAACGATGGCCGTTTGTTCGAGATCGACCCATTGGGGACGTTGAAGTTTGTCGGTCTTGGTCAGCGTTGGCTGCAACGTCACCCGGATTGGCTCAGCGCATTACCTGCACTGGCCGCCACGTATCGAGAGGCGCCTTTCCCGATCATCGGTTTGGGCGGTGTTTGCGGCAGTGCGTTGCTCGCGGTGTGGTGTATCGAGGAGCAGGTGCTGCTGGCCGATGTCGCCGGCGGTAAAGAACTGGCGTTGCTTGGGCTGACCCCGGACAAACAAGCCGCCTGGCTACTGGATGTCTCGGCCGGGCAACTCTATCGCCAAGCGCTGGTGTCGATCGAGGCATTACGCGAGGCATTTGCCACGGGCACCCGGCTGCTGGACCCCGAGCAGTTGCCGATGGCGAAAAAAGTCTGGGACCAATGGTCATTTGCCGAAGTGCTGGTGCAGGGGCAAGGCTTGCTCGGGCGTACCCGCGAAGGCGTCAACCTGGAACTGCTGGATCAGCAACCGGCACGTATCGTCGGCGTCGAAAAACAATGGGCGTCTATTGCCGGACAGACTCCGGAGCAATTGCAGGCCCGCTTGAAGACGTTGCTCAAAGGACAGTCCCATGCACCGTTTCTGCACGTCGAAAACTCTTCGGATCGCTACACGTACTTTGTGCCGGAACTGGACCAACTGTTCGATATTTCCGGCCGGGCTGATGGCCACTGGGCGGTATTTCTTGGCACGCGCAACCAGTCGAAAGCGATGCTCTTCGATCCGTTGGATAGCCTGAACTCCAGTCGAGAGTCGGAACATGCCCTTTGGGTGCCTGGCCAATACGCCCGGCGCGAGGGTGAAGTGCTGTCGCTTGAGATGAGCGGTGAGGTCACTGATGTCCTGGACATGTTGCCTGACGGGGTCGACAAGTTGATCCTGGGGTTTGGCGCGCAGGCGTTGAGTTATCGAGTGTCGGAGCAAGCCTGGCAACGGCTGGATTGCATTGTGGTCGATCCCCGGCGCCCGTTGGGAGCAGAAAGCACCAGCGTCTGCACGCTGATGCTGGATATGGACGCCAATGAACGCCTGTTGGTGTCGTTGGTCGACGGACAATTGGTGTTCACTGACTCGGACAACGCCCACAGCCTGATCGTGCGGGATGTCGTGGCGCAAGGTGAAGAGCAGGGCGTAGCGATGCAGATCGGCATCAAGATTCGCGCAAAGCAATACCTGCGGGGAACCGGGGAGTGGCTCAACGCCTTGTCAGCAGCGCGAGGCGGTGAAGGACATTCCTCAGTGGAAACACTGATAAAGCAGTTACATTGAAATATCAAGTCAAACTGAAAGTGCAGGGTCGCGAATATATATTCGCGGCCCTTTTATTTTTAATTGGTTTTAATTTGTGTTCTGTTGCTCAGGTTTTATGGGTGTTTTTCCCATGAGGGGTTGCAGTGAAATATACAGAGTGAAATTTATTATTCTCTCGCACTGATGTCTTGTTTGGTGTTTTTGGTCTTTGAAAGAAATTGAGTTTTATCTCGTTTGAGTTTTGGATTTGTTGGTGGCTAGCTTGGCTCAGGAATATTCTGTGAAAGTCACTGGGGTAAGTTATGTCAAATGTTGAAGCTATAAGTAATGATAACTACGTTAACTTTTCTGAGCTGTTCAGGCGTACGGATTTCGAGCGTGCACTGTCGCTGCATAAAGAAAGCAAGCATTATGAAGCCCTGTTGCGTTATTACTCCGCCTGTGTGAGTGCCAACGATCCGCAGCAGTTGATTGAACCACTGAGATTATTGCGCCAGACACTGCAACAACTGTTGGGCAATAGTCGAGTGCGGCGGGAGTTGGAACCGCCGGTGGCGACGATTGAAAAACCGGCCGCAGAGCTTTCGCGGATTTACGATAAAGTCGAAGCCTTCGAATCACGCGTTCATCTCGGCGTCGAACTGATTAAAACTGTGTCGACCCCCGTTCCAAAGACCCTGCACTTCGTCTGGCTTGGTGGCGGCGTCGGCCCCATCCAGCGTGACTACCTCAATGTCTGGAAACAGGTACTCACCGGGCAGGGTTACACCCTTAATCTCTGGTTCGACAGTGACGCGTTACTGGCGTATCAGACCAATAAACTGATTGTCGAAGCGGCCAAGGCGGATGCCTTGGCGCAGGTCGCAGGTAAAGCAATTGCCGAAGATGCACTGGCCGATCTTTACGAAGCGCGCGCCATTGTGCTCAAGCAGCAGATGCAGGCGCACATCGATGCCGCCGTGGCTAACGGTCAATCCGCCGATGACGCCCGCATTGATTTGCTGGTTAGCGCCTATGGCCAGGACGAGGCGCAACTGCAGGCACTCAGAGAACAACATCGCCGCAGCTTGCAAGGCATTTCGGGTGGTGATCTGCAGTTGCGTGATCTCGACAACGCGACAACGCCGTTACAACTTCAAGATATCTATGAACGGGAAATCCGTTTGCGCGGCAATCTGGCGGCCGCATCGGATGTCGTGCGTGCCGAAGTCCTGCACGGGGAAGGCGGCAGCTATGCCGATGTCGACAACCTGCCGCCTCTTGTGGAAAACCTGAGCGGTGTCGACCTCAATGTTTTGAGCGTCGACGCCCGTCTGGGCATTCTGCAGTTGCTGCTCAATCACAACCCCGAATGGATGCCGGGCCGTCAGTCGTCCAACAGTTACGCCAAAAGAATTCCGGCAGAGCATCTAGCGACGCTTGAAGCGTTCGCCAAAAGCGGCCCGGCACTGAGTCAGGTTTTCCAGGCGCCGACCGATTTGCTGGCGCGACCGTTCATGTTGCGCGCGGTGGCCGAAGGCAGTTCGATGACCAATGCATTCTTGATGGCGCATGCCGGGTCGGCGACGCTGCAAGCGGTTATCGAGCGCATCCGCTTCAATTACCGGTTGGTCGACGAAACCCTGCAGCTGGCTGCGCAACGCAATGTCGCACTGACGGACTTCGACGGTGTGCTGCCGCTGGCGCTGACCGTTCTGGAAAAAACCTACGGCCCGCTGCGCGAACTGCCGAACCAGGAGGAGATCCTCGCAGGCTTTCTCGCCAGTGCTGCCGCCAGCTACTTCAGTGACGGCATCCGTCCTCAAAGTGAAGGCACCATCTATCTGACCGGCCCCGGCGCTATACGCGACGGCATGGCCGATTACGCCAAGGCACACCTGACCCCCGGGCAAGCCGAGATGATCCGCGCCGAAGCGTCCATTGCGCGCTATGCGTCGGTCAACCGTGCCACCGAAGAAGAGCTGGATCACTCCTGGAAAGACAACGCGAACGACCCGGTGAAATGGGTGGAGGACGAGCAGGCGCGCTGGCAGCAAGGTCAGTACACCACCCGTTACAAGGGCGATATCGCACAGTTGCTCAAAGGTTCGACCATTGAGTTCGAACAAGGCTGGCCGTTGATTGAAGGTAGAGCGGTGTTATTGACTGACGTATTGCAGCGTCTGGTCGACGGGCTTGGCGAACCTTTCACTGAGGCCATGCGACAGGGGCATGATGGTGCAATCGGGTTCGAGAAGTTGTTGCCGTTGAGTTTTGCCGACCGTCAGTTGATCAGGAATCAGCCACTCAATGCGCGGCCTCCGGTATTTCTCAACGATCAGCGATTGCGGAATCTGGGGCTGGATGAAGTGTTGAGTGCGCTGGCCCATGGCGAACTGTCTCTCGTCGAGACCACGCCACTGCAACGTCTGTCACTGGGCGTGTTGCTGGGGATTGATTCACTGCACAGCCAGAACTTCGACCGCTTCAGTGGCGAACTGGACAACCTGGCCAACAGCGTCCGTGAGTTGGGAGCTTCGAATCGTTACGCAGTCATTGAACGACGTCTCTACAGTCGCCGTGATGCGCAGTTTCTTAGCGGTCTTGCCGGCGATATCGCAGAGTCGGCCGCATCGATCAGCGCGCTGGATCTGAAAAAATCCGCACTGATGAAGGCACAAACTCTTCAGCAGTGGGGCCGATACGCCGCGCAAATTCAACAGACAGCCACCCTTGAACATCGCTTGCAGATCAGCGAACGGATGGATCAGGTGCTCGGCCAAATCGAGGCCAGCAGCGTAAAACCGGTGCCACAGGATTTATTGCTGGGTGGTGCCGGCGAAGCCATCGGCGGGCGCTGTTATCCCTTGGCACTGATGATGGCTGCCGCGTTTGCAACGGGGGAAATGGCTTCTCATCGATTGCGTGAACGTTTTTATCTGTCCGTCATTGAGCCGCAACAGAGTGATTCGCAAGCTTTCGTGCAAGTGCTGGAGGAGCTGCGAAGTGCTCAACTGAGCGAAGTGGGAACGACGCTCAGTCGTGCTGATCTGACACAGCTCACCGCTGCACTGGAGAGCGATGCCAGCCCCCGAACATTAATGCTCAACACTGATAACCACTCGATGCTGGTGGCGAAAACCGTCGTGGGTGCGCAAGACCTCTATCATTTTTACGACCCCAACTTCGGTCTGTTTGAATTTGAAAGTGCTGCCATGTTCAAGCGGGCGCTCGAGCACTTTTTTCTGAAAGTGGGTATGGCCAAATACTATGCCGCGTACGGTGGCAGTGTTCGCCCGACCTTCGATCTGATTGAACTGGACGGTGCAAAAGTAGCGGCCTTGCCATTGTCCGGCGGGATCGATGTGGCGAAAGTGCTGACGAACGATGCGTTACCAGGGCAAACGCCGGGCAAGCTGCGTCAGCGTCTGAACAGCGCCCACGGTCGATCGCTGGTCGACAATTTGCATTTGGGTGCCAGTCTGCTTGGGCTGGATGGCCATTGGTGGGGGCGGCAAATTGCGGGCGCTACCACTGCGTTGCAAGAGCTGCATCCCTCGGTCACGCCGTGGGTACCGTTGTTCGAAACGCTGGAGATCACCGCTGAAGGCAAATATCGGCTGAGTCTCGTCGACTCCTCGACGCCCGAACATGTGGTTCAAGTGGTCAGTGATGACCACCGATTGTTGCGGATCAAGAACTGGCTGTCCGAGCAGTTCTCCACTCTGGCACGCAAACCGCTCGACAGCGTCGGTGTACTGGATCCGACGGAGGCCGGCGCTGTTCATACCTTGAACGCAGGGTTCTCGATTCAGGCGCTGATGAATGCCTTGCGTGGACGTGAAGGCGAGGACCGGACCCTGACTACCGCGGTGCGCTTGCACGCCTACCTCAATTACGCGCAGTTGGTGCATGGCAATGTCGTGGACGTGGTCGGTCTGATTCAACTGGTCAAAACCGCGCTGGGCGAGGAGAAGATCATCGCCCGCACCTGTGCCTCGGTCGTCACCGAAGCCTTGGGGCATGCGGCCAATGAAGGTGTGGGCGCCGTGCTGGGGCTGGCAAACGTTGGTTTTGATATCTACCAGTTGGCGAGCGCACAGAACGACATCGAAAAAGCGCAGTTCGGTACGCAATTAGCTTTTGACTCGGCCAGCCTGGCATTGACTGCCGGGGGCGTCGGTGCCGCCGTGGCTGGCGCATCCACCGCCGCTGCAGTGTTGGGTGGTGCCGGGGTGATTCTGGGCGGGCTCGCGGTCGGGGTCGCGGCGCTCGCCCAGGGGTTTGCCGGCATTGCGCGCAACGCTCAGGAAGTCGGAACGTTTTTTGCGGACATGGAAGACGCCTATCGCGGGCTCGGTTACCACTTCGATGACGCGCTGGGGGCGTGGATTACGCACCCGTCGCTGATTGTCAAAAGCATCGACCTGGCCGCTGGCAAGGTGCTGTTCGACAGCCAGAAGCTCTACCCGTTGCGCGACCACTTCGGCGTCCCGGACTTTGACTCCGATTACGCTCGGGCGATCAATATCCGTCAGCAATTAGGCTTGCCCGGACAGATCGAATTCTTACCGGCTGCCAGACAAACCATCGTCCTGCCGTGTACGCCTCAGACTTGTTATGGGTATGAGTACAAGGCGCTACCGTTTGCCTCTTCGCGGCATGATCGCGGTTTCGATACCGCCCGCCGCCTGGAAAGAAAACTGGCAGACGGCCAATGGCTGTTTCTGTTTTCGTTTTACTCATTTCCTTCGCATTACATTGTTCATCGTCTGTTTCCTCAATATCGCGACACCGTCATCGACGTTCATCTCGATGCGGTCGAACGCACCCTGGTAGTGCCGTCGCTGCCGACGGCCTGGCGGGGCAAGGTGTCGTATCGGATTTCCAGCGCCGGTGCGTCCTGTTCCGTGCTGCTCAATCACGGCGCCAGTATCGAATTGCACGCGCCGAGCCGAAGCCAGAGCCGCTGGGTGCTGCAGGCTGGCTGGGCCAGCGAAGAGAGCATCCGGATCGAACCCTGTGGCGAGCTGTACATCGGCGATGTTCACGTGAAGATATCCGGCCATGGACGCCATTCGGTGTTGATTCGGACGGCCAATCAGCAACTGTTCAGCGTTGACTTTGGCGAGCGTCAGTTGAATATCATTCAACAAAGCGCACATGAAGGGCTTGATGAGCAAGCGTTGCTCAAGCACTACAAAATCCTCGCCCGGGAGCATCGTCTGGTGATGCCGTATACACCGGTGCATGACTGGCTGATTCCGTTCGAGTCGCCTCAGGAACCGCGTTACACCACGGCCTGGTATGACGCCCGGGAAGAGCGTTTTCTTTACATTCGCAACGAGAAAATCGCCGATACCGAGGACGCCCAATTGGCCTTGGTGGCCAACGGATTTGCCTATTTCTACCTCACGGACAGCTATGACATCTGGCAGGTCGATGTGGTCAGCGGGCTGCTCAAGGTTCGGTACCGGTTACTGCTGCCGGAGGGTAAAAGCGCGATTGGCCCCGTCGAAGTCGATGAGCACGGCGTGATTCATTTGATACAAACCGTCAGCAGCCCTCAGGGCACCCGCCGGTTCAATTACCTGATTCACCAGGAGCGGTTGCTGTTGAGTTCCGTCACTCATGCAATGGCGCGGGAACTGCAAGCGAGCGCGTTCGCCCACGAGTCGCTGGCCGACTGGTCAACGGTGTTGGGCAAGTACACGATGGCTCATCCCAGCGCTGAACGGGACGGTGCGACGACGGTTGACTGGCAGCCGGCGACTTACGTTTCGGTCAGCTGGAAATTCGCACCTGACAGGCGTGACATCGTATGGGTTCGCAGCCGTGATCGATTGTTGATCCACCCGTTGCCGCTTCCTCGCCATACCCGTGGCTGGCCCGACTCGATCAAGAATCTGACCGATCTGGTGCTGCTGCCCATGGCGGGCGCAAGCGATGTGTATTTCATCTACAACCGCCTCGACCAGGTTCTTTGCCGACTACAACGCGACGGGATGCAGGGCCAGCAGCAGTGGTCGCATCGTTGGGTCGAGCCAGAAGGGCTCAAGCATATTGTGGCGGTCGAGAACGGCTACCTGATACTGGATGAAGAGGGCCGACTCTTTAACCTGACCGCACAAGGTGAGGCGCAATTGCACGGTGTCGGCGAGCAGTGGCTCAAGGGGCGTGCGCATTGGTGGCAGGCACTGGAACCGATCGCCAAACGTTACCCGGTGGAGCGTTTTGCGATTGTCGGATTACGCAATGCCGCCGGTGACGGCCAACTGAGTGCCTGGCATATGAGCAACCGCGTGCTGTTATGCGATCCGGGACGCGACAAGCCTGTGCGCTTGCTTGGAATGACGCCGGATAATCGAACGGCCTGGTTGTTCAGTGTTTCCGAGGGTGAAATCTGGCGTCAGGCGTTCGTCGATCCGCAGCAGCTTGATCGCGCGTTTGGCGAGGGTCAGCAGCTATTGCACCATGATGCTTTACCGGTTCCCGAGCGGGTGTGGAGCGCCTGGAATTTTGCCGAGGTGACAGTCGATGGCGCCGGGTTACAGGGCACCACTGTTGAGGGTGTCACGCTGCAACTGGGTCATCAGCAGGCGCCGGTGGTCATCGGTGTTGAAAGTCGCTGGGTGACTGCGCAGGGCGCCTGTCTGATCGAACGTCTGCAAGCCTTATTGGCCCGGGCCGATCATGGTGGTTTCGTATCAGTGGCGTCCGGGCCAGATCATTTGCAATGGTATGACGTGCAAAGCGCCCGACTGGTGAGTATTGCCGCCACCGATTTACCCAAGGACTTTGTAATGCTGGGCACCCAGAATCAGTTCAAGGTGTTGTTGCATCAGCGCCGGGAGGCAATGGTGCGGATTTATCCGGGCATGCACAGCATCGGGCCGTTCGACTACATCCAGCGCAATGCGTATGTTTTGACTGTTGAAGGTCGCAGCAGAATGAATGATCTGCTATCGCTGCTTCCCGATGACATCAACACGTTGGTTGTGCGACTGGGGCAGGGCGGCGTGACTTGTCATTTGTCGAAGGCTGCCTGGCAGAGGCTGGATACTGTCATCGTCGACTGCCGGCACGCGCTGGGAGAAGTGCCGGCAGTGCCGGGCAAGTTGCATTGGGATTTTGAGTCGCCGGAAAAGCTGCTGTTCGAGATCGTTGAGGAGCATCTGGTGATCGTCGACCCTGAGACTGAACACACGCTGATTTTCCGTGATGTGTGTTCCCCTGATCCGGCGTTGCGCGGTGAAGTGTTCCTGGCGTTTGGCAAGCAGCAATCCCACGCCATTTCTGCATGGGTGCAGCGGATGCAGGCAAGGACGGCACGCACGGCCAACGTCACCCTGCAGGCGCTACTCGCAGAGCCGGCCGCCGGCTAAAACCGGCGGATAACAAAACGCCGCGAACGGTATCGTTCGCGGCGTTTTACTGTCAGGCGACTCTCGCAAGCGGCAAGGCTCAGGGCACCAGATAGCCTTTGACACCGGTGAAGATGATCTGCGCCGCCAGTGCGCAAACGAACAATCCCATCAAGCGACTGACAATCTGCAAACCCTGATCGCCGAGAATCCGTTCGATTCGGTTGGATAAGTACAGCACCACGCCAACGGTAAAACTGGCAAGGGCAATGCTCATGATTGCCGTGAGCTTGTCATCCCAGTGCGGCTGGCTGACACCCATCACCAGCAAGGCACCGATGGTGCCAGGGCCGACGGTCAGCGGAATGGTCAGCGGCACGATGGTCACGTCCTGCTGCACGTTGTCGCTTTGCACCACCGACTTGCCTTGCGCCATGCCCAGCGCCGAGATGAACAGCACACTGCCGGCGCCGATGCGGAACGCATCCACAGTGATGCCGAACACATCGAAAATCACCCGCCCGAACAAATACAGCAAAACGCTGGAGACCAGCGTGGCGATGGCCACTTTCCAGGCCAGGCGGCGTTGCTCCTTGCGCGAATAACCACGGGTCAGGCTGATGAAACAGGACAACACGAAGAACGGGCTGTAGAGCACCAGCATCTTCAGGTAAACGCTGAACAACACGTGGAGCATGGTTTTGACTCGCAGCAGGGAGAGTGTGGGGAGGAGTCTATCAGTCGTTCAATGACTTGTGGGGGCATTACTTTAAAGTCTTTTTATGTTGGTGTTCTATTGGCTTGTTAGTTGGCTTTTAATTGGTTTGGTAATCAGTATTACATGTTTGGTTTGTTGTTGGTTGATCGTTCGGTTGTGATTGTTTTCGCAAGTTTGTGAGGGCTTTTTTAATAAGGTTAAGGAATCCGTGATGAACAACCAATACATTCAACGAGCCGATATTTCCTCCTGCGTTGACAGTTTGCAGCAATAAGAAATTAATGAGCCTGACGCTATTCAAAGCCGCAGTTTTGCTCTGGGTATCAACTCGGGAGACGTGGTTGAAGCACCGGCCAAAGGGTCTATCGTTGGCGACGGTATCTTGGCTTTCTTGGGTGGCCTGACTGATCAGAATCGTGCACGAGCGGCAAAGATGTCGGGCGATGAGCCTGCCATTCAGTCGTTGCGCACTTACATGACAGATTCTGATGCGGGGAAATCGATCACGGTACCGACATCGTCGATGGATGTGAGCTGGCTGGTCACCTGCGCAAACTTTCCGTCCTCGATCACGAACCTCGTTCAATCACTGGTCCACTCAAGTACTTGAGCAGTCTTGAAATTTGATCGAATCGCGATCAGGACCACTCAGAACGTCGACGCCGTCCGGTTCTGCTGATCCCGCTGGGCGACCCAGTGTTCGATCAGTTCGCGCAATTGCGACAACTCGACCGGCTTGGACATATGCCCATCCATCCCCGCCTGGCGTGCGCGTTCCTTGTGTTCGGCGAGGATGTGCGCCGTCAGCGCGACGATCGGCGTACGGACGCGTTGGTTGCTGACTTCCCATGCGCGCAATTGCTGGGTCGCGGAAAAACCGTCGAGGATCGGCATTTCGCAGTCCATCAACACCAGGTCGTAACGCTGGGCTTTCATCGCTTGCAGCGCTTCTTCGCCGTTGCTGGCGGTGTCCGGCTGCAGGTTGAGCTTGCCGAGCATGCCGCGAATCACTTTGGTCGAAATCGTGTTGTCTTCGGCGACGAGGATACGGAAGTCACTCGGCACTTTGGCCGCTGCGGCCGGGGTGACCACTTGCGGCTGGAACACCACCTGGCCTTTGTTGCGCTGGTTGAGCTCGTCCGCCAAGGTGGTCTTGAGGGTGTAGCCGGCCACGGGTTTGGCGAGGATGCGTTTGATTCCCGAATTGCGCGCAATGATCTTGCTCGGCGCGTTGCTGATGCCGGTGAGCATGATCAGCAGGATGTCGTGGTTCAGGCTCGGGTCTTCCTTGATCTTGGCCGCGAGCTGCATGCCGGTCATGCCGGGCATGTTCTGGTCGAGCAACACCACATCGAAGTAATCACGCAGGTGCGCTTTGGTGCGCAGCAGGGCCAACGCTTCCTTGCCCGATGGCACGGCGCTGACGTTCAGGCCCCAGGCGCTGCACTGCTGCACCAGCACTTTACGGCAGGTGTCGTTGTCATCGACCACCAGCACTCGCGCGCCTTGCAGGGGACTGTCCAGATCAGAGGTCGGGTGTTCAAGGCGATCAGGGTCGAGCGGCAGGGTCAGCCACAAGGTGCTGCCCTGATTGGCGCCGCTCTTGATGCCGAATTCACCGTTCATCAAGCGGATCAACTGCCGCGCGATCACCAGCCCCAGATTGCCGCCCAGACGATTGGCCGAGAGGAAGTGCTTGCTGTGAAGTTCAGCGTGCATCAGCGCATCACGCTCCTCCTGTTCCATCGGCGCGCCGCTGTCCTGCACGGCAATGCGCAGGCGCGGTTTGCTGCTGCGCTCATCAAGGGCGACGACGATCAGCACTTCGCCCTCGGCGGTTTTCTTGAGGGCATTTTCCAAAAGGCTCAACAGGGTTTGACGCAGGCGGGTCGGATCGCCACTTATGACGCGCGGCACTTGCGGCTGAATGAAGCTGATCAGTTCGACGTTCTGCTGTTCGGCCTTGGCGCGGTAGATGCTCAGGCAGTCATCGATCAACGCGTTCAGGTCGAATTGCACATCATCCAGTTCAATCTGCCCGGACTCGAGCTTGGAGATGTCGAGTATCTCGTTGATCAACGTCAGCAGTTCGTTGCCGGCGCTGTGGATGGTCTGCACGTAGTCGCGCTGCTTGACCGACAACGGCGTGCCGAGCAGCAGTTCGGTCATGCCCAATACGCCGTTCATCGGCGTGCGGATCTCGTGGCTGATCTTGGCGAGGAATTCGGCCTTGGCGTTGATCTCGGCGTTGCTCGCGGCGAGGTCGCGGCTGATGCTGAAGCGGCTTTCAGTGATGCTGCGCTGACGCTCGCCCAGCGCGATGCTCATCAACAGTCCGCTGATGCAGATGAACGCCATCAACGTCATGATCAGGCCTTGCGGTGCGACCAGTGTCAGCCCCAGCAAGGCCGGAAGAATGATCAATGTACCGATGTTGAACACGACCATCGCCGCGACGAACAGGCGTGCCGGGCGGTAGCCTTTCTGCCAGTGATAGAACGCGACAAACAACATGCTCAGGCCGGCCAGTGCCACCAGCGCGTAAGTGATGATGTTCAGCGGCAGGGTGTTGACGAACAACAGCAGCAGGCTGCAAATCACGATGAACAGAATGTCGCCCAGCAGCAGTTTGTTCAGTGGATGCGGGCCGAGGGGGGCGAAGAAGCGCAGTGCAAACATCAGCCCGGCCGGCGCGGTCAGCAGCAATGCCAGATAAGCGCCCGGGGTCTGGATCGCGTGCCAGTTCGGCAGCCAGGGGCCAGCGAGGTTGAGCAGCAGTAAAAGGCTGAGCCCCAACAGGCCTTCGCAGACGGCCAGCCACAGGCTGCTGCGCGAGCGCGAGTAGGCATAGCGCACGAGGTTGTGCAGCAGCAACATGCCGAGGCAGCCGAACAGCAAACCGAAAATCAGCGTTTGATTGTGATTGGCCGCGCTCATCACGGCGGATTGCAGGGTGATGTGCGGGCGCAACTGATGGTCAGAGACCATCCGCAGATAGATGTCGAGGGGTTTGTCGCTCTGGGGCAGTGGCAACAGGAAATCACTGCTTGGCAGCGGCCGTTCGGCTTGGGGCTGGTCGGTGCCGGTTTTGCGTTGCTCGATCAGCTTGTCGCCGTCCAGCACGTACAAATTCAGGTGGGACAGATCCGGGGCGAAGATGCGCAGCACTTGTTCGTGCTGGCCGGGTGCGAGCTTGAAACGCAACCACAAAGCACCCTCGGGCCCGGCCGCGGTGAGGCGGTCAAGGTCGATAGGGCTGAATTGATTAATGTAGCGGGCAGAGCGGATGTCGCTCAGTTGAAGGTCGCCTTGATCGTCGAGCAATACCGACCAGCCACTGCCTTGCGTGGCCTGGGCCGGGAGCATGCAGAGCAAGGTCAGCAACGTGACGGTGAAGCTTATGGCAATCCTGAGCCAGCGCACGGCGAAATCCCTTCGTAGGTTGATGCCAGAATATAACGATGCGCGGCAGCGGAACAGCCCGGCGAGGGACTGCATCCCGCGCCGAACCTGATCGACAGCTTACTCCTGGGTTTCGCCACGTTCACGGGCAATGGCGCGGTAGCCAATGTCCTTGCGGTAGAAGCAGCCTTCCCAGTTGATCGCTGCGGCCAGCTTGTAAGCCTGCTGCTGCGCTGCACCAACGCTGGCGCCCATCGCGGTGGCGCAGAGCACGCGACCACCGGCGGTCACGACCTGACCGTCCTTCAATGCAGTACCGGCGTGGAAAACTTTGCCTTCCAGGCCTGCCGCTGCATCCAGACCGTTGATCGTCGCACCTTTGGCGTAGTCGCCCGGGTAGCCGCCAGCGGCCAGCACGATGCCGACGCTCGGACGTGGATCCCACTGCGCTTCGACCTTGTCCAGTGCCTGCGCCAACGCCGCTTCAACCAGCAGCACCAGGCTCGACTGCAGACGCAGCATCACGGGTTGGGTTTCCGGATCACCGAAACGGCAGTTGAACTCGATGACTTTCGGGTTACCGGCCTTGTCGATCATCAGACCGGCGTACAGGAAGCCAGTGTAGACGTTGCCTTCTTCGGCCATGCCGCGCACGGTCGGCCAGATCACCAGGTCCATCACGCGCTTATGCACGTCGGCAGTGACCACCGGGGCAGGGGAGTAAGCACCCATGCCGCCGGTGTTCGGGCCGCTGTCGCCGTCGCCGACGCGTTTATGGTCCTGGCTGGTGGCCATCGGCAGCACGTTCTTGCCGTCGACCATGACGATGAACGACGCTTCTTCACCGTCGAGGAACTCTTCGATCACCACGCGCGAACCGGCGTCACCGAAAGCGTTGCCGGCGAGCATGTCGCGCACCGCTTCTTCGGCTTCTTCCAGAGTCATGGCAACGATCACGCCTTTGCCGGCGGCCAGACCGTCGGCCTTGATCACGATCGGCGCGCCTTTTTCACGCAGATAAGCCAGGGCCGGCTCGATCTCGGTGAAGTTCTGGTAATCGGCGGTCGGGATCTTGTGGCGCGCCAGGAAGTCCTTGGTGAAGGCTTTCGAACCTTCCAGTTGCGCAGCACCAGCGGTCGGGCCAAAGCAGTCCAGGCCACGGGAGCGGAACAGGTCAACGACGCCAGCGACCAGCGGCACTTCCGGGCCGACGATGGTCAGGGAAACGTTTTTCTCGGCGAAGTCCGCGAGCTGCTCAAGGGCCAGCACGTCGATGGCGACGTTCTCGCACTTGGCTTCAATCGCGGTACCGGCGTTGCCCGGTGCGACGAAAACCTTCTGCACGCGCGGATCCTGAGCCACTTTCCAGGCCAGGGCGTGTTCACGGCCACCGCTGCCAATGATCAAAACATTCATTTCAAAAACCTCGGATGACGCTAATTCTGTGGAGCACCTAAGGGGCGCTTTTCTGTGGGGGCTGGCTTGCCAGCGATGCAGGCGACTCGGTTCATCAGTCAGACCGAGGGGATGCTATCGCTGGCAAGCCAGCTCCCACAGTGGATCGTATGCTTAGTGACGGAAGTGGCGCATGCCCGTAAAGACCATGGCGATGCCAGCCTCGTCGGCAGCCGCAATCACTTCAGCATCACGCATCGAACCACCTGGCTGGATCACCGCAGTGATACCGACCTTGGCCGCGTTGTCCAGACCGTCGCGGAACGGGAAGAACGCGTCCGATGCCATCACCGAGCCAGCGACTTGCAGGCCAGCGTGTTCAGCCTTGATTGCAGCGATACGCGCCGAGTTGACGCGGCTCATCTGGCCGGCGCCGACACCGATGGTCTGACGATTCTTGGCGTAAACGATAGCGTTGGATTTAACGTACTTGGCGACTTTCCAGGCGAAGATCAGGTCGTTGATTTCCTGTTCGGTCGGTGCGCGCTTGGTCACGACTTTCAGATCTTCACTGCCGATCATGCCGATGTCGCGGCTCTGCACCAGCAGGCCACCGTTGACGCGCTTGTAGTCCCAGGCCGCAGCACGGTCAGCCGACCACTCGCCACACGCCAGCAGGCGCACGTTGGCTTTGGCCGCAACGATGGCGCGGGCTTCTTCGCTCACGCTTGGCGCAATGATCACTTCCACGAACTGACGCTCGACGATCGCCTTGGCGGTCTCGGCATCCAGTTCACGGTTGAAGGCGATGATGCCGCCGAACGCCGATTCGGTGTCGGTGGCGTAGGCCAGTTCGTAGGCCTGACGGATGCCGCCTTCGGCGTCCGGGCTCACGGCCACGCCGCACGGGTTGGCGTGTTTGACGATTACGCAGGCTGGCTTGACGAAGCTCTTCACGCACTCCAGTGCGGCGTCGGTGTCGGCCACGTTGTTGTACGACAGCTCTTTGCCTTGCAGTTGGGTCGCGGTGGCGATGCCGACTTCTGCCGGTTTGGCTTCAACGTAGAACGCCGCGCTCTGGTGCGGGTTCTCGCCGTAGCGCATTTCCTGAGCCTTGATGAACTGGCTGTTGAAGGTGCGCGGGAATTCGCTGCGACCTTCAGTGCTCAATGTTTCGGCAGCCTGATTCACGGTGCCCATGTAGTTGGCGATCATGCCGTCGTAGGCGGCGGTGTGTTCGAACGCCTTGAGCATCAGGTCGAAACGCTGAGCGTAGGTCAGGCCACCGGCTTTCAGGCCTTCGAGGACGTTGGCGTAATCGCTGGCATTCACCACGATCGCAACGTCTTTATGGTTTTTCGCCGCCGAACGGACCATGGTCGGGCCGCCGATGTCGATGTTTTCGATGGCGGTCGGCAGGTCGCAGCCTGGCTTGTTGATGGTGGCTTCGAACGGGTACAGGTTGACCGCGACCAGATCGATTGGCTTGATGCCGTGCTCGTTCATGATCGCGTCGTCGATACCGCGACGACCGAGGATTCCGCCGTGGATTTTCGGGTGCAGGGTCTTCACCCGACCGTCCATCATTTCAGCGAAACCGGTGTAATCCGCGACTTCCACTGCGGCAACACCGTTGTCGCACAGCAGCTTGAACGTTCCGCCGGTGGAGAGGATCTCGACGCCCAGAGCTTCAAGCTCCTTGGCGAATTCGAGGATCCCGGTCTTGTCGGAAACGCTGATCAAGGCGCGGCGGATCGGCAGGCGGGTAGTCTGGTCGGTCATCTCAATTTCCATCAAAAGCAAAGGAAGTCAGCAAAAAAGGCGACCGGTTTTACGCGGGCGCCTTTCTGGTTTGATTGAATGCTTACAGCAGATCGTACTGCTTGAGTTTCTTGCGCAGCGTGCCGCGGTTGAGTCCCAGCAGCTCACTGGCCTTGGTCTGGTTGCCCTTGACGTAGTTCATCACGCTTTCGAGCAGGGGAGCCTCGACTTCGGAGAGCACCAGGTTGTACACATCCGTGACGGACGCGCCCTCAAGGTGGGCGAAATAATTGTGCAGCGCCTTCTCGACACTCCCGCGAAGGGTCTGGCCTTCTTCGCTCGGGGTATTGAGGTGCTGTTTCAAATTCACGTTGTCGCTCACGGGTGCTGTTCCACTCACTAAAGTCTCGGTCATCATCGTCATGCGGCCACCCCTTCTTCGTCCCCTGTCAGGCTCTTGTAACGCTCGGCGAAGAACTCCCGAACGTTGGCGCATTGTGTTTCCGTACCATCCAAACGATTGAAGTGGGCGCGAAACTCCCTGGCGCCCGGCAAGGTTGCGAGATACCAGCCCACATGCTTTCGAGCAATGCGCACGCCCATCACGTCCCCATAGAAAGCGTGAAGCGCGGCCAGATGCTCTAGCAGTATGTGTTCCACTTCGATCAGTTGCGGGGCCGGCAATTTCTCGCCGGTACGCAGGAAATGATCGATCTCGCGAAAAATCCATGGCCGCCCTTGGGCGGCACGGCCTACCAACAGGCCATCGGCACCGGTCGCGTCGAGCACGTAACGGGCCTTTTCCGGCGAATCGATATCGCCATTGGCAAACACCGGGATCGACACAGCCTGCTTGATCGCGGCAATCGTGTCGTACTCGGCTTCTCCGGTGTACAGATCGGCGCGAGTGCGGCCATGCACTGCCAGCGCCGTGATCCCGGCCTGCTCGGCGATCTTCGCCACGGTCAGGCCGTTCTTGTTGTCGCGATCCCATCCAGTGCGGATCTTCAAGGTCACCGGCACATCAACCGCAGCCACGACAGCCTGCAGGATCTCGGTGACCAGTGCTTCATCCTTCAGCAACGCAGAGCCGGCGGCCTTGTTGCAGACCTTTTTTGCCGGGCAACCCATGTTGATATCAATAATCTGTGCGCCCAGCTCGACGTTGGCCCGTGCTGCATCGGCAAGCATCTGCGCGTCGCCACCGGCAATCTGTACCGAGCGTGGCTCGGGATCGCCTTCGTGGATCATGCGCATGCGCGACTTGCGGGTGTTCCACAGGCTCATGTCACTGGTGACCATTTCCGAGACTACAAGCCCCGCACCCAGACGCTTGCACAGCTGACGAAAGGGCTGGTCGGTGACCCCCGCCATCGGGGCGAGAATCAAGCCGTTCTGCAATGTATATGGGCCGATGCGTACCGCCGACATAGGACTTCCCTGAAGTGGGGCCGGATCATGAGACTTCGAAAAAGGGTGGGCATGATACCCGCTCTCGATGACTGGATAAAGGCTGAATTGAACAAAATCTGAACAGTTATTCCGTTATCGCCAGCGGTTTGGTTGCGCAGCGCGAAGTCAGAAAATTGCCGTCAATCAAAGAAGCGGTGAAGCGATTCATTCGGGCGAGTGAAAACTCAGGCTGTAATTCACCGCTTTCGGGCCTGGATCGAGAATATCCAGCGCGATGTGGATCGGCGTTTGCGGCGGCATCTCCGCCAGGCCTTCGAGATCGCCATTGAGGTATTCGCCGGGTTTGAAGCGGCGACTGGCGATCAGATGGCCGTTAAGGTCGGCAAAACGCAGTTCCAGCAGTGGAAACGGCTGGGAGAACGTCGCGCGGTTGTAGATGATCGCGTCGACCACCAGCGCGCCGCTGAACTCCGGATGGCTGCGCACCACCAGATTGCTGCTCTTGATTTTGGCGATGTCGACCTTGGACGGCACGGTGCAACCGATCTGCGGGCAGAGTTGCTGGAACAATGGACGGTACTGATCCTGCCGCGCCAGTTCATCGAAATGATAGGCGATGTACTGGAAGGCCAGGCCGCCGGCAGCCAACAACACCAGCAGCAACCATAGCAGGCGTCGGCCCCACGGCGAGCGGCGTTTCTGCCAGTCCAGTTGCAGTGGATCGTCGGTCAGGTCCTGCAAGACTTCGGCGCGTACGCCGGGTTCTGCGCGTTCGCGTTTTTTGCGCGATGGCTCGATTACAGGCAGATCGTCGTCATCGGCTTCGTCACTGGCGGACAGGTG
This sequence comes from Pseudomonas sp. FP2196, assembly GCF_030687715.1. Taxonomy (GTDB): domain Bacteria; phylum Pseudomonadota; class Gammaproteobacteria; order Pseudomonadales; family Pseudomonadaceae; genus Aquipseudomonas. Next base: position 724,616 of record NZ_CP117445.1, read on the forward strand.
CTCGCGGCGGGCATTCGGATCAATCGGATCGTGCAGACGCAGTTGCGGGATCGCCGGCTCGTCGTCCAGGTCCACAGGTTCCAGCGACAGCGAGGGCTCGGTGCGCGTGGTTTTTACCTGTTCGACGTCAAGGATTTGCGGATCGGCTTCGTCTTCTGTCTCGGGCGTGGGCGTGCGCTCGTCGTCGCGCGCACTGAACAGACTGTCGCGCCACACGGTTTCATCGGCTTCGGGGCTATCGCGCCGGGCGCTCAGGGAGTCTTCGCGCGGACGACCGAATTCGGTGGTCGGCTGGATTTCCCGTTGCTCGAGACGGGCGAGTTCTTCGTCCAGATCGAGGCTGTCGAGGTCCAGCTCCGAGGCGCTCCACTGTTTTTGGCTGATGGCGCGCGGCGCAGGCGGCTCGACGATGGCCGGTGGCTCGACAAGCGATAGCTCGTCGACGGGCAGCGTTTCAATCGGCGGCGCGACAGATGTCACCGCGTCCTTGCCGGCGTGTTGCTCAAGCAGCTGTTTGGCGGCGTTGAACACTTGCAGGCAAGAGCCGCAGCGAACCACCCCGCGGGCCACGCTCAATTGAGCATGGCTGACACGGAAACTGGTTTGGCAATGCGGGCACTGAGTGACGAAACTGTCGGTCATGCGGCGATCCGGATTATGCAGGCGGCCATTCTAGCGCCGACGCCCGGTAATGCGCACCCAGCCATCGCGATTGGCGATCGGGTCGAGATCGAAGTCCTGAGCATAAGCGGCAGCGACTTCGTCACCTTGTTCGGCGAGGATGCCCGACAGCGCCAGACGCCCCCCGGACTTGACCAGGCTGGACAGTTGCGGAGCCAGCGAAACCAGCGGGCCGGCAAGGATGTTGGCGACCAGCACGTCAGCCTGAACCTGCGGCAGATCTTCCGGCAGGTACAGTGGGAAAAGTTCGTCGGCAATGTTGTTGCGACCGGCATTGTCGCGCGAGGCTTCCAGTGCCTGCACATCGATGTCGGTACCTACCGCTTCCTTGGCGCCGAGCAGCAGGGCGGCGATGGCCAGAATCCCCGAGCCGCAGCCGAAGTCCAGCACGTTGCAGTCTTTCAGGTCCTGGCCGTCGAGCCATTCCAGGCACAGCGCGGTGGTCGGGTGCGTGCCGGTGCCGAACGCCAGACCCGGATCCAGCAGCAGGTTCACGGCGTCAGGCTCCGGAGCGGCGTGCCAGCTCGGCACAATCCACAGGCGCTGGCCGAAACGCATTGGCTGGAAACCGTCCATCCAGCTGCGTTCCCAATCCTGGTCTTCGATGACTTCGCTGTGATGCTCCGGCAGCGGGCTGCCGGTCAGCAATTCCAGATGGGCCAGTACCGGTGCGGCTTCAGTGCCGCCCTCGAACAGGGCCAGCAGGTGCGTGTGCGCCCACAGCGGGGTGGTGTTGAGTTCCGGCTCGAAGATCGGCTGATCTTCGGCGTCCATGAAGGTCACCGATACGGCGCCCACTTCAAGGAACGCGTCTTCGTAGGTTTCGGCTTGTTCCGGGCTGATGGCCAGACGTACTTGCAGCCAAGGCATGGCGGGCACCTTTGAAAAAATATGATTGCAGCCTAGCGGCCAGCGAGAAGCGCGCAAGTTTACGCGAGCGCGCGGCAGAACACGACCATGGCCGAAGATCAAAAGATCGCAGCCTGCGGCAGCTCCTGCAGGGGAATGCATTCTTAATGTAGGAGCTGCCGCAGGCTGCGATCTTTTGACTTGGTTGCAGAAACAACAAAGCCGCCCGAAGGCGGCTTTGTCTGGTGCGGGCTGAAGCTTAGTGCTTCTCGCCAGCCAGCTTGTGCTCGAGGTAGTGAATGTTCACGCCCCCTTTGCAGAAGCCTTCGTCACGAACCAGATCACGGTGCAGCGGGATGTTGGTCTTGATCCCGTCAACCACGATTTCGTCCAGGGCATTGCGCATGCGCGCCATGGCTTCGTCGCGGGTCGCGCCGTAAGTGATCAGCTTGCCGATCAGCGAGTCGTAGTTCGGCGGAACTGCATAACCGCTGTACAGGTGCGAATCGACGCGAACGCCGTTGCCGCCTGGGGCGTGGAAATGCTTGACCGTACCCGGGCTCGGCATGAAGGTTTTCGGGTCTTCAGCGTTGATCCGGCATTCCAGCGAGTGACCGCGGATCACCACGTCATCCTGCGTGTACGACAATTTGTTGCCAGCGGCAATGCTGAGCATCTCCTTGACGATGTCGATACCGGTAACCATTTCCGAAACCGGGTGCTCCACCTGAACACGGGTGTTCATCTCGATGAAGTAGAAACGACCGTTCTCGTACAGGAACTCGAACGTGCCGGCGCCACGGTAACCGATGTCGATGCACGCCTTGACGCAGCGAGCCAGAACTTCCTGACGCGCCTGCTCGTCGATGCCCGGTGCCGGCGCTTCTTCGAGAACCTTCTGGTGACGGCGTTGCAGCGAGCAATCGCGGTCGCCCAGGTGGATGGCGTGGCCCTGGCCGTCGGAAAGAACCTGGACTTCCACGTGACGCGGGTTGGTCAGGAATTTTTCCAGATAGACCATCGGGTTGCCAAACGCCGCGCCTGCTTCGGTGCGGGTCAGTTTGGCGAAGGAGATCAGGTCTTCTTCCTTGTGAACCACGCGCATGCCGCGACCACCACCGCCGCCAGCGGCTTTGATGATCACCGGATAGCCGACTTCACGACCGATACGCAGCGCCGTTTCTTCGTCTTCCGGCAGTGGGCCGTCAGAACCTGGAACGGTTGGCACGCCCGCTTCGATCATCGCGTGCTTGGCCGATACCTTGTCGCCCATCAGGCGAATGGTGTCGGCTTTCGGACCGATGAAGGCGAAGCCGGAGTTCTCGACCTGCTCGGCGAAGTCAGCGTTTTCCGCGAGGAAACCGTAGCCCGGGTGAATGGCGGTAGCGCCAGTCACTTCAGCCGCAGCGATGATGGCCGGGATGTGCAGGTAAGACTGAGCGGCAGACGCCGGGCCGATGCAGACGGATTCGTCTGCCAGACCCAGGTGCATCAGCTCTTTGTCGGCCTTGGAGTAAACGGCGACGGTCTTGATGCCCATCTCTTTGCAGGCACGCAGAATCCGCAGGGCGATCTCACCGCGGTTAGCGATCAGAACTTTTTCCAACTTCGCAGTCATCAAAGGCTCTCCGCAGTTCAAACGATGGTGAACAGCGGTTGGTCGTACTCAACCGGCTGGCCGTCTTCGACGAGGATGGACTCGATCACACCGCTGGTTTCAGCTTCGATGTGGTTCATCATCTTCATGGCTTCAACGATGCACAGGGTGTCGCCTTTCTTCACGGTCTGGCCGACTTCAACGAAGGACGGCGAGGTTGGCGAAGACTTGCGATAGAAAGTGCCGACCATCGGCGAACGGGCAACAGTGCCGTTCAGCGCTGGAGCAGCAGCGGCAGCCGGGGCTGCAGCAGCAACAGGAGCCGCGGCAACGGGTGCGGCAGCCGGTGCTTGCATCGGTGCTGGTGCGTAGTACTGCTGAGCCGGGGTCTTGCTGTGACGGCTGATGCGTACGGACTCTTCGCCTTCCTTGATCTCGAGCTCGTCGATGCCGGACTCTTCCAGCAATTCGATCAGTTTCTTAACTTTACGGATATCCATGAATCATCAACTCCCAAGGGTCGGTCAGGGGCGTATAGCTTGTTGTTCAAGCTGCTCTAGTGCAGCCTCCAGGGCCAGTCGGTAACCGCTGGCGCCAAGGCCGCAGATCACTCCTACCGCTACATCGGAGAAGTAAGAGTGATGGCGGAAAGGTTCGCGTTTGTGCACGTTGGACAAATGCACTTCGATGAATGGGATGCTCACTCCCAGCAGCGCGTCACGTAATGCAACACTTGTATGTGTAAAAGCTGCTGGATTGATCAGGATGAAATCCACACCTTCGCCGCGTGCGGCGTGGATGCGATCGATCAATTCGTACTCGGCATTGCTTTGCAGATGCAGCAGATGATGGCCGGCTTCACGGGCGCGGCGCTCCAGGTCCTGATTGATCTGTGCCAGGGTCGTCGACCCATAGGTGCCCGGTTCGCGGGTGCCGAGCAGGTTCAGGTTGGGGCCGTGCAGCACCAGTAGGGTTGCCATCTGCGTGTCCTTGTTATGAATAAGCAGTCGTCAGAACCCGGCGACTATGCCGCAAAGACTTTGTGACTGTCCAGTTCTATGCAATAGCCAGCACGATGGCCGATGTTTGCGCAAAATTTGTGACCGAGGGGTTAGATCCGGTCATTCGCTCTACATAACCCTGCTGGAGACACGGAAGGCCTGAACGGCGGTATGCAACTGCCCGCCCAACACCAACAGGTTCTCGCCTTGCTCACGACCCTGGCCAATGCGCAGCAGATTATCCCCACCCAACTGATGAATCCGCTCACTGTGATCGCGAATCTCGCTGACCGCGCCACTCTGCTGCGCGGTGATATCGGCAATGCGGATCGCCGTGTCGGAAATGGTCTGGATCGCTCCGACGATCTTATCCAGCGCACCGTCCGCCGCTTGTGCCTGATTGGCTGTGGCTTCAGCGTGCTCGACCTGTGCGCGCATGCCTTCGACCGATTGGCGGGCGGCGCTTTGCAGGCCGGCGATCAGGGTCTGAATTTCCGCCGTCGCGCCGGCCGTGCGCTGCGCCAGCGAACGCACTTCCTCGGCCACCACGGCAAAACCACGACCCATTTCCCCGGCGCGTGCCGCTTCAATCGCCGCGTTGAGCGCCAGCAGGTTGGTCTGATCGGCAATCGAGCGGATCACCGTCAGCACGCCGCCAATGGTTGCCGACTCTTCAGCCAAGTGTTCGATCATTTGCGCGTTGCCTTGCACTTCGCCCACCAGTGCACGCAGTCCGGTCAGGCTCTGGCCGATGACGCTCTGGCCGTGTTCGACGGCGAGTCCGGCATGACGGCTGGCATCGGCAGCCTGGCGCGCATCGCCAGCAACTTGCTGAATAGTTGCCTCCAGTTCGCCGAGGGAGTCGCGGATCAAAGCGGTATCACCCGCCTGATGCTCAGCACCGCTGTGCAAGTCGTTGCTCAGTTCGGCAAGGGTGCGGCTGCTGCCCGCCACTTGCTCGGCATTGCCGCGAATGGTCCCGACCAGATCCACCAGATAGGCCCGCAAGCGGTTGAGCGAGGCTTCGATGTCCTGCAATTCGCGGTTGGTCTTGCCCAGTTGAATGTCTTGACTGAAATCGCCTTCGGCCCAGGTCGACAATGCTGGCGCAAGATTGGTCAGGGTGCGGGCCAGGCGGCGCTGCAAGGTATCGATCAGCAGCGCAATCAATAGAATCAGACCGATCATCACCCCTTGCATCAGCCGCACTTCGCCCTGGATTTGTCCGTGCTGGGCACGCACGACCGGTTCCAGGCCAGCGATGGCTTGCTGCACGGCAGCGATTTTCAGGTGCGTGGCGGTGCTGAGGTCGGTGCGTTTCTGGATTTGCTCGCGGGTGCGTTGCAGTTCCGCCGGATAACGGCCGAGCAGGCTGTTGAGTTCGCGTTTGAGGCCGACACCGGCGTCTTCGGCGACGGCTTTTTCCGTACTCTCGATGCCCATCATCGCGGCGAAATCATCGTTGCTCGATGCATTGCTGGCGACCACACCGAGAAGGGGCAGGGCATCGACCAACTGCGCCTGAACGCGGATGTTGTCGACTTCGCGCTCGACGTCGACGGCCAATTCGCTGCGGCCGCTGCTGACCAACTTGTCCCGTGCCAGCGACAGTTTGCCCAGATGCTGCGAGGCGGCTAGCAATGGCGTCAGCCAAGCCGCGTTGCCAGTGGCGTAGGTGCTGAGTTGATCAAGACTGGCGCTCAATTCGCGTTCGGCCTGCAACAGCAGCGCCTGCGGGTCGCCAGCGAGTTTGCCGGCGGCGAGCAGGTCGGTTTTGCTGAATTCTTCCAGGCCGGAGAGGCTCGGGCGCAGGGTGTCGGCCAGTGTGGGGGGCAGTTCATCGAGCTCTTTCTGCACGTTAGCGATGGCCTGACTGGCGCTGCTCAGACGCAGGGCATCACCGCTGGCGAGGTAATCCTCGACGTTGCGCGCCACCTCGTTCTGAAATTGCTGCGATAGCCCCAGGTAACGCTCCATCAACAGATAAGGACGTTCCAGGGCTTTTTGCGACCACCACAGCGTGGCGCCGAGTGCCAGGCACACGGCGACGAGCAGCAGAGTGTTGAGATTGGTGAGCAACTTCAGGCGCATGACGGCTACCAACGGCAGAAATGGTAAGCGCCTGAATTTATTGCGGTTCTGTTACAGGGTTATGACCGAATCGGTGGATTCCGATGAAAAAGTGGCACTTTGCTTTGATTCCCGCGCGGTCTGCACTCGATTGCGTCCGGCACCCTTGGCACGATACAGCGCTTCGTCTGCCTGACTGGCCATCATCAGGCTGTCGGAGTCGTCGTGCATCTCCACAACCCCGGCGCTAAAGGTGCACCACAAGTCCTGCGGCTGGGCCGGGTAATGGATTTCGGCAAAACGCTGGCGAATCTCATCGAGCACTTTGTGCGCGGCTTCGATATCGGTGTCGGGCATGACGATCGCGAACTCTTCGCCACCGTATCGGCCAATGAAATCGGTCTTGCGCAGACGCTGTTTGAGAAACAGAGCCAGGCTTTTGATCACACGGTCGCCCATCGGATGGCCGTGGCTGTCGTTGACCCGCTTGAAGTGGTCAATGTCGAGCATCGCGAAGCTCAACGGCTTGTTCTCACGGCGGGCGCGGAACGAGCAGTCTTCGAGCAATTGCAGAATGTGCGTGTGGTTGTACAAACCGGTGAGGCTGTCGCGGACCATCCGCGCCTTGAGATTGCGCGCACGGGCGGCGCGGTTGCGCACCGTGGTGATCAAGTGGCGCGGTTTGATCGGTTTGGTGAGGAAGTCGTCGCCGCCTTCGCTCATGGCGTCGAGCTGTTTATCCAGATCGTCCTCGGCCGACAGGTAAATGATCGGCACGCTGACGTAGCGGTCGTTGTGCCGGATCACTTTGGCCAATTCGGTGCCGGTACAGGCCGGCATGTACATGTCGAGGATGATCAGATCCGGCTGGAAATCCGCCAGTTCGGCCATCGCCTGAATCGGTTCGATCAAGGTACGGGTGACGATCCCGGCGCTGTTGAGCAGGCGCTCGGTGTGCAAGGCCTGGGCGCGGGAGTCATCGATGATCAGTACTTTATAAGGTTCGTATTGAGCGACGCAGGTCAGGACTTCGATCTTCTCCAGCAGGCTCGATGCTTCGAGGGTGCCGGTGAGGAATTCCTGGCCGCCGGCGCGCACTGCGGCGAGACGGGTGGGCGTGTCGGTTTCGTGCAGGCTGAAGAACAACAGTGGCAACGGTTCTTCCAGACCGACCTGGGCTTCGGCGGCGAGTTTCAGCCCGACGCCGGCCCCGCTGAAATCCACGTCCATGACGATGGCGGCGGGCAGACGCTCGACCATCGACGAGCGAAACGCCGCGACGCTGTCCAGCGCCTGGGCACTCAGGCCGAAGAATTCCAGTTGTTTGGCCAGTCGTTCGGCGCGGTCGTGATCCTGCAGCATCACGTAAATCGGCTTGCGCAGCGGCGGCAGAAAGGTCTGGTCGAGTTGATCGCCATGACGCAGGCCGGTGCGCGACAAGCGCTGCATCAAGCGATTGAGGTCGGTGATCAGGCCGCTGCTCAGGCGGCCGCGATTGGCGTCCACCGCTTCCAGCGACTGGCCGATATGGCGCGCGAGCTGGGTGTGCTCGGGCTGTTCGAAGCGCTCGGCAAACCGCAGCAGGCGCAGGTTGGCCTCGCTCAGTTCGGCGAGGTCGACGGTGGACCATTCGCTGCGTTGCAGGCGCTGCCATATCTCAAGAATCTGACGTGCCTGATGAATTACCCGCTGGGCAAAGTGGTGCTTGAGACGCTCACGGCTGGGGTCTTCTGGCTCGGTCATATCCTGACTACTAGTTAGGCTGCATGCTGAGATCGACTGGTGGCTCTATGCTAGCACCTCTTTTCCCTTAGACGAGTGTTGCACGTCAATAATCTGCAATGCGTCACTATTCAGTTTCCGACCGAGTGGTTTTATTTTTGACCTGTTCGTCTGTCGAGTGCCTGTGTACAGGGGGTTGTCGGGAAGGGCAAGTGGGCTTGGGGACATTTTTTTCGTCGTATGCATAAGTGCGGTGAAGCCGTTGTGCGACTGTTTCAACGCCCTGCGTCGGCAGCGCAGGGGAGATGGCATCAGGGATTCCCTTAGTGCTGGCAGATGCGACATATGCCTGCGCGATTTGCGGCTTATCTATACTCGCGGGTGCCCGGCCTCGGCACGTTGTTGTATGGTTGTGGTCGAACCGTTGAACCCAAGTGATTGAAAGGATATCGCCATGCTGGACTGGAAAAACCGCGCGGGCGCCGCGCCTGAACGTGCCGCCGCGCCCAAGTCGGCCACCCGCAGCTATGTTGGCGGGCTGTTGTTCAGCCGCGCGCTGGCCACCCTGGTCGGCATTTATCTGTTGGTGACCATCGGCCTCGGTTGGTACTGGAGCCAGGAGCCGGCGTTGTTTCCCGTGGCGCAAAACGCTCAAGTGGCTGCCGAGAAAGAAGGCAAGCAGATGGTCATCGGCTACACCACGGTGGAAACCTTGAAGACCGTCGCTGGCACCTTGCTCGACAAGCCAGGCGGCTACATTTCCAACGACCGCTTCCCGCCGGGCCTTTGGATGGACAACACCCCGAGCTGGGAATACGGCGTGCTGGTGCAGGTTCGCGACCTGACTCGCGCCCTGCGCAAAGACTTCGCCCGTTCGCAATCGCAGTCGGCCGAAGACGCCGATCTGGCCAAGGCGGAACCGCGTTTCAACTTCGACAACAAGAGCTGGATCCTGCCATCCAGCGAGTCGGAATATCAGGAAGGCATCAACTCCCTGAGCCGCTATCAGGCGCGCCTGTCTGACCCTTCGCAGAAAAACGCACTGTTTTATGCGCGCGCCGACAATCTGAACAACTGGCTGGGCGATGTCGGCACCCGTTTGGGTTCGCTGTCGCAGCGTCTTTCGGCCAGCGTCGGTCGCGTCAAACTCAATACGGCGCTGAAAACCGAAACCCCGGCTGTTGGCGAAGTGCCGCAGGTTGACGAAGAAATCGTCGAAACCCCGTGGATGCAGATCGACAACGTGTTCTACGAAGCGCGCGGTCAGGCCTGGGCGCTGTCGCACTTGCTGCGCGCCATTGAAGTCGACTTCGCCGATGTGCTGGCGAAGAAGAACGCCACGGTTAGCGTGCGTCAGATCATCCGTGAACTGGAGGCGTCGCAAGAGCCAGTCTGGAGCCCGATGATTCTCAATGGCAGCGGCTTTGGGGTGCTGGCCAACCACTCGCTGGTCATGGCCAACTATATTTCCCGGGCCAACGCCGCCGTCATCGATCTGCGTCAACTGCTCAATCAGGGCTGATTAATGAGTCATAACGCCAAAGAGGCGGCCCATCGTGCCGCCTCGGATGCCGAACAGATCGCCTGGGTCGACGAGCAGGACAACCTGCTCGGCGCCCTGGTGCGTGCCGATTTGCGCGAACGCGGGCTGATCGGTCGCGGCACTTACATCATGCTGTTCAATTCCGCCGGTGAGCTTTGCGTGCATCGGCGTACGTTGAGCAAAGCCATTTATCCCGGTTACTGGGACGTGGCGGCGGGTGGCATGGTGCAGGCCGACGAGACTTATGCCGAGTCGGCAGCCCGAGAGCTGGAAGAAGAACTGGGCGTCAGTGGTGTGGAGCTCACCGCTCACGATCATTTCTACTTCGAAGACACCGGCAACCGTCTGTGGTGCTCGGCGTTTTCCGCCGTGTGGGATGGCCCGTTGAAACTGCAACCGGAAGAGGTGCTGGAAGCGCGCTTTATTCCGGTCGAGCAGGTGCTGCAGGAAATCCAGCAGAAGCCTTATTGCCCGGACTCTCTGGCCGCGTTGAAGCGCTATCTGAAGGCGCAGCAAAGCGACGTCGCAAAGAACACATAAATTGGCGCCGATTGGCACTTAGCAATCGGGTTTTTTGCCGTTACACTGCGCGACCTTTTCAAGCTGCACCGTCCTGCTTTTATTGAAGCCTCGGTGCAGTAGCGCTGCCCCTGCCTGAGTGGGGCTTCGCGGTCGATGACCTTGCCCAAGGTCGCGATCAGTCTTTGTCCTCCCAAGAGGATTGCCGGTGGCCAAAAAAGCCGCATCCTTCGCCGCCTTAGGTGGCCTGGTATTTTCCACCGACGCAGGTCGTCATTGCCCGGAATGCAGTAAGCCGGTGGACGCCTGTATCTGCAAACAAACCGTGATCCCGGCCGGCGACGGCATTGCCCGCGTGCGTCGCGAGAGCAAGGGCCGTGGCGGCAAGACGGTGACCACCATCACCGGCGTGCCACTGGCCGAAGACGCCCTCAAAGAGTTGGCGACAACGTTGAAGAAACGTTGCGGCACCGGCGGGGCGTTGAAAGACGGAATCATCGAAATCCAGGGCGATCATGTCGAGCTACTCTTGGCCGAGTTGATCAAGCACGGTTTCAAAGCGAAGAAGTCCGGCGGCTAGCAGCCTCTGTGAAAACCACCTGCGGCTTGATCCGGCTCTGAAAGTCTTCGGGTCCGGCGTCGTCTCCATGGTTTTCACAGAGCCTGTTCATGACCGGTTTCTAAACTCCACGCAGTCCGCGCGGTCTACCGCCGCGCTGACGAACCGTCATTTTCATTCTTTAGACTGCGCCGGCCTGAACGTCAGGCGACGCACTATGACTTCTTTATAGGGGACTTCGATGTCCGTACGACGCACACGCAAAGACGATGGCAGCCAATGGACAGTTGCGGACAGCCGCAGTGTTTACGGGATTCGCCATTGGGGGGCCGGGTATTTCGCGATCAATGACGCCGGTCGCGTCGAAGTTCGTCCGAACGGCCCGAGCAGCTCGCCTATCGACCTGTTCGAGCAAGTCGACCAACTGCGCAAAAGCGGTTTGTCCTTGCCGTTGCTGGTTCGCTTCCCCGACATCCTGCAAGACCGTGTACGCCAGTTGACCGGCGCTTTCGATTCGAACATCGAGCGCCTGGAATACCAGAGCAAATACACCGCGCTGTACCCGATCAAGGTCAACCAGCAAGAGGCGGTGATCGAGAACATCATCGCCACCCAGGACGTCTCCATCGGTCTGGAAGCCGGCTCCAAGCCTGAGCTGCTGGCGGTGCTGGCACTGGCGCCGAAAGGCGGCACCATCGTCTGCAACGGTTACAAAGACCGCGAGTTCATCCGTCTGGCGCTCATGGGCCAGAAGCTCGGCCACAACGTGTTCATCGTGATCGAGAAAGAATCCGAAGTCGGTCTGGTGATCGAAGAAGCCGCCTCGCTGAAGGTCAAGCCGCAGGTCGGCCTGCGTGTGCGTCTGTCGTCGCTGGCCTCGTCCAAATGGGCGGACACCGGTGGCGAGAAATCCAAGTTCGGCCTGTCGGCAGCGCAACTGCTGTCGGTGGTCGAGCGCTTCCGTGCCGCCGGACTGGATCAGGGCATTCGCCTGCTGCACTTCCACATGGGTTCGCAGATCGCCAACCTCGCTGACTATCAGCACGGCTTCAAGGAAGCGATCCGTTACTACGGCGAGCTGCGTAATCTCGGTCTGCCGGTCGATCACATCGACGTCGGCGGCGGTCTGGGTGTCGACTACGACGGCACCCACTCGCGCAATGCCAGTTCGATCAACTACGACATGGACGATTACGCCGGTGTCGTGGTCGGGATGCTCAAGGAATTCTGCGACGCGCAGAGCCTGCCGCACCCGCACATTTTCTCCGAAAGCGGCCGCTCGCTGACCGCACACCACGCCATGCTGGTGGTGCAGGTGACCGACGTCGAGAAACACAACGACGAAATCCCGCTGATCGAAAACAAGGAAAACCTGCCGGAAACCGTACAGTGGCTGGTTGACCTGCTCGGCCCGACCGACATCGAAATGGTCACCGAAACCTACTGGCGCGCTACCCACTACATGAGCGATGTGGCCGCACAGTACGCCGACGGCAAACTGACCCTGGCTGAAAAAGCCCTGGCCGAGCAATGCTACTTTGCGGTGTGCCGTCGCCTGCACAACTCGCTGAAGGCGCGTCAGCGTTCGCACCGTCAGGTGCTCGACGAACTCAACGACAAGCTGGCCGACAAGTACATCTGCAACTTCTCGGTATTCCAGAGCCTGCCGGACACCTGGGCGATTGATCAGGTGCTGCCGATCATCCCGCTGCATCGTCTGGATGAAGAGCCGCTGCGCCGTGCCGTGCTGCAAGATCTGACCTGCGACTCCGACGGCAAGATCAACCAGTACGTCGACGAGCAGAGCATCGAGACCAGTCTGCCGGTGCACGGTCTGAACGAGGGCGAAGACTACCTGCTGGGTGTGTTCCTGGTCGGCGCCTATCAGGAAATCCTCGGTGACATGCACAACCTGTTTGGTGACACCGACTCGGTGAACATCTACCAGAACGCCGATGGCAGCGTTTACCACGCCGGCATCGAAACCCACGACACCATCGAAGACATGCTGCGTTACGTGCACTTGTCGCCGGAAGAACTGATGACTCACTACCGCGACAAGTGCGCCAGTGCCCGCATCAGTGCCAGCGAGCGCACGCAATTTCTTGATGCCTTGCGTCTGGGTCTGACCCGCTCCTCTTACCTGTCTTCCTGAGGCCAGGTAGCGATCTCGCAGGGTTGTCTGAAATTTTCCCGCAAGCTGTGGAAAATTCGGATGACCCTGTGAGATACATCCCAAAGTCTTCGCGAAATGCTTGGCTATCTCGGCCAGCAAAGTCATCCGGTCTGCTTTTCGCGTAGGTCATTTCCTAAGTTGTACTTCGGCACTCTACTCGGCCATGGCTCTCGGCGAGAATCCCCGACCGCCCCTCCTGTAGAGATCCGCCTATGTTCGATCAAGCCAACGAGTCCTCGTTTCGTCTCGATGTAGCGGGCCTGTCCGACCCTTTCGAAGTCCTCGCCTTCACCGGTAGCGAGGCCCTGAGCGAGCCTTTTGCGTTCGAGATCGATGTGTTGATCGACGATCCGCAACTGGACCTTGCCGGCCTGCTTTACCGTTCGGCTTTCCTGTGTTTCGGCCCGTCGGGGGAGGGCGTGCACGGGCAATTGCAGAGCCTCGTCCAGCATGAGCAGGGGCACGGTTCCAGACTGAGCCGGATCCGCCTGGGGCCGAAACTTGGCTGCCTCGATCTGCGGATCAGTCAACGGATTTTCAGTGGCCGTTCGGTGCCGCAGATCATTGAGCAAGTGCTCAGGGAGCACGGTATCGTCGGTGCGCAGCGCCGCTTCGAGTTGCGTGGCGACTACCCGGCGCGCACGTTCTGCACGCAATACCGTGAATCGGATCTGCAACTGCTGCAACGCTTGTGCGCGCAGGCGCGGATTCACTATTTCTTCGAGCACCAGCGCGGCGGTCATTGCCTGGTATTCGGCGATGATCCGGCGCAGTTGCCGTTGGCTGACGCCGCTTTGTATCAGGGCGAGCCCGCCGATCCTTGTGCCGGCCCCGCGGTACACCATTGGCAATTGCAGGAAACGTGTCAGGCCGAAGGCACCTGGCTGGCACCACATGCCGAAGGACGCAGTGACCTGGCGGCGTTGCGTAGCGGCCAATGGCTGCGTCTGGTCGGGCATCCCTTCGCCGAATGCAATCGCCATTGGTTGCTGACCAAGGTGGAACATAGCGCCGATCCGGCCCTTGATCTGCCTTATGCCAACCGGTTGTTCGGTGCGCAGCAGGTGCCAGCGTGTGCGTCGGCCGCCGAGCCGTCGAGACTGCGCATGCACAGTCTGCAACGGGCCTGGGTGGTGGCGGTCGACGAACCTCAGCCCGATCATTTGCGCCCGGTGGCGGTGCAGTTCGACTGGCTCTATCAGGGTGAAGGTGCGGCGCCGAGTCACTGTTGGCTGCCGCTCGCTCCAGCCTTGGCTGATGCGCCGCTGGCGCTTGGCGATGGCGTCGAGGTCGTGGTGAGTTTCTTTGAAGGCGATCCCGATCAGCCGATGATCAGCGGGGTGCTGCAACCACCGGCCGCCACCCCGAACATCACCGATGACCCGCCGCCACCATTGCCGGAGAAATTGGTCAGTGAAGGCCTGCAGCAATTGCTCAGATCAGGCGAGCCGCTCTTGTTGCTGTGCCTGATGCCCGGAGGCGGCAGTTTCAGCCACTGCACAGAGGTCGTGTGCAGTTGTCGGTTACTCACCGCGCTTGAACAGAGCGGCGCAACATGAGCGGCGCGGCGCTGGAGCCGATGGCGCAATGGCTGTTGCTCGACGGCCCGGATGCATCGCGGGCCTTGACGCTACTGCGACAGGCTTTCGGCGACGTGCGGCGCTTCTGGCTGTTTGACGGTACCGAGTTCGAGCCGGTGAGCGCGCACGGCCCGGTGCTGATTGACCTGCGTGATAGCCAGGCGCTGGGGGCGTTGTGTCAACGCGATCCGGATACCTGGCGCGGCTTGCTGCTGGGCAGCGAGGCGCCGGCGCCTGAACTGCTGAGCCACTTGCAACGCATGCTCACGATCTCGTTCGGATTGAACCATCGGGCCTTGCTCAGCTATTACAACCGCCAGACCGCCAGCTATTTCTTCGACGCCTGCGATGCTGGCGAATTGAGTCGCTGGCTGGGTCCGATCCGCCAGTTGCGCTGGTTCGGTGGCACCTGGGCCGATCGTGCGATTGGCAGCCAGGGCTGGCAGCAGTTACGCAACCCCGGGCTTGCCGTAGAACCATTGAACATCGAAGAAAGCCTTACGCGACGGCAGCGCGAACGCCTGCAAACCTGCCTGTTGGAGCAGCACATCTGGCGCTGGTGCCAATCATTCGGAACCGATTACGCAACGATGGCCTCCCATGTTCAACAAGGTTTGGCGCTGGGGTTCAGCGACCGCAGTGTGCTCGATGGCTGGTTGTGGCTACGCTTGCTGCATCCGCGCGCCGTGCTGGTGCCGCCGCCGGTGGGGCTGACCCAGCAGGAGCGGCTCGACCATGTACGTCGCCAGTGGGGTGGCGATCAATCCTGAGGTTCGCGCGTATGGCAGGTTTTTTCCGGCAAGGGTTCGGCGCCATGATCGGCGCTGTAGTGGTGTTGCTGCTAAGCGCGTGTTCGCCGGTAACACTGCTCAATGCGCTGACGCCGGACAGCACGTTCGAAAAAACCACGGGCATTGCCTACGGTGACGATCCCCGGCAGAAGCTCGATGTCTACGTGCCGCGTGATGGATTGGCGGATGCGCCGGTCGTGGTGTTTTTCTACGGTGGCAGCTGGAACAGCGGCGCGCGCGAGGATTACGCTTTTGTTGGCGAGGCGCTGGCGTCCCGGGGGATTGTCGCGGTCGTGGCGGATTATCGGTTGTATCCGCAGGTGCGTTATCCACTGTTTCTTCAAGACAACGCGCGGGCGGTGGCGTGGACCCGTGCGCACATTCGCGAGTTTTCCGGCAATCCGCAACGCTTGTATCTGATGGGGCACAGCTCCGGTGGCTACAACGCGGCGATGCTGGCGCTGGATGACGACTTGCTCGCTGCCGTGGGGATGTCGCCCAAGGACATCAGTGGCTGGATCGGTCTGGCCGGGCCGTACGATTTTCTGCCAATCGTGAATCCTGATGTGCGCCCGGTGTTTTTCTGGCCAGACTCACCGCCGCAGTCGCAGCCGATCAATCACGTCAGTCGCGGCGCACCGCCAGCTCTGCTGATCGCGGCGAACAAGGACGATCTGGTCAACCCGACCCGCAACACCGCCGGCCTCGCCCGCAAACTGCGCGAGGCCGGGGTGCCGGTACAGGACCTGTATTACTCGCGGCCCAATCACATCACGCTGGTGGCGACCCTGTCGCGACCACTGCGTCGACTGGCGCCGGTGCTCGATCAAGTGGTCGGCTTCATCGAGCACACGCCGGCTCAGTGAGCAGCGCCGTTGAACCAGCCGTCGTTGCGCTTGAGCCACAGGGCCTGTGCGCCGAGCGTCAGGCTGCGCAGCACCATGAACAACAGGAACGTTATCCACAGACCGTGATTGCCCAAACCTTGCAGTGCCCAGGCGAACGGCACCAGCAAAGCCACGGTCATGAGCATGCCATTGCGCATTTCCCGCGCGCGGGTGGCGCCGATGAACAGGCCGTCGAGCAGGTAGCTCCAGACCGCAATCAACGGCAGCACAGCGAGGTAAGGCAGGTATACGAACGCGGTGTCGCGCACGCTCTGGATGTCGGTTTGCATTTCGATGAACAAGTGCCCGGCCAGTAAAAACAGCAGGGCAAAGCCAAGGCTGGCGATCAGGGACCAGCCACCGGCGACCACCAATGAGCGGCGCAAGGCCAGGCGATCGCGGGCGCCGATGGCATGCCCGCACAGGGCTTCGACCGCGTGAGCCAGACCGTCCAGCGCATGCGCCGTCAGCAGCAAACCGTTGAGCAACAGCGCGTTGGCGGCGACCGTCGCATCACCGAGTCGCGCGCCTTGCACGGTGATCAGAAAAAACACCGATTGCAGCGCCAGGCTGCGGATGAAAATGTCGCGGTTGACCGCCAGCAGCGGGCGCCAACTCTGCCACACTTTCAGCGCAGCCCAGACGATTTGCCCGGGATAGGCGCGCAACGCTTTGCGGGTCAGCAGCAGACCGAGTAGGGCGCCGCTCCATTCGGCAATCACCGAGGCCCGGGCCGAGCCGACCACGCCCCAGTCCAGCCCCATGACGAACCACAGATTCAGCGCTATGTTGATCAGGTTGGTGGTCAGCAGAATCGCCAGCGGCGCCCGGGCGTTCTGGGTGCCGAGGAACCAGCCGACCAGTGCATAACTGGCCAGCGCTGCGGGCAGGCCGAACAGTCGGGTGTGGAAGAAGTCGCGAGTGAGCTGATCCAGTTCCGCCGACGGCTGCATAAAGTGCAGTGCAACGCCGCTTAGCGGCACGCCCAAGGTGCCGAGAACCAGCGCCAGCCCCATCGCCAGCAGCAGCCCTTGCAAGAGAATCTGCCGCAACGCCGCGCCATCGCTACGCCCGGCCGCTTGCGCGGCGAAACCGGTGGTGCCCATGCGCAGAAAACCCATGGCCCAGGCCAGAAAGGTGTACAGACTTGCGCCAACCGCCACGGCGCCCAATTGATGGGCGTGGGGCAAGTGGCCGATGACGGTACTGTCGACCAGCGCCACCAGCGGTACGGAAATATTGGAGAGGATCATCGGCGCGGCGAGCGCCCAGACCTTGCGGTGAGTCGGGCGGTCGCGCCAGTCGGCAATCAGGTTGGACATGCGGGCTCCTTGGGGAGCGGGCATTGTAGCGATTCGTCGGGGAATTGCTTTGCTCGGATAACCAGCCCCTCACCCCAGCCCTCTCCCTGGGGAGAGGGCCTTCCAGAGGTCTAATGAATAATCCAGCTCAACAGCCACAACCCCAGCAGCAACCAGATGATCCCGGCAATGATCGACGCGTTCATGAACGCGCGAATCGCCGACCACAGCAGCATCAACCCGACGATCAGCGCGATGATGCTAATGATCGAAGTGTCCATCCCCAACGTCTTGGCCAAACCGTCGACAAAGTTGCCCCCGGCGTTGCTCAGCATGTTGAACAAACCACTGAGGCCATCGACGATAAAGCGAATGACCGAACCGAGTGCCTGGCCGAGCCATTCGAAAAAGCTTTCTACCTGCATGTGTTCATCCTGATGAAAGAGCTGAGCCTTGGGCCACGACGCAGGTGGCCGAGTTCCCTGCAAGCATAGAGCTTTCTTTGGCCCTTGCCTTCAACCGGCATCCCCCCGAAGCTATACGCCTTCAGGAGAGCCCGATGAACCTTGTTGAACTGACCGAACGCCTGCACGCCATTCGCGACCGCAATGACTGGCGGCAATTTCACAGCCCGAAAAACCTCGCCATGGCCGCCAGCGTCGAAATGTCCGAACTGGTGGAGATTTTCCAGTGGCTGACCGAAGACCAGTCGCGCCAGTTGCCGGCGGACAAACTCGCCCACGCCGGGCAGGAAGTCGGCGATATCGTTCTGTATCTGTTGCTGCTGTGCAGCGAGTTGGGGTTGGACATGAATGAAGTGGTGCGCAGCAAACTCGCCGACAGCGAACGGCGGTTCAGCTGATGGGCGACCGGCATTTCGATCAGTTGGCGACCCGTTTCGCCGAAAAAATCTACGGCGGTGCCAAAGGCGCGATTCGCCTCGCGGTGTTGCAGGCTGACCTTGCCGAAGCACTGCCGGATCGCCCGTTGCGGGTGCTCGACATCGGTGGCGGTCTCGGCCACATGTCGTTGTGGCTGGCCGAGCGCGGGCACGACGTGACCTTTACCGAGCCGGCTGAGCCGATGCTCGAAGGCGCCCGCCAGCGTTTCGCCGAAGCAGGGCAGACCGCGACGTTTATTCAGGCGCCGTGGCAGGAACTGCTCGGGCAACTCACCGAACCCTACGATCTGGTGATCTGCCACGCCGTGCTGGAATGGCTGGCCGAACCCCACGCGATCCTGCCGGTGCTGCATCAGTTGACCAAACCCGGAGGCTGGTTGTCGCTGGCGTTCTACAACCGCGATGCTCTGATTTACCGCAATCTGCTCAAGGGCCATTTCAAGAAAATGCGCAAGAACGTCATGGCTGGCGAAAAGCAGAGCCTGACCCCGCAGCAGCCACTCGACCCACGGGAATTGGCAACGCAACTCGAAGGCTTGTGGCAGGTCGAAAGCCAGAGCGGGGTGCGGGTTTTCCACGACTACATGCCGGTGGAATTCCAGGCTCGCGCCGAACTCGCGGATTTGCTCGAGATGGAACTCGCCCACCGTCGTCACCCAAGCTTCGCCGGGCTTGGGCGCTACCTGCACTGGATCTGCCGGCCGATCTGATCGGAGCGCAAAATGAAAGCACAATCGGGGTTACTGCTGATCTGTCTGGGGTTGGCCGCCTGCCAGGGCAGCAACCCCTACGTGGCGCAGTCGCGGCCCTTGCCGCCGGCGCCAGCGCAAGCCGCCAATACCTTTGATCGCAGTGCCTATCCGGCGCCGCCGCGTGATTACGGGCGCTATCGCAGTTGGGCGTGGCTCGATGGGCAACTGCCGTCAGGCACGGCTTGGGCGGATTCGGCGCAAGTGGCCGAGGCGGTGAGCAACGCACTGGATCAGCGCGGCTTGCGTCCGCTGCACGACAATCGCCCGGCTGACCTGTTCGTCACCGCCAATCTGCATCTGGAAACCCGCTTGCGTCAGGTCCAGGACGATTACGGATACGGCTACGGCGGATACAGTGGCTATGATCGTTATGGTCGCGGTTACGGCATGTACAACAGCGTGCCGGTCGTGCGCACCTATCAGGAACAGGTTGTGGTGGTGCGGGTCGACCTGTTCGACGCCGGTACCGGTCAGCCGGTGTGGAGTGCCAGCGCCGAAACCGCGAACAAGGGCAGCCAGATCGACCGCACCGACGCGATTCGCGAGGCTGTGGAAAAGGCCATGTCGGCGTATCCTCCGAGTTAGCTTCGGTTAATCGAGAAGCTTTAGCAGGTTCATGTCTTCAACCGGAGAAAAACCATGTACCGCCGTCTTGTTTTATTAGCCATGGTTGCGCTGCTCGGCGCCTGTGCCGCCAACCGGGTCAATCACGACTTCGACGCCAGCCGCGACTTTGCCGCTTATCGCAACTGGAGCTGGAAAGACCCCGCCCTGCAATACCGTCCCGATGATCCACGGATCAAAAGCGACCTGACCGAACAACGCATCCGTCAGGCTGTCACCGATCAACTGGATCAGCGCGGTTTGCGCCCGGCGCCTGCCGGCGCCAAGGGCGACTTGAGTGTGCAGACTTACCTGATCGTCGAGGATCGTCAGCAGCAAGTGACGACCAACTACGGCGGTGGTTGGGGCGGCCCATGGAATGGCTACTGGGGCGCGCCGATGTACAACGAGACGCGCAACATTACCTACAAGGTTGCGACGATCCAGATTGACCTGCTCGACGGCAAGGACGGCAAACTGGTGTGGCGCGGCAGCGATGAGCAGATGCTCAGCAGCACGCCGAACCCGACGGATCGCAGCAATGCCATTCGCGAAACAGTCGCCAGGATCCTCACCAACTATCCACCGCGCTGACGCTGTATAAAAATCGGGAGCCAATGAGCTCCCATTTTTTTGCCCGACACAAATCCCCCTGTAGGAGCTGCCGAAGGCTGCGATCTCTTGATCTTGCTTTTAAAGATCAGGATCAAAAGATCGCAGCCTTCGGCAGCTCCTGCGGTGGGGTTGTCGCATACAAAATGGCGCGTTGCCAGCAGCCCCGTCTACACTGAAAACCACCAACGGAGGTAGCGCTCGGCAGTGCGCCGGCAAAGGAGTGCGCGATGTCGCCTCGTTCGCAATTCAACGGCCCGGCGCGACAGCGCGGGGCGATCGGTTTGGTGGCGGCGCTGACCCTCGGCCTGGCCTTGGTGTGCATGGTGCTGGTGGTCGACAGCGGTCGTTTGTACATGGAGCAACGCAGCTTGCAGCGGGTGGTCGATGTGGCCGCGCTGGAGGCGATCTCGCGCGGTGGCGATTGCCTGACAGGCGCCAGCGCAAACGGCTACGCCACGGCCAGTGCGGCACGCAACAGTTTTACCGTGGCGCAGAACAGGACCCTGACCGTAACGTGCGGCACCGTGCAAACCGGTGCAAACAACCTGCGAGCCTTCGCCGCCGACGCCTCGAAAAAAGAAGCCATCAGTGTGGTCGCCACCCATGTTGTGCCCACCAGTGTGGCCGCCGCGCTCTACGCCTTGTTTTCGCCGGGCAGCGTGTCCCCGACCACGCGGCTCTCGGCCACGGCGGTGGGTGCCTCGGCTATTCTGCCGCCGCAAGCCCAATTGACCATCGGCACCACGGCGCTGACCATCGATGCCAGTAAGTCGGCTGCTTTGAATTCGTTGATCGGGCAGATGCTCGGCGGCAGCCTCAACCTCAGCGTTGCTGGCTGGCAGGGGCTGGTAGAGACCCAGATCAATCTGCTCAGTTACCTCAATCAACTGGCGGTCGACGTTAATGTGGACGCGGGCAACTACACCCAATTGCTGAGCAAGAACATCCAGATCACCCAACTGATCGATACCGCCATCACCGTACTGACCAAGGGCGGTACCACCACCAGCGTGGCGGTCAACGGTCTGCTCGGACTGAAGGGAGCCGTCGGCAGCACTTCGGTGGCCCTCGGACAATTGCTGCAACTGCAAACCGGGGCCACGTCGGCGGCGCTCAATGCCAATCTGCAAGTGTTCCAGTTGATCGAAGCCGTCGTGCAAGTGGCTAACAGTCAAAACGCGCTGGTAGCGAGCGTGCCGTTGAGCATTCCGGGACTGGTCAATGGCTCGGTCAAAACCAAAGTCATCCAGCCGCCGCAATTGTCGGCCGTGGGCAATCCGCTGCTGGCCAAGGCTGATCCCATGGGCGCCAACCGGATCTACGTGAAAACCGCGCAGGTACGTACGCTGATCTCGCTGAATCTGCCGGTGCTGTCTGGCGTGGCCGGGCTTGCCAATGCCATTGTCAGTACGCCGCTGGTGGGCGGGTTGACCGATACTTTGAACAATGTGCTGCACCTGAACATTGCCGGGGCACTGAACTCGGTGTTCTGTGCTCTGGGCGGCACCTGCCAACGCACAGACCTGAAGATTCTGCCCACATCGACCATCGACATTTTGCTGGAGGCCGCCGCCGCCGACAGCCATGTCACCGATTACAGCTGCACCAGTGACGCGACCAAGACCCTGACCACCCAGACCAACTCATCGGTGGTCAAGCTCAAGGTCGGCAAGATCGACACCGCCAACGCGTTTTCTTCCTCGGCGGATGTCACGGTGCAGCCGCTGGCGTTGATTGATGTCGGCGTCATCACCTGCACCATTCCGTTGTTGGGCCTGGGCTCGCCTAATTGCGATCCCAACTCGCGCAAACCTTTCTACGGCGGTGGCCTCGGTGTGATGGTGGACACTTCGGTGGCCAGCATGCAGAGCATCCACACCTACAATCAGCCGCCGGAAATCAAGCAAACGCCGCAAAACTACAGCTTCGGCACGCAAGGGGTCGTCAATAGCCTGAAAAGCACCTTGAGCGGGGTTCAGGTTCAGGCCTACAAACCCACCGGTTCGAGCCTGCTGGGTGGCTTGCTCACTACAACCGCCGACGTGCTGGCCGACGTCAACAGTACGCTGGGCGTGGTCATCGGGAACCTGCTCAGTCCGGTACTCGACCCGATTCTCGACGGCTTGCTCGCCAACCTCGGCATCACCCTGAACAAGGTCGATGTAGGCGCCAACCTCAGTTGTCGACCACCGGGTCAACCGATCCTGGTGATCTAGTCGTTCAGCGCAATCGGTAACTCGATGCAGAACCGTGCACCCTCGTCGCCATTGCGCACGCTCAGACGTCCCCCCATGTTTTCGACGATGCCGTAACTCACTGATAAGCCCAGACCGGTGCCGACACCGACCGGTTTGGTGGTGAAGAACGGTTCGAAAATCCGCTCCAGCAGACGCGGATCAATGCCACCACCGTTGTCCTCGACCCACAGCCGCACCACATGCTCGTCGCACTCGGCGTACAAGGCGATCCACGGCTGAAAGTCGCGATCGGCCTCGCGCTTGCCGAGCAAGGCGTCGCGGGCGTTGACCATCAAGTTGATCAACACCTGCTCAAGCTGATCGACGTAACCGCGCACCTGAACCGCAAAACCGGCCTCTTTTATGCGCAACTCGACACCTTTGCCACGCAGCCCTTCAGACAACAGCGACAGCGTGCCTTCGATCGCATCGAGGGGGTTGAACGGATGCTGTTCGATTTCCGAACGGCGGCCGAACACGCGCATGTGATCCACCACCCGCGCCGCCCGTTGTACTTGAGCGTCGATGCGATTGAGTTTGTCAGTCAGGTAGTCGATCTGCACATCGCCGTTGCTCAAGCGCTTGAGCACATTGACGATGGCCATGCGCATCACGTTTAGCGGCTGATTGATCTCGTGAGCCAGGCCGGTGGCCATTTCGCCAAGGGTGGCCATTTTCGCGCTCTGGGTCAGCTGTTGTTGCGAGCGGCGCACCTCGGTGTTGTCACGGCCCACCGCCTGCACCTCGATCAGTTGTCCTTGCTCATCGAACACCCCGCGATCCGACCAGACCCACCACGCATGTTCGCGACCGGGCAGGCGCAGATTGATTTCGGCGGTGCTCACCGGCAGTGCCGGGGTCAGTTGCGCCAAGCGCTGGACGAACATCTGGCGCTGTTCGTCGGACATCCAGCTGCCCAGGTTCACACCGGGCAATTGCTCCGGCGCGCACTCCAGATAAGTCGCCAGAGGCCGGTTGCCGAAGGTCAGGGTCAAGTCCGGACGATAGCGGCAAATCATCGCCGGCGAATCTTCCACCAGGATCCGGTAACGCTCCTCACTGGCCTTGACCTGCTCGGCGGCGAGGGTCGCTTCGGTGACGTCCAGCCACAGCCCGACAGCTTCCACAGGCAGGCCGAGATCGTCGCGCAGCAATTTGGCTTCGTCGAGCAACCAGTGTGCCTGGCCCTGGCGGTCGAGGACCCGATAACGCGCGCTCACTGAACCTTCGCGCAGCAACTGCCGCGTGCGTTCGAAATAGCGTGGGCGGTCTTCGGGGTGGACGTGTTCCACCAGTCGGCCGCCGTCACAATCGGCCAGATTCCAGCCCAGCAACGGTTGCAGGCTGGCGCTGAAAAACGTCGGTTGCAGCGCCCCTTTGACGTAGCGTTGCACGTAGATCACCGCGGGTGAGCTGGCGATCAGATTGTCCAGTCGCGCATGGGCAGCGGCCGCCTGTTGCTGCTGATTCTTGATGTCGCTGATGTCGAGCATGAACCCCACCAGCCGCCGCTCGGCGCCGATGCCCAAAGACCGGCCTTGCAAGCGAAACCACAGCGGCAATGGCTGATCGCTGCGCTGCCAGCGCGCGCACAGTTCCAGTGGCGTGCCGTTATCCTGCAAGGCTTGCAGATGACTGCGCAGCTCATCGCGGTCGGCGGGGTGCACATGGGCGAACCAGTCTTGAATCGGTATCCGCGCGGCTTGCAAACCGAGGCTGTCGGCCAGCGTCGGGGCCAACTGCACGTCGACGCTGTCGCTGCTCACTTCCCACCAACCCGTGCCGAGCAGCGCTTGCAGACTTTCCAGGCGTTCCAATTGCAGATGATGGCGATGCTCGCGCAGGCGCTCCAGCAAGGGCGCGGCCACGGCAGCGGCCAGCAACAGCCAGTCGTGATCACCGAGATCGGGTGCCTGCTGCTGCGCGTTATAGCCGGCGCACAGCAACCACGCCGCCACGCCCTGGGCATCGCGGTAAGGCACGACGAAACCCTCATTCGGGCCGAGCAGCGTACTCAGGCGTGGCTGCTCGCCAGCCAGTAACCGTTGCGGCAACGCGCCGTTCAGGCTGTCGAGCCCCGTGCCCAGTTGCTGTTGCCCACGCCACACCTGCGGCGCGTTCAGCGCCGCATAATGCTGATGAATCTGCCAGCCCTGGCCTTGCTCATCGAGCAGCGCCACCGCCAGACAGGGGATGTGCAAATGCTGGCTCAAGCGTTGCAGCTGTTCGCCCAGCACCTCGGGTAGACGCGCGAGGCTGCCAAGGCGCAACTGATCGCGAATCTGCGTGGCCAGCCACTGGCATTGCTCACGGCTGCGGGCCCGACGTCGTTCGCTGAGCAGATCTCCGATGTCCAGCAACTGCAAAAGCCAGCCGTCACCTTGCGCCTGTACCCAACCGCGCAGGTGCAGCGGCGGGCCGGTCAGGCTGAAAAAATCCAGGTCGAGCAATTGTCCTTGCCAGTCCGCAGGCTGTCCCTCTAGTGCGAGGCAGCTGTGGGGTAACACATACTCCAGCAGAGGCGCGGGATGGCTGGAGGACATCCGCTGCGCCAGCACATGCCGCAACGGCCCGTTCATATGATTGACCCGGCCTTCGCCATCCAGATAGAACTGCAGGCCGACGCTCGGCACCAGAGGACTGCCCATCGGCTGGACTTTTTCGGGTTGTCGATTGAGCAGGCGGCCGAACAGCTTGTCACCGGTACTCAAAATTGCAGGCTCGACGAGGCGCGCAAAGTCGCCGGCAGGCGCGGCACCGTACCGATGCCCGGCAGCACCAGAAACGGCAACGCCTGATTCAATTTGCTGGTGGGATAGTTGATGGTCACGGTCAGCACGCCACCGACATAGGTGATGTCGCTGTCCGTGGCGGTGTTGAAGTTCAGCGCGCCGGGCAGCCAGGCCAATTGCCGGCCCAGTTCGGTTCGGGCCGTGGCGGTGACTGCGGTGGAGTAATTGGCCGTAGT
This sequence comes from Pseudomonas sp. FP2196, assembly GCF_030687715.1. Lineage (GTDB taxonomy): Bacteria > Pseudomonadota > Gammaproteobacteria > Pseudomonadales > Pseudomonadaceae > Aquipseudomonas. The sequence goes on from NZ_CP117445.1 coordinate 749,968, forward strand.
CGGGTCAAGCGCCACGCTGCGGCGCACGGCTTCGGCCGTCGACTCATTGAACGACTGCATCAACAACAGCGGCAGGCTGTAGCTGACCAAGCCATAAAACACGGCAAAGAAGGTGACGAACACCAAGGCGAACTCGATGGCCACGGCACCTTTTTGCTTGCGGGGGAGGGCGGTTTTCATGAGTGCGTCTACCCTGACAATCACTACGTAATGTCAGCATAGAATCAATCAGCCAAAACGGACGTTTTTTACCGCATGCACAGCTTTGTCCTTCTGATCTGGCTGACCCTTTGCGCGGCTCAGGATGCCCGTCAGCGACATATCGGCAACGGGCTGACCCTGGGATTTGGCGGGTTGGCGTTGGGGTATTTACTGATCACCGGTACTACCTGGCTCGGCGCCGAACCTGCGCAGGCGGGCTGGGCTGTCCTGTTGGCCTTGGCGTTGTCCCTTCCCGGTTACGTGTTGAAACATTTTGGTGCCGGTGATGTGAAACTAATGACAGCGTTGGCGTTGGCGACGGACGGTGCACACCTGCTTGGCACGTTTATCGGTGCAGCGCTCACCAGTGCAATCTGGTTATTGGTGGTGCCAAAACTCTGGCTGCATATGAGTCAAGGGCTTAGAGAACGTCTTCGATATATGGCTCCTGAAAAGTCAAAAAAGCTGCCATTTGCACCGTTCGTGCTGGTTGGAACATTCCTGACGTTACTTTGGATCCACTAGTCGCCACCTGTCACTACTGCTATGTACATAGTCGGAAAGTGCGTCTACTTTCAAATCAACGTTGTACAGCCTCGCGCTGTCAGTACAGGAACGGTCAGCCTTTGGCCTGGGCATGGAGTGGCAAGTGAACAAGCTTACGTCGGCGGTAAAAGTTCTGGTGGTCGATGATCAGCCGCTGATTGTCGAAGAACTCTGCGAATTCATCGAAAGCAGTGGCTATCGTTGCGTGCCTTGCGTATCGAGCAAGCAGGCGATCGAGCAATTTATCGAAGACACCACCATTGGCCTGGTGCTGTGCGATCTGCACATGCCGGACATGGATGGCATTGAGCTCGTGCAGGAGCTGCAACGGTTGTCCGGCAAGCATCGGGTCTTTGAAGCCATCATGCTCACCGGCCGTGCCGACAAGCAGGACGTGATCAAAGCCTTGCGCGCCGGAATTGCCGACTACTACCAGAAACCGGTTGATCTGGACGAAATGCTCCAGGGGTTGCAGCGCCAGGAAGTGGCGTTGCAGGAACGGCAGAAAACCCTGCAACTGGGCAACCTGAATCAGAAGCTGCAATTTCTCTCCGAGTCGATCGACGATCTTTATCAGGACCTCGACAAAGTCCGCCGCGGCCCTGCGCCTGTGAGTGACGAGGCGTCGGGTGATGCCGAAGGGGCGGTGGAGATACCGGCGATTTTCAATCAGTTGTCGCCGCGTCAACTGGACGTTGCCCGGTTGGTGGGCAAGGGCCAGACCAACTATCAGATTGCCTGCGAACTGGGCATTACCGAGAACACCGTCAAGCTGTATGTCTCGCAGGTCTTGCGCCTGACGCACATGCATAACCGCACCCAGTTAGCCTTGGCGTTGTCGCCGAGCAATTCAGGACTGCGTCAACGGGTGACCGCGCACTGACTGCTCTTGACCCCGCCCATAGAGCGGGGTCAAACACCTTCAACCAATGTTGGCCTTGGACTTGGGAAACAGGTTGTCCAGGGTTTCCAGCAAGCGCACGTGATAGATCGGTTTACGGAACAGGTCCAGCACCTGCAGGCGCAGCATATCGCTGACGTCCTCCATGTCTGCATGCCCCGAAGTGACGATCACCGGCAGGTGCTGGCGCGAGGTGTGTTCACGCAGGCGCTTGATCAGCGAGATGCCGCTTTCTTCCGGCATGCGCAGATCGGTAATCACCAGGGCGATATCGGGATGGCGGGTGAGGTGATGCAGAGCGAGTTTCACCGACGTTGCGGTATGACAGGTGAAGCCTTCGCCCTCCAGCAACTCCGCAAGCTCCAGCAGTGCGTCCTCCTCATCATCGACGAGGAGCAACTGCTGGCGCGGAGTCTGTAAAGAGTTCATGGGCAACACCTGCAATGGACTGAGTGCTGACGGTAGAACCCAATGGCCGCATTGACAAGTTATCGGGTCCGATCAGGTGGCCGGTGTCAGCGCGGTCTCGATGGCTTCCAGGATCGAGGTGACCTGAGTGCCGATACCGTTACCGAACGCGGCAATCACCAGCGCCACCAGACCGACGACCAGTGCGTACTCGATGGCAGACGCGCCCTCGGTGTCTTTGGCCAGGCCTTTGAAGAATGCGATCTCGGATTTGATCTTTTGTACAACGCGGGAATACGACATGAGGATTCTCCTTGTGCACGCCAGGTGTTGCGCGCTCGCAACATGATTTCCCTGTGCCAGCATCAGCATTGTCGGCAAATCCCGAGCCTACAACTGTAAGAACAGATTAATACCTAAGTAGTAGTGGTCCGTTTAACGGCAGAAAACGACATTTGGCGCTTCAAGCCGCTACTTTCGTTGGATTTTTTGGTGTTCGTAATGGCGTTTTGTTCTGGCTGCGCTACCGTCAAATAGCGAAATAGTTGCTTGTTCATAGCTGCCTGATTGCGAAGTTATCTCGTTGGAAGTCACGGGTCATTGCATGAGAGACAAAACGCAGCGGGAAAGGGAGAGCCGTCATGAACAGTCGCGTCACTCTGGGTCTGGCCGGGTTGTTTCTGGTAGGCGCCATCATTGCCGGGTATTGGGGGCTCACCTTGAGCCGGCCGCCGGTGGCCGAACCGGTTGCCGCCCCCGCCGTCGCGCCAGCCGCAACGCCCGTCGCCAGCACCGAACCTGTTGAAGACCCAACGCGTCAGTCCGTCGTTGTGTTGCTGCGCGACATCCCGCCCTTCGTGAAGATCACCGCCGCCGACGTGGCCGTGGAAAAACTGCGCACCGCGCCGGCCGGTAGCCTGGGCAATGTCGATCAGGTCATCGGCCGCACACCGTGGCGGCCTCTGAGCGCTGGCAGTTGGCTCAGTGACGAAAGCTTCCAGCCGGGCAGCCCGTTGGCGCGCATGATTCGTCCCGGCGAGCGGGCACTGGCGGTGGCGGTGGATGAAGTGATCAACGCCGGCGGGCAATTGGCCCCCGGCGATTACATCGATGTGCTGTTGTTCCTGCGCAAAGATGAAAACACTCCACAGGCCTCGGCGCAACGAGTGGTGACGGCTGTGCGCGTACTTGCCGTCGGCAGCCAGATGGGCCTGACCAACGACGGCCAATCTGCCGGCCCGGCGCGCAGTGATGAAGAGCGACTCAAACAGGAACAACAGCGCATGGCCGCCCGCAGTGTGGTGCTGGCAGTGCCGGAACCGCTGGTCAGCCGCTTGATGCTGGCGTCCAGCGCGGGTGTGCTGCGTCTGGCGGTACGCAGCGCCGATGAGCAGCATCTGGCGAAATACTGGGCCGGCGAAAACGATGTTTCCACGCAACTCGACACCCCTCGCCGGGAACTGCTTGAGTTCAGTCAACTGTCCCTGACCGCACCGCCCAAACCCATGGCCGTGGCCGGTCAACCCGCCCCACGCAAATCCACCGTAGAAGTCATCCGCGGTGCCGAAACGGCTCAACCCACTCCCTGAATCGAGCAAGGACGCCTTTACATGCGCACACGCTTCACGCCCCTGTTCAACGGCTTGCTCCGGGCCTCGCTGCTGAGTGTTGCCTCGATCGGCAGTGCCGTCGCCGCCGCCGGCAATTGCGCCGCGCTCGGCCCGCTGCCTTCGGTGCTGGAGGTCGGCGAAGGTTTGCAACAGGCGTTGCAATCGCCGGTCGCGATCACTCGGGTGGCGGTGGGCGATCCGAAAATCGCCGACGTGCGCGTGACCGGCGATAACGCGGTGTTGCTCACGGGTGTCGGCCCCGGCGCCACCACGCTGATGATCTGGAGCACCTGTTCCAGCGCCCCGCGCCAAAGCATGGTGTTCGTGCAGGGCAAGGCCAGTGCGGCCATGACTACGGTCTCGCTGCCGGCCTCCGAAGACCCGAACCTGCCGTCGCAAGTACAGACCGACATCCGCTTCGTCGAAGTCAGTCGTACCAAACTCAAGGAGGCTGGCACATCGATCTACGGCAAAGGTTCGAACAACTTTCTGTTCGGCGCACCGGGTACCGTGCCCAACACCGGCGTCACCCCCGGCGTTGTGCCGTTGGCCAACATTGACCCGCGTATCGCAGTGCCCGGCATCCCGTTGGCCAACGACATGTTCAACATTGTCTGGGGCGGCGGCAGCAGTAAATTCCTCGGCATCGTCAATGCGCTGGAGGGCAGCGGGTTTGCCTACACCCTGGCGCGGCCGAGCCTGGTGGCGTTGAGCGGGCAGAGCGCAAGTTTTCTCGCCGGCGGTGAAATTCCGATCCCGGTGCCGAGCGCCAACAGCAACAGCTACTCCATCGAATACAAGGAATTCGGCATCCGCCTGACACTGACTCCGACGGTGGTCAGCCGCGACCGCATCGCCCTCAAGGTCGCCCCGGAAGTCAGCGAACTTGACTACAACAACGGCGTGACCATCGGCGGTACCACGGTGCCGGCGTTCACCATTCGCCGCACCGACACCAGCATCTCTCTGGCCGATGGCGAGAGCTTCGTGATCAGCGGTTTGATCAGCACGCAGAACGCCTCTCAGGTGAACAAATTTCCCGGGCTGGGCGACATACCGGTCATAGGCGCGTTCTTTCGCAACTCCTCGATCAATCGTGAAGAGCGCGAGTTGCTGATGATTGTTACGCCGCACCTGGTCCAGCCGCTGGCCGCCAATGCGCCGCTGCCGTCGCTACCCGGCGAGAAACTGCGCAACTACGACCCGAACTGGTATCGCCTGTACTTCCTCGAAAACGGCAACTTCGATAAACGCAGCGGATTATCGCAATGAGCCAGAACCTGAGTCAGACCTTCCTCGCCATCACCCGCAACGACACTGATCTTGAGTGGTTGCAAGGGTCGCTGGCACCGCTTGGCCAAGTGGTCAGCGCCGGCGGTGGCAGTCTTGACGAGCTGCTGGCACTGGTAGACGTGACCTTTGCCAGCCTGGTTTTCGTCGGTCTCGACCGCGAGCATCTGGTGGCCCAGAGCGCGCTGATCGAAGGCGTGCTGGAAGCCAAACCGATGCTCGCCATCGTCGCCCTCGGTGACGGTATGGACAATCAGCTTGTGCTGAATGCAATGCGCGCCGGGGCACGGGATTTTGTCGCCTACGGTTCGCGCTCCAGCGAAGTCGCCGGGTTGGTGAGACGCCTGAGTAAACGCTTGCCGGCGGTTACCCCAAACACCCAGCTTGGCGGTTTAACCGTGCTCTACGGGGTACAAAGCGACGCCGACGGCGCACTGCTTGCCAACCACATGGCGCTGGTGGTGCAGAAGAGCGGGCAGCAAACCCTGTTGCTCGATCTGGGCCTGCCGCGCGGTGACAGTCTGGCGCTGTTGGGGCTGGAGAGCTCGTTTCATTTCGGCGATGCGTTGCGCCACCTGCGGCGCCTCGACGCGACCCTCATCGACAGCGCCTTCACCAGCGCCGAAGCAGGGTTGCGCATCCTCGCCTACGCCGGTTCCGACGAGCCGCTGGAACGCACCAGCGCCGCCGAGTTGTACATGTTGCTCAGCGCCTTGCGCCAACACTTCCAGCACATCGTGGTCAACCTCACCGGGCAACCCGACAGCGAAGCGCTGCGCACCTTCGTCAGCCATTGCGACAAACTCCTGTGGTACACCGACCAGAACGTCCTCGACTGTCGCCGCAACCTCGCCGTGCTCAATCTGTGGCGCGAGAAAGGCATGAAACTCGACCATTGCCGGCTGCTGGTGGATCGCTATCTGCGTAACGTCGCCCCCGATTCCGACACCCTCGGCAAGACCTTCGGCCTGGAGGTGATTGCCGTGCTCGCCTACAGCCCGGAAGTTCGACTCAACGCCAAGAATCAGGGCGTGACCCTGTTCGAACTGGCCCCGCGTGAAGCCCTCAGCCAAAGTCTGCGCACCCTTGGCGAACGCTTGGCGAAACGCTCGGAAAGTCTGGCCAAGCCGAAGATCACCTGGTTCGATCGCTTGCGAGGCACCTCATGAACGGCGAGCAATTGTTTGGCGGGCCGCAGCGCCACGCCACCGGCAACACCGATCACGATGGCCTGAAACTGGTGCTGCACCGCTACATCATCGACGCCATCGAAGAGTCCGGGAAAAACCTGCTGGAGGGTTCGCGGCAGGTGCTCTCGCAGTTCGTCATCGACAAGGTCGCCGAATACATCGCACGCCTGCACCTGGCGATTTCCCGTTATGAAATGGAGCGTCTGGCCGAAGAGATCGTCGATGAACTGACCGGTTTCGGCCCGCTGGAAGTGCTGCTGCGCGACAGCGCCGTCACTGAGATTCTGGTCAACGGTCCGCATCGGGTATTCATCGAACGCGATGGCGTGCTGCATTTGAGTGACCTGCGTTTCATTGATGCACACCACGTCGAACGGGTCATGCAGCGCATCCTTGCACCGCTGGGTCGACGTCTCGACGAGTCGTCGCCGATGGTCGATGCGCGCCTGCCCGATGGCAGTCGGGTCAACGCGATCATCCCGCCGATTGCTCTTGATGGCCCGTGCCTGTCGATCCGTAAGTTTCGCAAGGACATGCTCAAGAGCACGGACCTGATGGCCATGCAAACCATCGATCAGGCGATCTACGACTTCATAAAAGAGGCGGTCGGCAAGCGCTGCAACATTCTTGTCAGTGGCGGCACCGGTACCGGCAAGACCACGCTGCTGAACATCCTCAGCCAGCTGATCAACCCACACGAACGCCTCGTCACCATCGAAGACGTCGCCGAGTTGCAACTCGGCCACCCGCACGTCGTGCGCCTGGAAACCCGTCCGCCGAATGCCGAGGGCCACGGTGAGGTCAAGGCCAGCGACCTGATCCGTAACGCCCTGCGGATGCGTCCTGACCGGATCATCCTCGGCGAAATCCGCGGCGTCGAAGTGGTCGATGTGCTGACCGCAATGAACACCGGTCACGACGGCTCGATGAGCACCGTACACGCCAACAATGCCCAGGATGCCTTGTTGCGCCTGGAAACGCTGGTCGGCCTGACTGGCCGCACCATCGCCGAACGCACCCTTCGCCAGATGATCTGCGCAGCACTGGATGTGGTGATTCAACTGACCCGCATGCCCGATGGCCGCCGTTGCGTCAGCGAAGTGGTGGAAGTGGTTGGCGTGCGCGATGACGTCTACGTCACCAACACCTTGTTCCGTCTCGACCGCCGCACAGGTTTCGGTTTCCTGCGCGAAGCGGTGAACCCGGCCGGCGACAAGTTGCGCCGCGAACCGACGCTGGCGCACTGAGGGCCACAGCATGCTCAAACCGCTGTTGCTAATCGTGATTTGCCTGGGCCTGCTCGGTTTGTCTTTGCGCCTGTTCTACAACGGCTGGCGCCAGAGTGGCGCCGAGCGGGTAATGGACCGACTGAATCAGGGCCAGCCGCAACTGACGGCGAATTCGCCCCGTTGGGCCAGCCTTGAACGGGCCTTTTTGCGCGCAGGACTGGGCCGTCCGACCGAGCGCATCGGTATCTGGCTGCTGCTCTGGGCCTTCGCGATCCTGATCGGTTTTGCCTTGGCCGGATGGGTCGGTTTGCTGGTTTTGCTGGTGTTACCGCCAGTGATGCTGCGCCTGTATGTCAGTTGGCGCTACCAACGGCGCTTGCGGCGGATGATCGAACAACTGCCGCAATTGCTCGACCACACTGTGCGCAGTCTGAAATCCGGTCGCACCTTGGCCGATGCGGTGCTCGGTGGCATTGAGGCCAGCGAAGATCCCCTGAAAAACGCCATGGGCCGGGTGCAGCGCAACGTCCAGTTGGGCGTGAGTTTGCCGGACGCGATGTCAGACATGGCCGAGCTCTACGAGAAGGACGAGTTTCGCCTGTTCGCCCTCGGCCTCAAGGTCAATCACCGCTATGGCGGCAACGCCAGCGAACTGCTGGAAAACCTGATCAAGATGATCCGCGAGCGCGATCAGGCTTCACGCCAATTGCGCGCCATGACCGGCGAAACCCGCCTTACCGCGTGGGTGCTGGGCTTGCTGCCGATTGCCATGGCCGGGTATTTCCTGATGGCCAATCCGATTTATCTGGTCGCCATGTGGCACGACCCGTCCGGGCAGCGAATGCTGGCCACGGCGTTCGGCATGCAGGTGATTGGCAGTCTGTTGCTCTGGCGGATGTTGCGCAGCCTATGACCACACCCCTGATGATCAGCGCCGTGTTGTTGCTCGGCGCCGCCCTGTTACTGATCGCCAGCCTGCTGGAGCAACGCCGCCGCGCGCGGCAGATCAGCCGGCGACTGGACGGTGACCTGATCCGCGAAAACCGTTTCGGCAACCTGTTGCACGTGCTCGGCGAGAGCCAGGTCGGCCAGCGCAGCGTCAAGCTCGACAACGAAACCCAGACGTTACTCAACCGTCTCGGCTGGCGCAGCGCCCGTCAGCGCTCGCTGTTCGCCGCCTGCCAGATCGGTACGCCGTTGTTGCTGCTGGCGCTGACGGTGTTGCTGCAATCGGTGTTTTTTCCGACCGTAGAAAAGCAATGGGTCGCGCCGTTGTTCGCGGTCGGCGTCGGCTACCTGTTGCCCAAACGGCTGCTGGTGATTGCCGTGGCGCGACGGCAAAAACAACTGTCGAACGAGATCGGCACCTTCCTGCCACTGCTGCGCATCCTCTTCGAATCCGGTATGGCCGTGGAGCAGGCGCTGCGCGTGCTGAGCCACGAAAGCCAGGCGTTGCTGCCAGTGCTGACTCAGGAACTGCGGCTGGTGCTGGCGCGGGTCGATTCCGGCCTTGAGCTGGGGGAAGAACTGAACAAAGCCACGCAATTGCTGGCGGTGGACGAGTTCACCGACACCTGCGTGATCCTTCAGCAGTTGCTGCATCAGGGCGGCGGGGCGATGAAGTCGCTGCTCTCGCTCAAGCAACTGCTTGATGACCGGCGCCTCACGCGCCTGCAGGAATACATCTCGAAGATGTCCGCAAAAATGTCCGTCGTGATGATGCTGTTTCTCTTCCCGGCGTTATTGATCGTCCTCGCCGGCCCGGGCTTCACCGCCCTGGCCAAGGCCTTGGGGGCTTGAAGGAGTGGTGATGAAAGCAATGATTGCCGGTGCATGTCTGTTGTTGCTCGGTGGCTGTGCCAGCACCGGGCAGAACCCCTGGGAAGCGCTGACCAACAGCGCCAGTTGCGGCAAGCTCAGTTCTGATCAGCAACTGTCGTTGAACCTGGCCGATGACATGGCCAAAGACGGCAAGCTCCACGCCAGCCTGGCCAACCTGCAAAGCCTGCCGGACAACCTCGCCGATGTGCGGTTGCGCAAGGCCAAGGTCTACCGTCTGCTTGGGCGCAGCGAGGCCGAGCCGTTGTATCGCAGCTTGCTCGGCAGTTGCCTGGCCGCCGAGGCCGAACATGGTCTGGGCCAGCTCGCGGCGGCCAGATCCGATTACGGTCAGGCACAGGCGCACCTGCAACGCGCTGCGCGGTTGGCCCCCACCGACGAAAAAATCCGCAATGACCTGGGCGTGGTTTACCTCAATCAATTGCGCATCGAGGACGCACGCTTCGAATTTCTTACGGCCATGGAGCTCAAGCAAAGCGATAAATTGGCCGCGCTGAATCTGGTCACGCTGTTGCTGTATCAGGACGATTGGAACCGCGCCGCCGAACTGGTCAGCCGCCTCGGGCTCAGCCCGGCACAGTTCAGCGAAGCGCAAAGCCGCGCTGAGAAACTGAAGGTTCCGAGCCCTGCCAATGCCGCCGTTACAGCGATGCTCAAGTAAGGAGAGCTGCGATGAAAACCGCGATTTTTTGCCTTGGTCTGCTGGCTCTACCGCTCAGCGGTTATGCCATCGACGCCGGCCCGGCCTCGGCTCAGCAACAGGAAACCGAAGGCTGGCTGCTGCTGCAAAGCCGCAACAAAGTGGCCTCGCCGAAAGTACAGACGGTGACGCCGTCTGAACGGGAACTGGCGATGCAGCGCTGGCTGAAAAGCTACCAGCATGAGATCCCGCAGTTTTTTGATCAGGATCAGGGTGGCGAGGTTGACAGTGGTTCGGGGGGGTAGCAGGTTCACCGCGTTATCGTTCATCGCGAGCAGGCTCGCTCCCACAGGTTCTACATGGGCTTGAAAATCGCGCATACCTTTGTAGGAGCTGCCGCAGGCTGCGATCTTTTGACTTTGATTTTTGAAGGTCAAGATCAAAGGATCGCAGCCTGCGGCAGCTCCTACAGGGAGTGGATTTCAAGTCGGGATGTTTAATCGTGTATCGAAATCTCAGAAGCATCCCACAAGGTTTTCAGGTTGTCCGTCGGACGTGCGCTCACTAGTCTTGGGCTGTCGCTGACACCTCAGCGACCGGGTGTGGAAACCTGAATTTCAAGTAGGCGAAAGCCTTGCTACCAGTACGGAAGTGAAGGCTCCAATAGATAATCGGAGCTAAAAATTGAACAACGATAACGGCGATTCGAATACTGAAACCACCACGCCACTCGCCGACGCCATCCGCGCCGATGACCAGATAAAAAACCGCGAAGCGATCAAGCGCGCGCTCGATTTCTATCTCTGCCCCGAACCGAAAAAAAACCGCCAGCCGAGCACGATGTTCCTCGTCAATCCGAGTGTCGACACCGAAAGCCTGCTCGCCCACGCTTGCGAATCACTGGCCAGCGCCAGCACGGCGGCCAGCAACTTCGCCAATGAACTGAGCGGCGCGCAACGCAGCACCGTGTTGGGCATCCAGCAGATTGTCATGCTCGCCGAACTGGCGGTGAACCGGGCGCTGGATCGGGTTGACCCACAATCCTGATTTGCAGGCTCACCGCGTTATCGTTCATCGCTGGCAAGCCAGCTCCCACAGGTTCTGCAGCGGTCTTGAAAATGCCACATGACCTTGTGGGAGCTGGCTTGCCAGCGATGAGGCTGTTCCAGGCGCTCAATAAACATCAGGTGTTTAATAAGGGCTCAAAACATCAGAAGCATCCCACAAGGTTTTCAGGTTGTCCGTCGGACGTGCGCTCACAAGTCTTGGGCTGTCGCTGACACCTCAGCGATCGGGTGTGAGAACCCGGCAACTTATGGTCATTCAGTATCTGTGCACGCATAATCGCCGCCAGCTCCGCTGTCGGTAATGCGTCATGGCGGCTGTGTGCGGGCAGACTTCGGTCTGGCCGGGTGTCCATAACCGGTATTCTCACCCCGCATATAGCTGCCACCTCTTTGCCCCGTGAGAATGGCAATGGGTGGCGCAAACGACTGTGGAGAGTTTTTGTAATGGACAAACTGATTCCCGATCCACCCCTCGAAACCGCCAACCCACTCGCCGACGCCATCCGCGCCGATGACCAGATAAAAAACCGCGAAGCGATCAAGCGCGCGCTCGATTTCTATCTCTGCCCCGAACCGAAAAAAAACCGCCAGCCGAGCACGATGTTCCTCGTCAATCCGAGTGTCGACACCGAAAGCCTGCTCGCCCACGCTTGCGAATCACTGGCCAGCGCAAGCACGGCGGCCAGCAACTTCGCCAATGAATTGAGCGGCACGCAACGCAGCACCGTGTTGGGCATCCAGCAGATTGTCATGCTCGCCGAACTGGCGGTGAACCGGGCGCTGGATCGGGTTGACCCACAATCCTGATTTGCAGGCTCACCGCGTTATCGTTCATCGCTGGCAAGCCAGCTCCCACAAGGTCAACGCAAATCCTGTGGGAGCTGGCTTGCCAGCGATGGCGGTTTGTCAGACCCGCAAATCGCTCTGACACCCTACAACTGATAACTGAAACTGATGCTGTACCGCGGCTTGCGATTGAACGTGTCCAGCGCTTCATCCGACATCGCCTTAGCCGCCTCCAGTGCAATGTTGTAGTACTTGGCGTCGCCAAACCTCAGACCGATCGCAGCCGATGACAGGTTGTTGGCTTGCACCGGCAGTTCATTGAACCAACTGCGCGAACGATCCAGCACGACGTACGGCTGGAGGATTCGCACCCAGTTGCCGTCGCGGTTGAAGCTGTAGTTGACCTCGTAAGCGACGCCCCAACCCTTGTCGCCGGACGCCTGATCATCGGGATAACCGCGACCGAAATTCTGCCCGCCGAACACTGCGCGTTCGCTGTCGGGCAGTGTGTCGTCGCTCCAGTACAACGCCGCCGACAGCACGCCTTGCCAGTTGTCGAAGAACTTGTCGCTCTGCACTCCGGACAGCCGCGCACGGAAGAAGTCCAGATCGATATCGCTGAAATTGGTCTTCGCGCCCATGCTGTCGAAACCCTGATAAACCCCTGCGCTGAGGATTCGCAGTTGCCGCGCATCGGCCTTGCGCCAGTCGCCTTCGAAGGCGAGGGCGCGGATGTCGGTGCGAAACTCCGTGCTGAACGGAAAGTTGATGCCGTCGTAGCGAGTCTTGTCATTGACCGCATACAGGCGCGAGCCGACGGTCAGCAACTCGTTGGAGGCGGCAATCAACGGCACGCTGAAACCAATGGAGTAGCGGTCGTTTTCGCGATGGGTATCGAGGCGTCCGCCACCGTCGATCAACACCTCCGTGCCCGGGTCGGCGCGATAACGTGAGGCCGACAGATTCAGTTGCGTGCCTTCGGCGTCGAGGAACTGGCTGTAGTCGAGGCGGTAGTAACGTTCGTGGTCGTCACCGGGCGGGAACAGACCGCTGAGGCTCAGTTGTTCGCCCATGGACGTTTGCGAGTTGCTGCTGACACCGAGCAGGGCCTGGGGGCCGTTGCGGTTGTCTTCGGTGGTGCTCAAGGTGCTGGTGAACGGTTTGCGGCTGGCCTGGGCGACGAGTGTCGTGGCGCCGTCGGTGGTGCCCGGCGGTGGCACCTGGGCCTGGAGGGTCACGCCGGGAATGCGCGTCATCAACGTGGTGTAGCGCTCGAAGGTTTTGCGGGTCAGCGGCCGTTCGGCCTGGATTTTCGCCGCCAGTTTGTCGAGCAGGCCTTTGACCCGGCCAACATCGCCCTGCATCTGCACGTCGCGGACATAGCCTTCGACCAGCACCACCCGCGCCACGCCGTCATCGAAATTCTGTTGTGGCAAGAAGGCGTAGGACAGCAGGTAGCCGTCCTGTTGGTAGCGGCGGGTAATGTTGCGTGTCGCTTCTATCAGGTCGGCGAGGCTGGCCTCGCGGCCGATCAGTGGCTTGTAGATATCGGCCAGTTCGTTGAGTGGATAGATTGTCCCGCCTTCGATCTGCACGGTCTTGAGATTGACTTTGGTCTCCATCAACAACGGTTGCGCGGCGGTCGCGCCGGGGTCAGGCACTTGCAGCGGCGCGGCGGCCGGGCGATAGGCATCGGCCGGCAGGTTGGGCACGGGCAGGTTGCGGATGGTTTCGTTGCTATTGAGAAAGCTGGGCAGGGTGTCGGCGAGGGCGGTGGAACTGAGACTGAGGAACAACAGGGATGCCATAACGCGCATAGGACACTCCATGGTCAGATCACAGCGAGGGCTGATTTTTTCCTAAGAAAAAAGCGGAAGACTCGTGGGAATCTTCCGCCTTCAACCAAGCGTAGGCGCTGTAGGTGAGGCCGTCGAATCGGCCAGGTGCAATTTAGCGTTTGTTTCCTCCCAGGGTGCCGGTCAAGCCACCAAGTACGCCGCCCAATCCGCCAGTGGTGCCGCCCGTTGTGGTGCCACCGTTGACCAGACCGCCGACCGCTGCGACTGTGCCGCCGACGTTAGTGACCAAGCCACCGACAGCGGTAGTGACCGGGTTGTTAGTGGCAGCAATCGCGCCACCGACGTTGCTGACCGCGCCGCCGACCTGGCCGGTGAGCCCCGCGACTGGCGAGCCGAGGCCGGTCGCCGCGCCGAGTTGTTGGGTCACGTTGGTGACGCCACTGGTGACTGGGTTCAAAGCTCCGCCCAATGTGGCGCCGACAGTGGCCAATGGTGAGGTTGTGGCTGTGATCGGCGTGCCCGAGCCACCCAGAACGGTGTTCAGTGAGGCGACGGTATTGCCGAGCCCGGCAGTGGTGACACCACCGGCACTGACCACGCCATTGGTGTTACCCGCGTTCAAACCTGTGCCAACGTTGACGACTGCGCCGCCGACAGTTTGCAGTAAGCCAGTGCCGCCGAGGCCACCGCCGATACCGCCAGTCCCTGAACCGGTGCCGTTGGACACCAAACCGCCAGCCTTGCCCGCCGCCGTGCCGACATTGCTCAGTGCGCCGCCGAGGGTGTTGGTCAGGGCATTGCCGTTACCCGCGTCGGTGACTTTGTCGCCGACACCATCAACGGTGCTGCCGACTTTCTGGATCACGCCTTTGAGCGGGTCGCCCAGACCGGTGGCATCACCGATTTTGTCGGTGGTGCTTTCAACCATGGCAATCACCGGCACCAGGCCGCTGCCGACTTTATTGGTCAATTGACTCGTCGGGCCATTGCTGAGGGTGGTGTTGAGGGTATCGCCGAGCATGGTGACTTTCTCGCCAACGCCATCGAGTACCGGAGTCACTTTGGTGACCACGCCGCCGACCACGGGAACGCTGCTGGTCGCGGTGGCCAGTTTGCCGCTGAGGTCGGACACGCCATCGCCGACATCCGTTACGACGCCACCGACCGAGGCCACCGTGGTGGTCAGGCCTTTGGGGTCAGTGGCCAGCTTGCCGATGCCATTGGTCACGCCATCGCCCAACGTCGTGACGACGTTACCGGCGGTGTTGGCCGCGCTCTGCACTACGCCACCGACCACAGGCACGGTGCTCAAGGAGTCACCAATCTGGCCGACGCCGTCGCCGACGCCGCTGACCGTTTTGCCGACATCCTGCACAAGGGTGGTCGTCACCAGGGCAGCCGGGGTGGATGGATTGGTCGGGTCAGTCGGGTCTGTCGGATTGGTTGGGTTGGTTGGATCGGTCGGGGTGCCGCCGGTTCCACCGGTACCGCCTGTCCCACCGGTTCCACCTGTACCGGCAGTATCTCCGGTGCCTCCGGTTCCGCCTGTGCCTCCGGTACCATCGGTGCTGGTTGCCGGAGAGGAACTGCCGGAACTGCTCTTATGACCGCCACCGCCGCTGCTGCAACCGGTGAGGCCGAGGGAGAGAATCAATGCCAGAGCGATTGCCGATTTGCACCACACGTCTTGAGTTTTCATGATCGAGATTCCTTGCACCTGTAACAACATTCGTCGTTTTCGATGGCTCGCCGATCTGTTGTCGGTGATGCCTCGTCCGTGGTGCCAATCTCGATCCGGGGGCGGATTCACGCCATTCTCAAGTTGGTATTAACGCCTTTATATATAAGGAGATGTGCAGCGCCTAAGGACTAATACCCAGGATATAAACGCGCAAAAAAAAGCCTTGGGAATCAAGGCCAGGTGTTTTGTACAGGAGGCGAGCGGGCTGCGGGAAAACTTAAGTTATATACCCAATTTACGAGTTTTCCCGTGCCCGTGAGATCAGGCGATCGGCTGCCAATGACCCGCCATGTGCTCCAGATCCCCCGCACCCACCAGCCGCAGTTCCCCACTCGACCCCGCCGCGCTCGCCAGCAACGTCACTTCGCTCGGCAATCGCACCGGTTTGCGAAAGTGCACAGTGATCTCCAGATTGGCCTTGGGCAAATGATCGGCCAGTGCCGCCAGCGTGCGCGCCTTGTTCCACAAGCCGTGGGCGATGGCCGTGGGGAAACCGAACAACTTGGCACTGGCCGCACTCAAGTGGATCGGGTTGTAGTCGCCTGACACCTTGGCGTACTGCCGGCCAATGTCTGCCGGGGCTTGCCACTTCGCTATTTCCACCAACGCTTGTGTCGACTCCCAGCTCTGCTCGACAGGTTCGCCATCGAGTTTCACCCCACGGCAGAGCATCTGACTCTCGGCTTCCCACAACGGCCCGAGTTGATCATCAAGAGTGGTCAGCAGATCGAACGTTGCACCCTTGGGATGCGCCTGCAAGTTGTGCACGCGGACGCTGACTTGCGCACGACTGATCCCACCCATCGGTCGCAGCACGCGAATGCGGTTGCTCAGATGAATCAGCCCCAGCAGCGGGAACGGAAAATCCTTCGCCGTGAGCAATTGCATCTGCAAGGCAAACGCGAGGATGTGTGGATAAGTCGGCGGCAACAGACCGTCGTCGGCAAAACCACAGACCTTGCGGTAGTTCGCCAGGCGTTTGCCATCGATATCGACTAAACAGCGCAGGCCGCTGTCGGGCAGTTGCGTGCCGGTGATTTTGCGACGCGTCGCCGCCCGCGCATACAACCCGGGCAGACTCGGTTCGCGATCCAGTGTGTGCCATTCGATGCTCATGCCTAAGCCCCCAGAACACTTTGTCCACAGACCCGCAGCGCCTGCCCGGTGAACGCGCCAGTACCCGGTTGCGCCAGCCACGCGACCGCTTCGGCGACGTCTTGCGGCAAACCGCCCTGGCCCAGCGAACTCATGCGCCGGCCGGCTTCACGCAGGCCGAAAGGAATGTGCGCGGTCATCTGCGTTTCGATGAACCCCGGTGCCACGGCGTTGATACTGATGCCGCGTTCCAGCAGCGTCGGCGCCCAGGCTTGCGCCAGACCGATCAAGCCGGCCTTGCTTGCGGCGTAGTTGGTTTGTCCGCGGTTGCCGGCGATGCCGCTGATCGAGGCCAGCAAAACCACCCGCGCGTTGTCGTGCAAGGTGCCGCTGTCGAGCAGGGCTTTGGTCAACACTTGCGGGGCATTGAGGTTGACCGCCAGCACTGCGTCCCAGAATTCCGGGGTCATGTTGGCCAGGGTCTTGTCGCGGGTGATCCCGGCGTTGTGCACCAGAATGTCGAGGCCATCCGGCAACTGTTCGATCAGTTGCGTGGCGGCGTCTTCGGCGCAGATATCGAGGGTGATGCTGCGCCCACCGAGGCGTGCGGCGAGGGCTTCGAGATCGGTCTTGGCCGGTGGCACGTCGAGCAGAATCACCTCAGCGCCGTCGCGCGCCAGGGTTTCGGCAATCGATGCGCCGATGCCGCGCGCTGCGCCTGTGACCAGCGCCTTGCGCCCGGCCAAGGGTCGTGTCCAGTCCGTCACGGGCGTGGCACACGCGGTCAGGCGAATCACTTGTCCGGACACGAAGGCACTTTTGGGCGAGAGGAAAAACCGCAGCGGGCCTTCCAGTTGGTCTTCGGCGCCTTCGCCAACATAGATCAATTGCAGGGTGCCGCCGCTGCGCAGCTCTTTGGCCAGCGAGCGGGAAAAACCTTCCAGGGCCCGTTGGGCACTGGCGGCGAACGGGTCGCGCAAAGTTTCCGGCGCACGGCCGAGAATCACCAGATGGGCACTGTGATCAAGATTCTTCATCAGGGGCTGAAAGAACTCGCGCAGCTGCTTGAGCTGGTCGGTGTGCTGCAAATCACTGGCGTCGAATACCACGGCTTTGAGTTTCGGGCCGAGGCCGGGAATCCATTCGGTGGCCGTCGCCGGTTGCTCGCCGTAGCGGTAGATCCCCTCGGTCAAACGGTTGGCAAACACGCTGATGCGCTCGGCCAATGGCCCGCCGCCGATCAGCAATGCACCTTCCACCGGCCGCAGGCGCCCGGCCTGCCAGCGCTCCAGTCGCACCGGCGACGGCAGGCCCAGTGCCCCGACCAAACGATGGCCGATGGACGAGTTGGCGAAGTCGATATAGCGGTCAGACATGGAACGCTCTCCAAAAGTTGGGGTTCAAAGTGTGGACTACTTACGGCAATCAATCGTTCGATCCACGCAATAAGGCCTACGCTAGAACAGCAGAGTAGACCACTGCCCTTGTGGGAGCTGGCTTGCCAGCGATGGCGGACTGTCTGCCACTTAAGGTGTTGGATATGCCGGCCCCATCGCTGGCAAGCCAGCACCCACAGGGTTTTATGTGAGCCTGGACATCTAAATAGGAGCTTTTCATGAGTCAGCTGCGCCGCGTCGCGATCATCGGCGGTAACCGTATCCCTTTCGCCCGTTCCAACGGACCGTACGCCGCTGCCAGCAATCAGGCGATGCTCACTGCAGCCCTCGAAGGCCTGATCGAACGCTACAACCTGCACGGCCAGCGCATCGGTGAGGTGGTGGCGGGGGCGGTACTTAAATTGTCACGGGATATGAACCTGAGCCGCGAATGCGTGCTCGGCTCGCGCCTGTCACCGGCCACCCCGGCCTATGACATCCAGCAAGCCTGCGGCACCGGCCTTGAAGCCGCGTTGCTGGTGGCCAACAAAATCGCCCTTGGCCAGATCGATTGCGGCATCGCTGGCGGCGTCGACACCACGTCGGACGCGCCGATCAGCGTCAGCGAAGGTCTGCGCAAGATTCTTCTGCAAGCCAACCGCGCCAAGACCACCGGCGACAAACTGAAGACTTTCCTGCAACTGCGCCCCAAACACCTGATCCCGGAATTCCCGCGCAACGGCGAAACGCGCACCGGCCTGTCGATGGGCGAACATTGTGAGCTGATGGCGCAGACCTGGAATATTCCTCGCGAAGATCAGGATCAATTGGCCCTCGAAAGCCATCACAAACTCGCCGCGTCCTACAGCGAGGGCTGGCATAACGACCTGATGACTCCGTTCCTCGGTCTGACCCGCGACAACAATTTGCGCCCTGATCTGACCCTGGAAAAACTCGCTTCGCTGAAACCGGCCTTCGAAAAAAGCGCCAAAGGCACGCTGACAGCGGGCAATTCCACGCCACTCACCGACGGCGCTTCCGTCGTGCTGCTCGGCAGTGAGGAATGGGCGAAGGAACGCGGCTTGCCTATCCTCGCCTATCTGCGCGATGGCGAAGCGGCAGCGGTGGATTTCGTCAACGGCGCCGAAGGCCTGCTGATGGCGCCGGTGTATGCGGTACCGCGATTGTTGGCGCGCAATGGCCTGACGTTGCAGGATTTCGATTATTACGAAATTCATGAAGCGTTCGCCGCGCAGGTTTTGTGCACGCTCAAGGCCTGGGAAGATCCCGAGTACTGTAAAACCCGACTGGGGCTGGAGGCGCCACTGGGTTCGATCGACCGTAGCCGACTCAACGTCAAGGGCAGTTCGCTGGCGGCAGGGCACCCGTTTGCCGCGACAGGCGCTCGGATTGTTGCGAATCTGGCCAAGTTGCTGGAGGCGGCGGGCAAGGGGCGGGGGTTGATTTCGATCTGTGCGGCGGGAGGGCAAGGCGTCACCGCGATCATCGAACGTTGACCGCATTCCCCTGTGGGAGCGGGCCGTGTCAGATTCTGTCGCAAATGCCCTCAACGTCGTTTGCCAACATTCACGACGGGCTCAGCTATGATTCGCAGCGGTCGATTTTCCGGCACAGTGTGTGCATCTTCACGGTTCACAGGTCGGCAACCCCTCCCCGTGATGCGAGGATTGCCGTATAACGAGTGACATTCGCGTGTTTGGTAATAAAGGACCCACAATAAAAGCTGATGAAGACTCCAAAACGCATTGAACCCCTGATCGAGGACGGTCTGGTCGACGAAGTGCTGCGCCCACTGATGAGTGGTAAAGAAGCAGCTGTTTATGTGGTGCGCTGCGGCAATCAGTTACGTTGCGCAAAGGTCTACAAGGAGGCGAACAAACGTAGTTTCCGCCAGGCGGCCGAGTATCAGGAAGGCCGCAAGGTTCGCAACAGCCGACAGGCTCGAGCGATGGCCAAGGGCTCCAAGTTCGGTCGCAAAGAGACCGAGGATGCCTGGCAGAACGCCGAGGTTGCGGCGCTGTTCCGTCTGGCCGGTGCCGGGGTGCGCGTGCCCAAGCCGTACGATTTTCTCGACGGCGTGCTGTTGATGGAACTGGTGGCCGACGAATTCGGCGATGCCGCGCCGCGTCTCAACGACGTGGTGCTGGAGCCGGATCAGGCGCGCGAGTATCACGCGTTCCTGATTTCGCAGATCGTGCTGATGTTGTGTACCGGTCTGGTGCACGGTGACCTCTCCGAGTTCAACGTGCTGCTGACACCGACGGGGCCGGTCATCATCGACCTGCCGCAAGCGGTGGATGCTGCGGGCAACAACCACGCGTTCAGCATGCTCGAGCGTGACGTTGGCAACATGGCTTCGTATTTTGGCCGTTTCGCGCCGGAACTGAAGAAGACCAAGTACGCCAAGGAAATGTGGGCGTTGTACGAAGCCGGCACCTTGCACCCGGCCAGCGTGCTGACCGGCGAGTTCGATGATCCGGAGGATCTGGCCGACGTCGGCGGGGTACTGCGCGAAATCGAAGCGGCGCGGCTGGATGAAGAGCGCAAGCAAGCGATTCGTGCGGCAGATGACGAGCCCAAGGGCAAGTCGGATGAACCGCCGCCGCCACCGTGGATGCAGTGACTGTTTAAAAAAACCGGCTTCGGCCGGTTTTTTTGTGCCTGCTGAATTTTTGATGCCACTGCCCTTGTAAGAGCTGCCGAAGGCTGCGATCTTTTGACCCTGGTTTTTAAAGGCAAGATCAGAAGATCGCAGCCTGCGGCAGCTCCTACAAGGAATGTATGTGAACGCCCCTTACAACGCTCACCTGATCATCACCGCCCGGCTGATTTCCGATTTCGGCGCCTTCCTCAACATGGTCGCGCTGGCGACTTACGTCTATCTGCTGAGCAATAGCGCGATGAGCGTCGGGATTTTTCTCGCCAGCCGCGTTGGTGGCGGAATTTTCGCCAGTCTGATCGGTACGCGTTTTTATCGACGCTTCAGCGGCCGTCTGCCGCTGATCGCATTCGATCTGCTGCGCGCCGGTGTGCTCGGTTTGCTGTTGATTGTGCCGGTCAGCCAGCAAGCGTTGCTGTTGCCGTTCATCGCGTTCGGCCTGGGCCTGGGCAATTCGATGTTCGCCATCGGCCTCAACAGTCAGTTGCCGCGTTTGATACCAGCAGAGCATTTACTCAAGACCAACGCCTGGATCACCTCGGCCTCATCGGCGGCGATGGTTTGCGGCAGTCTGGTGTCGGGATTGCTGGTGGCCGGTTTCGGTTTTGAAGTGGTGTTCGCGCTGAACGCGCTGACCTACATGCTGGCAGCGTTGTTGATTGTGCCGCTGCGGTTCGACAACCCGACCCTCATTGAAAAATCCGCACGCGGCGAGTGGTCAGCCCTCAGGCAAGGTCTGCGCAGTGCCCCGGTGATTGCCGCGATGCTTGCCGTGACCATGGCCGACACCTTGGGCAGCGCCGCGCACAACGTCGGCTTCCCGATCATCTCCAAGCTGCTCACGCCGGAGTCGGCGAGCACCACGCTGGGTCTGATGCTCGCGGTGTGGGCCAGCGGCAAGCTGCTGGGCGCGCGCATCGCCAGCCGCCTGAAAGGCTCCGACAACATTCACCTGGAACGGCGGTTTTTCTTCGGCGTGGCGCTGATGTCTTGCGGCTTCATCCTGATGTTCCAGCAGCACAGCCTCTACGGATTGCTGCTGTTTTCATTGCCTGCGGGTTTGGGCGATGGCTTCTCCGAAGTCGGTTTACTGTCGCGTCTGCAACGTGAGCCGGAAGACTTGCGTCTGCCGATCTTCAGTTTGCTGACGCTGCTGCAAATGACCGGGTTCGGCATCGGCATGCTGATCGCCGCGCCGTTCTACGAGTGGTGGACGCCGGGCGCCGTGGTACTGCTGTTCCACGGCATTCCCCTCGGCACCTTGCTGACGGTGAAAGTATTGGCGCTCAGGCGCGGGCGGGTGTTGCGCAGCAGCCCGACGCCAGCTCCTTGAGGATCGGGCAGTCGGGGCGATGGTCGCCCTGGCAGTGCTCGACAAGGTCCTGCAAGGTATCGCGCAACTGACCCAGTTCGCGGATCTTCTGATTCAACTCGTCGATGTGCTGACGGGCCAGCGCCTTTACATCGGCGCTGGCCCGTTGCCGGTCCTGCCAGAGCGTCAGCAGCTTGCCGACTTCTTCCAGAGAAAAACCCAGGTCCCGCGAACGTTTGATGAAGGCCAGTGTGTGCAAGTCGTCATCGCCGTAGACCCGGTAACCGCTGTCTGTGCGATGAGCCGCTTTGAGCAAGCCGATCGACTCGTAATAGCGGATCATTTTTGCGCTCAGGCCACTTTGCCGGGCCGCTTGGCCGATGTTCATCGATGCTCCTCCAGATCCTTGGGTTTCCAGGTTTTCAACAGTAGCGCATTGCTCACCACGCTGACGCTTGATAGCGCCATCGCCGCACCGGCCAGCACCGGGTTGAGGAAACCGAACGCCGCCAGCGGAATGCCGATCAGGTTGTAGACGAAGGCCCAGAACAGGTTCTGGCGGATCTTCGCGTAGGTCTTGCGGCTGATTTCCAGCGCCGCCGGCACCAGCCGTGGATCACCGCGCATCAGGGTGATGCCGGCCGCATGCATGGCCACGTCGGTGCCACCGCCCATGGCGATACCGATGTCCGCCGCCGCGAGTGCCGGGGCGTCGTTGATACCGTCGCCAACCATGGCGACCACGCCGGTTTTCTTCAACTCGGCAACGGTGGCGGCTTTGTCCGCCGGCAATACTTCGGCGTGAACATTTTTAATGCCCAGAGCCTCGGCCACGACCCGCGCGCTGCCACGGTTGTCGCCGGTCAGCAGATGGCTGTGGATATCTCGGGCGGCGAGTTGTTGCACCGCTTCCAGTGCGCCGGGTTTCAACGTGTCACCGAAAGCGAACAGACCGAGAACGCGCGGCTCCGGGCTTTGTTCGATCAACCATGAAAGGGTGCGGCCCTCGGCTTCCCAGGCTTGCGCAGACTCAGCCAGATTGCCGGCGCTCAAACCACTTTCTTCGAGCATCCGCCGATTGCCCAGCGCCAGACGCCGACCGTCAAGGCTGCCGGCGATGCCGCGACCGGTCAGGGATTGGCTGTCGCTGACATCGGGTACCTTCAGATCACGTTCAGCGGCCGCATCCAGCACGGCTTTAGCCAACGGATGCTCACTGCCGCGTTGCAGCGCGCCGGCCAGTTTCAGCAGTGTGTTTTCGTCGCCATCGACCGCGCTGAAATGGGCAATGCGTGGCGTGCCGGAGGTCAGCGTGCCGGTTTTGTCGAACACCACGTTGCTGACTTCATGAGCACGTTCCAGGGCTTCGGCATCCTTGATCAGAATGCCGTGGCGAGCCGCGACGCCAGTGCCGGCCATGATCGCGGTCGGCGTGGCGAGGCCGAGCGCACAGGGGCAGGCGATGACCAACACTGCGACGGCGTTGATCAGCGCGGTTTCCAGCGGTGCGCCGTACAGCCACCAGCCGATCAGTGTCGCCAGGGCCAGCACCAATACTGTCGGCACGAACACTTGGCTGACTTTATCCACCAGTTTCTGGATCGGTGCTTTCGCCGCTTGGGCGTCTTCAACCAGACGAATGATCCGCGCCAGCACGCTTTCAGCGCCGAGGGCGGTGGTGCGCACCAGCAAGCGGCCTTCACCGTTGATCGCGCCGCCGGTGACTTTATCCCCTGGTTGTTTCGGCACCGGCAGGCTCTCGCCACTGATCAAGGCTTCGTCGGCGTGGCTCTGGCCTTCCAGCACTTCGCCATCGACCGGGAAACGCTCGCCGGGTTTGACCAGAACCTGATCGTTCAGGCGCAAGGCGCTAATTGCGACGTCCTGTTCGCGGCCGTCGATCACTTGAATCGCCCGCTCCGGACGCAAGGCTTCAAGCGCGCGAATGGCGCTGGCGGTCTGACGTTTGGCGCGGCTCTCCAGGTATTTGCCCAGCAACACCAGCGCGATGACCACCGCCGACGCTTCGAAATACAGATGCGGCATGCGTCCGGCGGCGGTCGCCCACTCATAAAGGCTCAAGCCATACCCGGCACTTGTGCCGAGGGCGACGAGCAGATCCATGTTGCCTGCGCCGGCACGCACGGCTTTCCACGCGGCCACATAAAAACGTGCGCCGAAGATGAATTGCACGGGCGTGGCGAGGGCGAATTGTGCCCAGGCTGGCAGCATCCAGTGGATGCCGAACGGTTGCAGCAGCATCGGCAACACCAGCGGCAGGGCGAGGGCGATGGCGCAGATCAGCGCCCAGCGTTCATGTTGCAGGCGCTGTTGCTGGTTATCGGTTTGCGGGTGTTCGGCTTGCCAGACGCTGGCCGAGTAACCGGCCTTGCTCACGGCGTCGAGCAGGGTTTGTGAGTCGAGCTGGCCGAGCAGTTCGAGGTGGGCGCGTTCGTTGGCCAGATTGACGCTGACGCTTTTAACGCCCGGGACTTTGTTCAGGGCGCGCTCGACGCGCCCCACGCAGGAAGCGCAGGTCATGCCGTCGATGCTTAACTCGATGGTTTGTTGCGGCACGCTGTAACCGGCGCGTTCAACGGCTTCCATCAACGCCGGCAAACTGTCACCGGGCGCCTGGACTTGCGCCTGTTCGGTGGCGAGGTTGACGCTGACGGCAGTGGCGCCGATGACTTTGCTCAAGGCGCGCTCGACACGCCCGGCACAACTGGCGCAGGTCATGCCGGCAATCGGCAGATTGAAAGTGATGGATTCGGACATCGGTCACGCTCCCTGTAGAAGTTGCCTACAGGATCAACCTTGCCACGCGGGCAAGGTCAAGCGCCAATCTTCGCGGCGCCACAAAACAAATGTGGGCGCGAGCTTGGCTTAGTAGCCGAGATCGGCGCGCTTGAGGTACATGCCTTCCTGGGTCATCGCAATTCGGTACTTCTGCACATCACCAGCATGCAGTCTGATCTCCTGCGAACCTGGCGCCAGCATTCCCGGATTACAGCCCGGCGCTTGCCCCGGCAACAGTTTCAGGCGCAGGGATACATTGCCCGGCGGCAGGTTGAACGAGGTGCTCTGTTCCTGAAACAACCGCGCCGACAATTGATCCTGGATATACACGCCGATCTCGCAGGAGGTCGCCACTTCCAGGCGCTCGCGGGAAATGATCAGCACCCCGTAGTCCTCTCCGGCGGCGTGCGCCGAAGGGAAAGCGGCAAAGAGGCTGAGAAAGCCAAACAGGCTGAAAGCTGACCAGCGCATGGCTGAATCTCCTGAGTTCATGTCATAGATGCATGCAGCTTGGCCGAGCGCGGCGCCGATTGCCAGCCCGGCAGTTTATTGAAGAACTTGACCTTGCCATCGTGGCAAGCTCGAGACTGCTGGCAACCTCACTCAAAGGAGTCACTCCATGCAAGTGTTCAACGTTCAAGGGATGTCCTGCGGTCACTGTGTCAAAGCCGTCACTCAAGCCCTGCAGGCCAAGGATCCGGCGGCCAGTGTGCGCGTCGATCTGGCGGCGAAAGAAGTCGGCGTCGAAAGTGCGCTGAGCGTGGAACAGGTCATCGCGATCATCAGCGAAGAGGGCTACCCGGCAAAACTGGCCTGAGGTTTTTATAGTTAGCGAGCTATCGGAATGTTCAAGGCGTCCGGGCGCCGCTAGACTGTCGGGCTGCCGACTTGCCAACCTGGATGCCTGATGAACCTCCGTACCATTCTGATCCTTGGCGCCTTGAGCGCCTTCGGTCCTTTAGCGATCGACTTCTATCTGCCGGCATTCCCATCGATGGCGCTGGCCTTTGGCACCGATGAAAAACACGTTCAACTGACGCTGGCTGCGTATTTCCTCGGCCTGTCCATGGGTCAACTTTTATACGGCCCGGTGGCGGATCGTTTCGGTCGGCGGATTCCGCTGCTCAGCGGCGTTGCGCTGTTCACCCTGGCGTCATTGGCCTGCGCTTATGCGCCAAACCTTGAGTGGCTGATCGGCGCGCGTTTTGTCCAGGCGCTGGGCGGTTGCGCGGGGATGGTGATTGCCCGGGCGGTGGTCAGCGACAAATGCGACGCGGTGGGTTCGGCGAAGGTGTTCTCGCAACTGATGCTGGTGATGGGCCTGGCGCCAATTCTGGCGCCGATGCTGGGTGGTCTGCTGGTGAACACCACTGGCTGGCAGTCGATCTTTCTGGTGTTGACCGGTTTCAGTGCCCTGGCGGGTCTGGCCGTGGCCCTCGGACTGCCGGAAAGTCTGCCTGACCATGTGCCGCGACAGCCGTTGTCTGGTGCGCTGCGTCAGTACGGGCGGCTGTTGAAGGATCGGGTATTTCTCGGTCACGCCCTGACCGGGGGTATCGCCGTCGCCGGGATGTTTTCCTACATCGCCGGATCGCCGTTCGTCTTCATCAAACTCTACGGCGTGCCGGCCGAGCATTTCGGCTGGTTGTTCGGCACCAACGCGGCGGGGTTCATTCTGGTGGCTCAGGTCAATGCGCGGCTATTGGCCAAACGCGGCCCGGCCTTTCTGCTGGCGCGTGCAGTGTGGGTGTATCTGTTGGCGGGTGTGGCTTTGCTGGCGGTCAGTGCGCTGCACACCGAAGCGCTGTGGCCGCTATTGATTCCGTTGTTCATCTGCATCGCCAGCCTCGGTTGCATCCTGCCCAACGCTTCGGCGTGTGCGATGAACGGCCAAGGAGCGCGGGCCGGCAGTGCGTCGGCGCTGATGGGCTGTTTGCAATTCAGCGTTGCATCCGGCGCCGCTTCACTGGTGGGGATCTTGCACGACGGCAGCGCCATGCCGATGGCCATGGTCATCAGCCTGTGCGGGTTGTTGGTAGTGAGCGTCGCGATGCTCACCCGGCATTTGCAGAATGCCCGGGCGGTAGCGCAAGCCGCTGGGTAAGGTGACTCAGCCGGCGGCGCGCTGCTGGCTGCGGTCGGGAAACTGGTGCGGCGCGCAAATTCGCGCTTCCAGGGTGCGGGTGAAGGCCAGTGCTTCGGCTTCACTGCGGAATGTCACGGCGTGCTGGTCGAGTCGAACCTGCCATTGAGACTTAGCCACTTCTTTTATCAGGATCTTCATTGCTGACCTCCCTTACGTAAAAGATGTACCGCAGAGGTTTCGATTGTAGACCTGAATACGATCGCAATTGTGACAACGGTCAAGCATCTGACTGACGGCAAAAAAAGACCGCAGCCCATGTAGGCGCTGCCGCAGGCTGCGATCTTTTGCTCTTCAGAAACCTTCTAAAACAATTTTCCCCTTGGCTTTGCCGCTCTCCAGCAGCTCATGCGCCCGGCGGAGATTGACCGCGTTGATCGTGCCGAAGTGCTCGCCGATCGTCGTCTTCAACGTGCCCGCATCAATCAGCTCGGCCACGCGGTTGAGCAAGTTGTGCTGCTCGATCATGTCTGGCGTCTCGAACAGCGAGCGGGTGTACATGAACTCCCAGTGCAGCGACAGGCTCTTGCGTTTGAGCTTGGTCACGTCCAGCGACTTCGGATCATCGATCAATGCCAGTTTGCCTTGCGGCGCCAGTGCTTCGACCAATTGATCCAGATGCTGATCGGTCTGGGTCAGGCTGGCGACGTGGGTCACGTTGTTAATGCCGGCGCGTTTCAGTTCTTCGCTCAACGGCTGGCTATGGTCGATCACCAGATCCGCGCCCAGCTCCGTGACCCAATCACGGGTCTGCTCGCGCGATGCAGTACCGATCACCTTAAGACCGGTCAGTTGCTTGGCCAATTGAGTGAGGATCGAACCGACTCCGCCCGCCGCGCCGACGATCAGCAGGCTCTGCCCTTCATCGGTTTGGCCTTCGCGGATTTGCAGGCGTTCGAACAACAACTCCCACGCGGTGATCGCAGTCAGGGGCAGGGCGGCGGCTTCCGCGAAACCGAGGGACTTGGGCATATGGCCGACAATCCGCTCATCGACCACGTGCAATTCGCTGTTACCGCCCGCGCGGGCAATGGAGCCGGCGTAGAAGACTTTGTCGCCAGCCTTGAACAGCGTCACTTCATTACCAACCGCCTTGACCACACCGGCCACGTCCCAGCCCAGCACTTTCGCGGCGCCGCCTTCAGGGGCCACGTTCTGCCGTACCTTGGTGTCCACCGGGTTGACCGAGATGGCTTTGACTTCCACCAACAGGTCGCGCGGGCCGGCTATCGGCTCTGGCAGTTCGATGTCTTGCAGGGCTTTTGCGTCGCTGATGGGCAAGGAAGCGTAATAGGCAATGGCTTTCATGAGTGGCTCCGGACAGTAAGGAATGCAGGGCAGATTCGATGGGACAGATGATTGGCTATTTCTTCGCAAGATAAAACCGGCTAAAACCGCAGTCTCTTTCAATATTTTTTTGATAATCGGGGCTGTGGATGCTGCGTTTCGATGATTTGCAGTTGTTTGTTCGGGCGGCGGATCTGGGCAGTCTGTCGGCCGCGGCGCGGGTGATGGACATGTCCGCCGCCGTGGCCAGTGCGGCGCTCAAGCGTATCGAGCAGCAACTCGGTGCACGCCTGCTGGCCCGTTCGACGCGCAGCCTGCGCCTGACCGCCGAGGGCGAAGGTTTTCTCGAATACGCCCGTGCAGCATTGAGTAATCTCGATGAGGGCCGGCGGTTGCTGGCCAGTGGACAAGAACAGGTCAGCGGGATTCTGCAGCTGTCGGCGCCCTCGGATTTCGGCCGCAACTTGTTGTTGCCATGGCTCGACGAGTTCCAGCGCGAGCACCCGAAACTCACCGTGCGCCTGCTGCTCGGCGACCGTATCGCCGATCTGTTTCGCCAGCCCGTGGACATCGCTCTGCGCTACGGGGAGCCGGAAGATTCCAGCCTGGTTGCCCTGCCCATCGCCCCGGGCAACCGTCGCGTGCTCTGCGCATCACCGGCCTATCTGGCGCGGCACGGCGAACCGCGCCAGCTCGAACAACTGGCTCAGCACAATTGCCTGTTATACATGCTCGGCAGCCGGGTTCATGACCATTGGAGTTTTCACGACGGTAAACGCGAGGTCGGCCTGACCGTCAGTGGCGACCGATTCAGTGATGACGCCGATGTCGTGCGTCTATGGGCGGTGGCAGGAGCGGGAATTGCCTACAAGTCATGGCTGGATGTGGGCGGCGATGTCCTTGCCGGGCGCCTCAAAGTGCTGCTGCCAGAGCTGCTGTGCGAACGCGCTCCGCTGAATTTGCTGTGCGCCCATCGCGCACAATTGAGTAAGCCGGTGAACCTTCTGAGGGAAATGCTCGCCAGCCGATGCGCTGAATTGAGTAGTCAATTTCCCGCTTTCCAGAAACTTGATCATTAGTCGCAGCTAAATAGAGAAATTTCTGTCAGGAACAATCACCACCCGTGCAGGCTTGGGCGCGGGACGGGGCTTGCATCCCGCTTATACTAGCGCCCGCCTCATGCCGGTACCGAAACCTGGCCCGAACGCCGTCAATGGCGAACTGCCCCTGTTTGAATCAGGGCTGCATTTCGTCGCCGGGTTCTGTGCCGGAACATGTTATGTCAACGGCCTGCCTTGCCCCGGTTCAGGGCGTTTTTCGCGTCTTGGCCGCCGACCCATTACTGGTCAAGATGTCTGCGAGCATTAGACGATACGATTCCACAGGGAGTGAATACATGGAACATGCACCTTGCATCAGCCAGATCGCCACGTTGCTGGCCGACCCCAAGCGCAGCGCGATGATGTGGGCGTTGATGGACGGCTCGGCCCGGCACACCGAGGAGCTTGCGCTACTGGCAAGGCTGTCGCCGTCGTCGGCCAGTGCGCATCTGGCACGTCTGGCCACCGGCGGTCTGTTGAAGGTCGAAGTCCGTGGTCGCAAGCGGTTTTTCCGTCTCTCGGCGCCTGAGGTCGGGGCGGCGATAGAAGCCCTGGCCAGCGCCACCATCGCCAGTACCCCGCGGGAAATACCCGAAGTATTCAAGCGCGCCACACCCATGGCCAAGCCTCAGGCCGCGCCTTCTTCGCTGTTGCGCGCACGCTTTTGCGATGACCACCTTGGCGGCACGCTGGCGGCCGATCTGTACCAGCGCCTGCTCGATGCCGGCTGGATCGAACAGCTTGAACAGCGCGTGGTGGTGACGCAAAAAGGCGCGAAACAATTGGCCGGTCGCGGGGTATTCATCCAGGCACTCGCCCATCGCAATGTGCAGGTGGCCTGCGCCTGTCCGGACTGGAGCGAGCGTCGTCCGCACATGGGCGGCTCACTCGGCGCGGCGTTGCTGCAGTTGTTCATGCAGTCCGGCTGGCTGACTTTGCCCAATGATTCAAGAGCCCTGCAGTTGACGGCCACCGGACAACACGAGTTGCACCGTTTCGCCCGGGAAACCGAGCTGGAAATGGCGTTGTAGAGCGATTGAGAAGGACGTCGGGCATGACGGCGTCGTCTACGACTGCGAGCAGGTCGCATCCAGTACAAACTCTGAATCACCATCGCGCACACTCGATCCGGGGACTTTTCGGATGGGGGAGGCGGCATGGACACTCAAGGCTTCAGCGCGGCAGAACGTTTGGAACGGCTGCCGATCAGCGGTTATCACCGGATTATTTTCATCATCATCGCCTTGGCGTTTTTCTTCGACTCCATGGATCTGGCGATGATGACGTTCCTGCTCGGTTCGATCAAAGCCGAGTTCGGCCTGAGCAGCGCGCAGGCAGGGCTGCTCGCCAGTTCGAGCTTCTTCGGCATGGTGATGGGCGCTTCGCTTTCCGGCATGCTCGCCGACCGCTTCGGGCGCAAACCGGTGTTTCAGTGGAGCATCGTTCTCTGGGGCGTGGCCAGTTACCTGTGCTCGACGGCGCAAACGGTCGAGACGCTGACGCTGTTCCGCATCCTGCTGGGGATCGGCATGGGCATGGAGTTTCCCATTGCGCAGTCGATGCTGTCCGAGCTGATTCCGGCACAACGGCGCGGTCGCTACATCGCGTTGATGGATGGCTTCTGGCCGCTGGGTTTTGTCGCGGCCGGGGTGCTGTCGTACTTTCTGTTGCCGGTGATTGGCTGGCGCGACATCTTTCTGGTGTTGGCGGTGCCGGCGGTGTTTGTGCTGGCGATCCGGTTTTTCATACCCGAGTCACCACGCTGGCTGGAGCAGGCCGGACGGCACGAGGCGGCGGACAAGGTTCTGGACGGTATTGAGAACCGCGTACGTGCCTCGCTGGGCGGTGCAGCCTTGCCGGAGCCGGTGCGGTTGCCACGCACGGTGACGCCTCCGGGCAACTTTTTCTCGGCGCTGAAGCAGATCTGGTCGCCGCAATACCGCCAGCGCACAACGATGATCTGGAGCCTGTGGTTCTTTGCGCTGCTGGGTTTTTACGGACTGACGTCGTGGCTCAGTGCATTGCTGCAGCAGTCGGGTTTCGCCGTGACCCAGTCGGTTTACTACACCGTGCTGATTTCCCTCGGCGGGATTCCCGGATTTCTGATGGCCGCGTGGCTGGTGGAACGCTGGGGACGCAAACCGGTGTGCATCGTCACGTTGCTCGGTGGCGGGGTGATGGCGTTTCTCTACGGACAGAGCGCGGTGTTTGGCGGCAACGTGGCCTTGCTGATCAGCACGGGATTGCTGATGCAGTTTTTCCTGTTCGGCATGTGGGCGGTGCTCTACACCTACACGCCGGAGCTATATCCGACCTCGGCTCGAGCGACAGGCTCGGGGTTTGCCTCGGCGATTGGCCGTGTGGGTTCCTTGCTCGGGCCGTTGATTACCGGGCTGGTGTTCCCGATCACCGGGCAGGGTGGAGTGTTTGCGCTGGGCGCGTTGTGCTTTGCGATAGCGGCGGGGGTGGTGTGGCTGTTCGGGATGGAGACGCGAGGCAAGACGCTGGAAGAGCTGACAGAGTCGACATCGGTATAAATGTGGGAGCGAGCAAGCTCGCTCCCACATTGGATCTTCAGCGTTATTACGGTTTTACCAACCGCGCATCCAGGCTGTTCTGCGCCAGGCGCTTGGCCTGATCCTGGGTCATGCCCAAATGCTCGTACAGCGCATGGAAGTTTTCGGTCACGTAGCCACCGAAGTACGCCGGGTCATCGGAGTTCACCGTGACCTTCACGCCACGCTCAAGCATGTCGAGAATGTTGTGCTGCGACATGTGATCGAACACGCAGAGCTTGGTGTTCGACAGCGGGCATACGGTCAGCGGGATTTGCTCGTCGATGATCCGCTGCATCAGACGCTCGTCTTCGATGGCGCGCACGCCATGGTCGATGCGCTGGATTTTCAGCAGGTCGATGGCTTCCCAGATGTATTCCGGCGGGCCTTCTTCACCGGCGTGAGCGACGGTCAGAAAGCCTTCGTGGCGGGCGCGGTCGAACACGCGCTGGAACTTGCTCGGCGGGTGGCCCATCTCGGAACTGTCCAGACCGACCGCGACAAACGCGTCACGGAACGGCAGCGCCTGATCGAGGGTTTTCTGTGCTTCGTCTTCGCTCAGGTGGCGCAGGAAGCTCAGGATCAAACCGCTGGTGATGCCCAGTTGCTGCTCACCATCTTTCAATGCCGCAGCGATGCCGTTGAGCACCACTTCGAACGGAATGCCACGGTCGGTGTGGGTCTGCGGGTCGAAGAACGGTTCGGTGTGAATCACGTTCTGCTCTTTGCAGCGCAGCAGGTAGGCCCAGGTCAGGTCGTAGAAATCCTGGGAGGTGCGCAGCACGTCGGCGCCCTGGTAATACAGGTCGAGAAATTCCTGCAAATTGTTGAAGGCGTAAGCCTTGCGCAGGGTTTCGACGTCATTCCATGGCAGGGCGATCTTGTTGCGTTCGGCCAGGGCGAACAGCAGCTCGGGCTCCAGCGAGCCTTCCAGATGCAGGTGCAGTTCAGCCTTGGGCAGGGCGTTGAGCCAGTCGTACATATTCTTTTCTCATCAGGTGCAATGGCGGCATTCTACAGATGCTCGCCGAAACAAATGGCAAAACCTGACCAACCGATCCGTCACACCGCTTCCTGTTCCCGCCGATAGGCGTAGGTATCGGCGAAGCGCGACAGCAGGAATTCGGCGCAAGTGGTGGTCGGATACTTCGCCGGATGCTGTGCGTCCTGGCAGCCGGGCAGGCATTCGATGAGGGTGTCGGGGTGTGGCTCTGCGAAAAACGGCATCGAGTAGCGATCCACGCCTGGCGGGCTGATCACCCGGTGCGGTGTCGAGCGATAAAGGTCATTGCTCCAGCGCGCCATCATGTCACCGAGGTTGACCACGAAGGTGCCGTCAATCGGCGGCGCATCGATCCATTCACCGTTGACGTTCTTCACTTGCAGGCCACCGGCGCTGTCCTGATAAAGCAGGGTGATGCAACCGTAATCGGTGTGCGCGCCGGCACCTTGCTGTTCGGCGGAACTGGCGGTGTGGCGCGGTGGGTAGTGGATCATGCGCAGCACGCTCACTGGTTCGCCGAAACGTGTATCGAAGAAGTCGCGTTCGATGCCAAGGGCAATCGTCATGGCGCGGAGCAGGGTTTGCGCGAGGGCCTGCATGTCGAGGTAATGCTGTTCCATCAGCGCTTCCCAACCCGGTTGCGCGGGATGGCGGTTCGGTCCGCGCAAGGGTTTTTCCGCCAGCACCTCGGGATGGTTGGCCGGCAGGTGCAGGCCCATGTCGAAGGTTTCCTTGAGGTCGCTGGGCTTACTCGGGTCGAGTTGTTCGGTGGCGATGGCGCCGTACCCGCGATGGTGTCGGGTCTGGGTGATGTCGATCTGGAGTTTTTCTGAAGCGGGTAGGGCGAAGAAGCGTTGCGCATGATCGAGCAGCGCGTCGATGCGTTGCGCTGAAATCGGATGACCCTTGATGTAGAAAAAGCCCCATTCGCGGCAGGCCAGATCGATTTGCGTGGCGACGGCGGGCCAGGCGTTTTCGTTGTCGGTGTAGAGCGGGCTGATGTCGATGATGGGAAGCTGATCCATACACAATCCTTGAATATGCAGAAATTTCAAATGTAGGGGTGAGCCTGCTCGCGATAGCAGTGTGTCAGGCAACACTTTTGCTGAATGACACTCCGCTTTCGCGAGCAGGCTCACTCCTACAGGAGATTTGTGTTTTAGCTGTGGGATTACTTCGGCATCTCAGCCTTCATGCCTTCCACGTAATAGTTCATCGACGCCAGTTCTGCTGTGGTCGCGCTCACACCTGCGGGGATTTTCTCCACGCCGGCCTGATCCTTGATCGGCCCGGTAAACGGCTGCAACGCGCCGCTCTTGATGTCGGCAATGATCTGCTCGGCTTCGGCTTTCACCGGCGCCGGCACCAGGTCGCTGATCGGCAGTTCAACCGTGCCCTCCTTCAGCCCGCCCCAGTAATCCTGCGACTTCCAGGTGTGGTCGATCACGCTCTGCGTCGCCTGAATGTAGTGCGGCGCCCAGTCGTTGACGATCGAGGTCAGCACCGCTTTCGGCCCGAAGTGCGCCATGTCCGAGGCATACCCCACCGCATACACACCACGGCGTTCGGCCGCCTGAATCGGTGCCGGGCTGTCGGTGTGCTGGAACACCACATCGACGCCCTGATCGATCAGCGCGTTGGCCGCATCGGCTTCCTTGCCCGGGTCGAACCACGAGTTGACCCACACCACTTTGATCTCGGTGCCGGGGTTGTATTTGTTCAGCGCGAGTTGGATGGCGTTGATGTCGCGGATCACCTCCGGAATCGGGAACGAAGCGACATAACCGATCTTCTTGGTCTTGGTCATCTTCGCCGCGAGGAAACCGCCGACGTAGCGCCCCTCGTAAGTCCGGGCCAGGTAGGTGCCGAGGTTCTTGTCCTGCTTGTAACCGGTGGCGTGTTCGAAGGTCACCTTGGGAAATTGCTTGGCGACTTTCAGCGTCGGGTTCATGTAGCCGAAAGACGTAGTGAAGATCAGGTCGTACTTGTCCTTGGCCATGTTGCGGATCACCCGCTCGGCGTCGGCGCCCTCGGCGACGTTCTCCACGTAGTTGGTGGTGATCTGTGAGCCGAGCTTCTCCGCCAGTGCCTTGCGCCCCTGTTCATGCTGATACGTCCAGCCGTGGTCGCCGATCGGGCCGATGTAGACGAAACCGACCTTCAGCGGATCGGCAGCGCTGGCGCTCAGGCTGATCCCCAGACCGATGGCGGCGCACAGCAGTTTGTGCAGTGGACGTATTTGCATGAATTGGAGCTCCATTTTGTTGTGTGTGGTCGGGGCCAATGCAAATTGCTGACCAACAGGACAACAAACTTCCGGAATCGTGTGATGGCTATCGCGAGCAGGCTCACTCCTACGGGGGAATGCATTT
The DNA here is from genome assembly GCF_030687715.1 of Pseudomonas sp. FP2196. Classification (GTDB taxonomy): domain Bacteria; phylum Pseudomonadota; class Gammaproteobacteria; order Pseudomonadales; family Pseudomonadaceae; genus Aquipseudomonas. Next base: position 784,937 of record NZ_CP117445.1, read on the forward strand.
CAACTGTAGGGCTGAGCCTGCTCGCGATAGGTCCATCAGGGCCAATAAAGGTGCACCTGCCGAAGTACCGCCATCGCTTGGTGCGCTAAGGTGTAACGAAACGTTAGCGCCGCCCCGCAGTCAGTAGCTCATTCGACTCTCTTGGCAAAAAGGCCCGCCATGCTCTCAATCCTCAAGCAAGAAAGCTTTCTGGTGCTGGCCCTGCTCGCCGCACTTGTCGCCTATCCACTGGAGCACTGGATGCTGCACAGCGGCCAGATCGTCGCGCTGATTTCCGGTCTGGTACTGATCGCCTTCATCGTCGCCGCCTCGATGCGCGTCGCCCATCAGGCCGAACTGCTCGCGGAAAAAGTCGGCGATCCCTACGGCACGATGATCCTCACCCTGGCAGCCGTGCTGGTGGAAGTGGTGATCCTGGCGATCATGATGAGCAACGAGGCTTCGGCCACACTGGTGCGTGACACGATTTATTCAGCGGTGATGCTCGACATCAACGGCATCCTCGGTCTCGCCGCGCTGATGGGCGGGATCAAGCACGGCGAGCAGTCCTACAACGACGATTCCGCGCGCAGCTACAGCGTGATGATCCTGACTGCGATGGGTGTGTCGATGGTGGTGCCGGAATTCATTCCCGAGGCCAACTGGAAGATTTATTCGGCATTCACCATCGGTGCGATGGTGGTGCTGTATGCGTTGTTCCTGCGCATGCAGGTCGGGCCGCACAGCTACTTTTTCAGCTACAGCTACCCGGACAAACGCCGCAAGAAAGAGCCGATGGAGCAGGCGCCGAAACCGGTCAGCCTGGCCCTGTCGATCGGGATTCTGGTCGCGGGTGTGGTGGTGATCGGCGCACTGGCCGAGGTGATGTCCAAGACCCTCGATCTGGGCCTGGAAGGTACGGGCGCACCGCCGGTGATTACGGCGATTCTGGTGGCGGCCATTTCGGCGGCGCCGGAGATCCTCACGGCATTGCGCGCGGCGTTGGCCAATCGCATGCAGTCGGTGGTCAACATCGCGATGGGCGCGTCACTGTCGACGGTAATCCTGACCGTGCCGGTGATGGAAGCGATGGCGCTGTATACCGGCCAGCCGTTTCAGATGGCGATGACGCCGGTGCAGACGGTGATGATTTTCATCACCCTGATCGTCAGCGCGATCAACTTGAATGACGGCGAGACCAATGCCATCGAGGGCATGACGCACTTTGTGTTGTTTGCGACGTTCATCATGCTCTCCCTGCTCGGTCTTTAAGCCCACCACAACCCCCCCCTGTAGGAGCTGCCGAAGGCTGCGATCTTTTGATCTTGTATTTCAAAACACAATCAAAAGATCGCAGCCTGCGGCAGATCCTACAGGGGTTGTGTTGGATCAGGTGCCGGCGATCAACTGGCGAGCCGCCTGGCTGTGATCGGCAATCAGGCCTTTCAGATCCAGTCCTTCAACCTGACCATCCACCACACGCCACTTGCCACCAATCATCACCCGATCAGCCCGATCTGCACCGCACAACAGCAATGCTGAAATCGGGTCATGGCTACCGGAGAAGCGCAGCTCGTCGAGCTTGAACAACGCCAGATCAGCCTGTTTACCCACCGCCAGTTCACCAATGTCGGTACGGCCCAACAAACTTGCCGAACCCTTGGTCGCCCAACCCAGAACACGTTCCGGAGTAATCTTCTCGGCGCCATAACGCAGGCGCTGGATGTACAGCGCCTGACGCGCTTCAAGGATCATGTTCGACGCATCGTTGGACGCCGAGCCATCCACGCCCAGGCCGAACAGCGCACCGGCGTCGGTCAAATCGATGCTTGGGCAAATGCCCGAGGCCAGACGCATGTTCGAGCTTGGGCAATGACAGATGCCGGTGCCTGCCTGGCCGAGGCGGGCGATTTCGTCCGGGTTGAAGTGGATGCCGTGGGCCAGCCAGGTGCGCGGGCCGAGCCAGCCGACGCTGTCCAGATAATCCACGGTGCGCAGGCGGAAACGCTGCAGGCAGAAGTCCTCTTCGTCGAGGGTTTCGGCCAGGTGCGTGTGCAGACGCACGTCGAGTTGGTTCGCCAGTTCGGCGCTGGCCGACATGATTTCCGGCGTCACCGAGAACGGTGAGCACGGCGCCAAAGCGATCTGGATCTGCGCGCCATCACCGCGCTCGTGGTACTCGTGAATCAGGCGCTGACTGTCGTCGAGAATCACCTGACCTTCCTGCACGGTCTGCTGCGGTGGCAGGCCGCCGTCCTTCTCGCCGAGGCTCATCGAACCACGGGTGAGCATGGCGCGCATGCCCAGTTCACGCACGGTTTCGACTTGTACGTCGATGGCGTTTTCCAGACCGTCCGGGAACAGGTAGTGGTGGTCGGCAGCGGTGGTGCAACCCGACAGCAGCAGTTCGGCCAAAGCGACTTTGGTGGCGAGCGCGAGTTTCTCGGGTGTCAGGCGCGCCCACACCGGGTACAGGGTTTTCAGCCAGGGGAACAACGGCTGATTGACCACGGGCGCCCAGGCGCGGGTGAGGGTTTGGTAGAAGTGGTGATGCGTGTTGATCAGGCCCGGCAGGATCACATGCTCGCGGGCGTCGAACACTTCATTGCATGGCGCCGACGGCTGTTGGCCGGCAGCAAGAACTTCGACGATGACACCGTCTTGCACGACAAGACCGCCACGGGCATCAAGCTCGTTGGAGGTGAAAATGGCGAGGGGATTTTTTAACCAGGTACGGGTCGCGGGCATGTTGCCGGCTCCTCTGAAAATGGGGTTCAGGGTTGCCAGCTCAGTGATGCCCTGTCTGCTGATCCAGGGTCGCCGCGAAGGACGAGGTGCGCAGTTTCAAACAAAATGCCACGCCGGGCAAGCCCAACCCGACAGGACAGCACCCATTCCAGCCTGAAAATACACATCCCTTGTAGGAGCTGCCGAAGGCTGCGATCTTTTGATCTTGAAAATCAAAAGATCGCAGCCTTCGGCAGCTCCTACAGGGGGGCGGGGTTACCAGGGAATGGTTTCACCCTTGTAGTTGATGAAGTGATGCCCGCCCTTGCCGGCAAACGCGTCGACCTGATCGATCAAACCGCGAGTGCTGGTTTCCACATCGATGTCGGCACCATCGCCGCCCATATCTGTTTTCACCCAACCCGGATGCAGCGACAGCACGGTCAGTTTCTGCTCGCCCAATTGCGTCACGAAGCTGTTGGTCATCGAGTTCAGCGCAGCCTTGCTTGCCTTGTACAGCGCCAGTTCCGGCGCGTCCGGCACCGTCACGCTGCCCAGCCCGGAACTCATGAACGCCAGCACGCCGCTGCCGTCGCGAATCTGCCCGACAAAACGCTGGGCCAGATTGATCGGCGCCACGGCGTTGGTGAAAAACAATTGACCGACCTCAGCCAGTGTCGCGCCGCCGGGCGTCTGATCTGCCGGACCTTTGACCCCGGCATTGACGAACAGCAGGTCAAACGTCTCGCCCTTCAGATGTTGGCTCAAAGCAATGACCGCTTGCTGGTCATCCATGTCGAGTTTCTCGATGCGCACGTTGCCCAGTGCTTGCAGCGCCTCGGCGTTCGAGGGGTTGCGCACGGTGGCCGTCACTTGCCAACCATCGGCCAGCAGGGTTTTCACCAAACCGAGGCCCAAGCCACGGGAGGCGCCGATGATCAGTGCGTTTTTTGCCTGGGACATGATGAGTTCCTTGAAAGTCAGGGTTCAGGATTCAATGGACACGCCTGACCGAGCCGTAGTTGCAACTCCTGACGCAAGGCGTCGAGTTCACTCATGCGGGTTTCGATCAGTTGCAGTTTGTCGCGCAGCAATTGCGCCACGGCATTTTCCGGATCGGGAGCGTTCCACAACGCGGCAACGCTGTTGCCGATTTCGCCGAGAGTAAAACCCAGGCGCTGCGCAGTCTTGATGTAGAGCACCAGTTGCACCATCTCCGGCGGATAGTCGCGATAACCGTTGGCGCTGCGTTGCGCCGCAATCAATCCGCGCTGCTCGTAGAAACGCAGCGTGTCGCGGCTGACGGCGCTGGCCAGGGCTAATTCACCGATGCGCATCGTGGGTGTCTCAAAGGGGCTTGACCCTGGAGCATACTCCAGGCTTTACCGTGGTTGCTCCTCAAATTTCTGGAGCATGGATGATGTGGACGGCAACCCAGTATCGAAACGTGGTGCGCGGCAGCGCCTGGTATGACTTGATCGTCACGGCGGCGTTTGTTACGCCGTGGAGTTTTGCTGTTCTACATGGGCTGTTAACCGCGCTGGATTTTCCCGGCGAACTGCCGGCATTCCAGCCTGTGCATATGTTGATGGCGAATCTGTTGGGCTCGGTGGTATGTGTCTGGGCGGTGCTGCGTATTCGTGATCCACAGGCGCTTTTTGGACGGTATGACGCGGTCGCCAGGTTTTTGTTTGCGGCTTGGCAGGCGTATGCCTTGTTACACGGTGCCAGTTCATTGTTGGTGATCTTCTTGTTCTTCGAACTGGCGTGGGGCATTGCTCAGGTGTTGCCTGTCCGGGCCCCATCGCTGGCAAGCCAGCTCCCACAGGGATCCCGGATGTGAATGAGATATCAGCCACACTACAAAAACCTGTGGGAGCTGGCTTGCCAGCGATGGGGCGAGTGAAATCGCCGCCCTAATGCCCTGATTGCCAAGGCTGCCCAAGCGACACCGGCGCATACAACCGCGTGCGTAGCGCATCGCGTGACAACAACACCAGCACCACAATCGTCGCCACATACGGCAGCATCGCCAGCAAGCTCGACGGAATCGCCAGCCCCAACCCCTGCGCCACCAGGTGCAGGATGCTGGCGAGGCCAAACAGATACGCCCCGAGCAACAACCGCCACACTCGCCAACTGGCGAACACCACCAGTGCCAAGGCAATCCAGCCGCGTCCGGCGGTCATGTTTTCCGCCCACATCGGCGTGTACGCCAACGACAGATAAGCCCCGGCCAAACCCGCCATCGCCCCGCCAAACAGCACCGCCAAGGTACGCACCGTCAACACCGGCAATCCCATTGCACTGGCAGCGTCCGGGTTCTCGCCAACCGCTTGGATGATCAGCCCGACACGGCTTTTGATGATCACCCACGCCACCAGCGCAAACAGCGCAAACGACAGATACACCAGCAGATCCTGCGCAAACAGCATCCGCCCGATCAGCGGGATTTCACTCAAATACGGAATCGCCATTGGCTCAAAACCCGCCAGTGGTTTACCCACCCACGCTGCGCCAACAAACGTCGACAGCCCCACGCCAAAAATCGTCAGCGCCAGACCGGTCGCCACCTGATTGGCGTTGAACACCAGCGCCACCAAGGCAAACAGCGACGACAGCAGCATCCCCGCGAGCATCGCCAGCAGCACGCCGAGCCACAGGTTGCCGCTGTTCAGCGCGACGATAAAACCGATCACCGCGCCGAACAGCATCATCCCTTCCTGCCCGAGGTTGAGCACGCCGCTTTTCTCGCAGATCAGTTCACCCAGCGCCACCAACAACAGCGGCGTACCGCACCGCACCATGGCGTAGAAAATATTGCTCAGCAGATCGATATCCATCACAGCGCTCCGGCGGTTACGGCGGTGGTCGAGGCGCGCCGTGTCCAGCGCAGTTTCAGTCGTGGTCGATAGAGAATCAGCACGTCACAGGCCAGCAGGAAAAACAGCATCATTCCCTGGAACAGTTGGGTAATCGCTTGCGGCAGATTCAGGCTCATTTGCGCGCTCTCGCCACCGATGTACAGCAGCGCCATCAACAGACTGGAGAACAGAATCCCGATCGGATTGAGCCGCCCGAGAAACGCCACGGTAATCGCCGCATAGCCATACCCCGGCGAAACCTGCGGCACCAATTGACCGATCGGCCCGGTGACTTCGCACACTCCGGCAAGCCCTGCCAAACCACCGCTGATCAACAGGGCCAGCCAGATCAATCGCTTCTCGCGAAAGCCGACAAACCCCGCCGCACGCTTGTCCAGCCCGAGCACTTTGATCTGGAACCCGACAAAGCTTTTCTGCAACAACACCCACACCGCAACCAGTGCGAGCAGAGCAAAATACACCCCGGCATGCACGCGGCCGTCCTCCATCAGCAGCGGCAAACGGCTGGCGTCGCCAAACATCGCCGACTCGGGAAAGTTGAACCCGGCCGGGTCCTTCAGCGGCCCATGCACGCAGAACAGCAGCAGGTTCAGCGCGATGTAATTGAGCATGATGCTGGTGAGGATTTCGTTGGCGTTGAAGCGCGTGCGCAGCCACGCCGTCAGCCCGGCCCACGCAGCGCCGGCGAGGGTGCCGGTCAGCAGAATAAGCCCCAGTGCCCAACGGCTTTGCATATCGATGATGTTCACCGCCAAGGCACTGCCGGCCAATGCGCCGAGCAGCAGTTGACCTTCGGCGCCGATGTTCCAGATCCGCGCCTGATACGCCACCGCCAGCCCCAGTGCACAGAGCAGAATCGGCAGGGCTTTGACCAGTAATTCAGACACGCCATACAAGTCACTGACCGGCGCGATCAGCAACGTGTGCAAGGTTTGCAGCGGATCATGGCCGAGGGCGATGAACAGCAGCGAGCCGCAACCGAGGGTCAGCGCCGCCGCCAATAACGGCGAGCACCAGAGCATCAGGCGCGATTGCTGGCCACGGGGTTCGAGGGAAAGCAGCATGTTGAAAACTCCGTTAAACCGTGGCGTGTTGTTGAGGGGCATCGAACTGGCCGGCCATCCAGCCGCCTACATCGCTCAGTTGGGTGTCCGCCGTGTTGTGCAGTGCAGATATTTTCCCGCCGCACAACGCGCCGAGGCGGTCGCTGACCTGGAACAGTTCGTCGAGGTCTTCGGAAATCACCAGAATCGCCGCACCGGCATCGCGCAACGCGATCAACGCGCGATGAATGGTGGCGGCAGCGCCGACGTCCACGCCCCAGGTCGGGTGCGCGGCGATCAGCAGTTTCGGTTGCTGGAGGATTTCCCGGCCGAGGATGAATTTCTGCAGATTGCCGCCGGACAGACTGCGCGCGGCGGTTTGCGTGTCCGGGGTTTTTACGCCGAAGCGTTGAATGATTTGTTGCGCGAGGGCTTCGACCTTGCCGCGCTGGATCAGGCCGTTACTGACCAGTCCTTGTTGGAAGGCTGTGAGCAGGGCGTTGTCCGCCAGACTCAACTCCGGCACCGCGCCGTGGCCGAGACGTTCAGCGGGGACGAACGCCAGACCGAGGCTGCGCCGCGCATCCGGGCGTAAATCGGCGACAGATTGTTCTGCGAAGCAAATCGTCGCCGCCTCGGCGCGCGGCAGGGTTTGTTCGCCGCTGAGCAGGGCGAGCAACTCATCCTGACCATTGCCCGCGACCCCGGCGATGCCGACGATTTCACCACTGCGCACTTGCAAGTTGATGTTGCTCAGCGAGCAGCCGAACGGGTCCGGGTTGTGCCAGTTCAAGCCACTGACTTGCAAAAACGCCGCGCCGCCGCTGACCTTTGAATAATCACCGATCAACGCCGCCGCTTCGCCGACCATCAACTGCGCCAGTTGCTGATCCGAGCATTCGGCCGGTACGCAATGCCCGGCTACGCGCCCACCGCGCAACACCGTGGCGCTGTGGCACAACGCGCGGACTTCACCCAATTTGTGGCTGATAAACAGAATGCTGCAGCCCTCGGCGGCGAGGCGACGCAAAGTGATGAACAGTTCGTCGGCCTCTTGCGGCGTCAACACCGAGGTGGGTTCGTCGAGGATCAGCAGGCGAATGTCCTGCATCAGGCAGCGAATGATTTCCACCCGTTGCCGCTCGCCAATCGACAGGCTGTGGACAAGTCTTTCCGGTTCCAGCGCCATGCCATAACGACGCGAGACTTCGCGAATCTTCGGCTCAAGTTGTTTCGGCGTCCCAGCCTTGGCACCCATCGCCAGGGCAATGTTCTGCGCCACGCTGAGGGTTTCGAACAGCGAGAAATGCTGGAACACCATGCCGATCCCCAACTGCCGCGCCTGCGCCGGGTTGCGGATGTTCACCCGCTGACCTTGCCAGAGCATCTCGCCGGAGTCGGCCTGGGTCACACCGTAGATGATCTTCATCAGCGTACTTTTGCCAGCGCCGTTTTCACCGAGCAGCGCATGGATTTCCCCCGGCGCGATGCTCAGGTCGATGGCGTCGTTGGCCAGACAACCGGGATAGCGTTTGCTGATTTGGCGCAGGTGCAGGCGCGGCGTTGTATCTGGGGAGGGCATGACAGGCTCGACTGGCTTGGAGTTGTGCCTGTGGATAAAGCAATTTCCTGGCCATTGAGTCAGGAACTCGCGCAACCGCTGTTCCAGCGCGTCGATTGCAGAGCATCCCGGCCTGAATCGTGGTGGTGGCCGGCACCAATTGAGAGCAAAGCCGTTGATCAGGCTCCAGTTTTGCCCGTTGGCAACTGATCAAAAAACGAGCAAAAGCGTGGGGCCTATGCAGAACCTGCGACTGCGCCAGCCATGAACGGGTTATCCACAGGTTGTTCCACAGTTATTGTGAGCAAGCCATAAAGCCGGGCATAAGCACTGCGGTGCTTTCTTCTAATGGTGATAAACAACGCTAACTTCTTGTTTCTGTTTGAAATTTATACTTCGTCGGGCGGATTGAGCGAAAAGTGAGCAAACCGCGCAAAGCCACGTGACAGAAGGGTTACAGCGGGATGTGCTCAGGTTATCCACAGTCGGGTGCACAGCAGATGTGGGCAAGTTTGTGGAATAAGAAATTTCGGGGGCGCCCCAAAAGATCGCAGCGTTCCGCAGCTCCTACAGGAGAACGCATTTCAAGTGTAGGCGCTGCGGAACGCTCGGGCCGCGATCGGACGATCTTTTGATCTTGCTTCACCGCTGCAGCAGAATCCTTCCGCGACTCAGATCTGCCAATTGGCTCTGCAACAATTCAATCTGCGCCTCACCCACCGCCAGCTGCAATTCAACGCCATTGGCAGTGAAGTTTTCCTCAACCACCAACCCGCCCAAATCCGCCACCCGTAACTTCACCAGCGCCAACTCGGCAAACCCACAGGCACAGCGGAGCGGCACGCGGCTGATCAACTCGACCTTCGCCGCCGTTTGCAGGCATTTGTTTGCACCGCCGCCGTAGGCTCGGGCCAGACCGCCAGTGCCCAGTTGAATCCCGCCATACCAGCGGATCACCAGCACCGCGACTTGATCGCAATCCTGCGCTTCGATCGCCGCCAGAATCGGTCGCCCAGCCGTGCCGCCGGGTTCGCCGTCGTCATTGCTGCGATATTGATCGCCGAGTTTCCACGCCCAGCAATTGTGCGAGGCGTTCAAGTCGCTGTGCTGTTCGAAGAACGCCTGCGCGTCGGCGGGGCTGCCGATCGGTGCGGCGAAGGTGATGAAGCGGCTTTTGCGAATCTCTTCGCGGTACTCGCAAAATCCGCTGAGGGTGAAAGGCATAGACGTCTTAAATAGTAGGAGTGAGGCCGCAGCCTTTGAGAATGATGCGGATCAGGTTGTTGCCGGCGTCTTCCATGTCTTGTTTGGTCAACTTGCTGCGACCGCTGACTCGGCAGATTTGCGTGGCGAAGTCGGCGTAGTGCTGAGTGCTGCCCCACAGCAGGAAGATCAGGTGTACCGGATCGACAGGGTCCATTTTGCCCGCATCGATCCACGCCTGGAACACGGCGGCCCGACCGGTGAACCAGGTGCGGTAGTCCTGATTGAAATACTCGGTCAGGCATTCGCCACCACTGATCACCTCCATCGCGAAAATGCGTGAGGCTTGCGGCTGGCGTCGGGAGAATTCCATTTTTGCGCGAATATAGCGGGTCAGCGCTTCGGCCGGATCGTCCTCGGCCGTGAGGGTGTTGAAGGTGCTGTCCCACAACTCGATGATGTTGCTCAGCACCGCCACGTACAAACCCAGCTTGTTGGTGAAGTAGTAATGCAGGTTCGCCTTGGGTAACCCGGCATTCTGGGCGATGGTGTTCATGCTGGTGCCTTTGTACCCGTGACGGGCAAACTCGTCTTCGGCGGCTTTGAGGATGGTCTCTTCGTTCTTCTGACGAATGCGGCTGGCGGGCTTGCCGCCGTGAGCGGGGACTTCAAAGGTCATAGGCACTTCCGGGTTTGTCTGTGGGTGCAACCAGTTGCGTTGATAGCGCACCCACAGGCATCCGACAAGTCCTCAAACAATAAAATCGTTACGCCTGTTCGATCTTGTTCAGCGGCGCATGGGCTTCTACGGCCTCCGGTTTGGCTTCCGGGAGCAGCAGGCAAAGGATGATCGCCGTCAGTCCGCCGCTGGTGATCGCCGAGTCGAACAGGTTTTGCACCAGTTTCGGCAGCAAGTGCAAAAGGTTTGGTTGCGCGGCGATACCCAGGCCGACGCCGAACGACGTGGCGATGATCAACATGCTGCGCCGATCCAGCGGCGACTGCGCGAGGATGCGCACGCCGGCAGCGGCGACCGCACCGAACATCACCAGCGTCGCACCACCGAGCACCGGTTTCGGAATCTGTTGCAGTACCGCGCCGATCATTGGAAACAGACCGAGGCAAAACAGAATCGCGCCGATGTACAACCCGACATAGCGACTGGCAACCCCGGTCAACTGGATCACGCCGTTGTTCTGCGCAAATGTGGTGTTGGGGAACGCACTGAAGGTGGCGGCGATCATGCAACTCACGCCATCACCGAGCACGCCGCCACGCAAGCGGCTTATATAAGAAGGACCGCTGATTGGCTGGCGAGCGAGCATGCAATTGGCGGTGAGGTCGCCGACGGTTTCGATGGTGCTGATCAGATAAATCAGCGCGACCGGCAGGAAAGCCGTCCAGTCGAAGCTGAATCCGAACTTGAATGGTGTGGGAAAACTCACCAGCGGCAGGTCAGGCAATGGCTGTGGCACCAGTTTCCCACTGAACCACGCCGCCAGACTGCCGAGCACCAGGCCGATGATGATTGCCGAAAGCCGCACCCAAGGTGTGTTTGAGCGGTTGAGCAGGATGATCGTCAATAAAACAAATACGCCCAGCGCCAGATTGCCCGGCGCGCCAAAGTCCGGCGCATTGAAGCCGCCGCCCAGATCGGTGATGCCGACCTTGATCAGGCTGATACCGATCAGCGTGATGACAATTCCGGTCACCAGAGGCGTAACGACGCGGCGCAACTGACCAATGAAGCGGCTGAGTACGATCTGCACGATCGCGCCGAAAAAGCACACGCCGAAAATCATCGCCAGAATGTCCTCCGGGCTGCCGCCACGCTGTTTGACCAGAAAACCCGCCGACAGCACCGCGCCGAGAAAGGCGAAACTGGTGCCTTGCAAACAAATCATCCCGGCACCAATGCCGAACGGCCGACGCGCCTGAATAAACGTGCCGACACCGGACACCATCAGCGCCATGCTGATCAGGTACGGCAAATGCGCGGTCAAGCCGAGCGCTGAACCGATCACCAGCGGCGGGGTGATGATGCCGACGAAACTGGCGAGCACATGTTGCAGGGCGGCGAGGATCGCGGCGGGTGGTTTCGGACGGTCGTTGAGGCCGTAGATCAGATCGCTGTTCGATTCGGTATCTGGCTGCATGGGTGGGGGCTTCTTGTTTGGAGGATCGAGGTTGATCCTGCTTTGCAAAAAGCTGTCCACTTGCTCAGGTTATTCACCTAGTTAATCTGTGAGGCCCAACGTGGCTGGGCCTTGCAGGATTTTCAACGCGTCGCCGCCAGACTCTCCAGAAAACTTTCCAGCACCAAATGGGGGCGCCGGCCCTTGCGCGTGACCGATGCGAGGCTCAGGTCATAAAAACGCGTCTGCGCCTTTAATGCACGCAAGCGGCCCTGTTGTACCCAAAGGCTGGCGTAGTGATCCGGCAGGTAACCGATGTAGCGCCCGGTCAGAATCAGAAACGCCATGCCTTCACGGTCGGAGGCACTGGCGGTGCAATTGAGTGCCTGGTAATGCGCCTGAATCTCCGCCGGCAAACGGAATGTCGGAGCAATAGCGTCCTGACTGTTCAGGCGCTCGTCGTCCAGTTGCTTGTCATCGACATAAAACAGCGGATGCCCAACCGCGCAATAAAGCAGCGAGCGTTCGCTGTACAGCGGCTGGTATTCCAATCCGGAAAGCGCACTGGCCTGCGGCACCACACCGACGTGCAAGCGCCCATCCAGCACGCCTTGCTCGACTTCATTGGGGGCGATCATGCGGATCTGGATTTGTACGTCTGGCCCGCGTTCTTTCAACTGAGCGAGGGCGTGGGTGATGCGCATGTGGGGCAGGGTGACGAGATTATCAGTCAGGCCGATGATCAGTTCGCCGCGCAAGTGCTGGTGCAGGCCGTTGACCTCAGTGCGGAAACTTTCAAGCGCACTTAATAGTTGCAGAGCGGATTGATAGACCTCGCGACCTTCTTCGGTCAGCGAGAATCCGGCGCGGCCGCGTTGGCACAGGCGCAAACCGAGGCGTTGTTCCAGATCGCTCATCTGTTGGCTGATCGCCGATCGACCAATGCCGAGCACGGTTTCCGCCGCTGAAAACCCCCCACATTCCACTACGCTGCGAAAAATCCGCAGCAGGCGAATATCAAAGTCACTGACCTGGGCCAGCGGATCGGGACGGCGGCTGCTCATGCTTGATCGCTCAAAGTTTAGTGATGATCTAACTGAAGGTTAGAAGTGTTGGATTTCACCGACTTTATCCGCGTGGCAATTTAGCTGCAACAACGCTTTCTATCTCCCTGACGCTTATGCCCTGCGAGGTTTTGCCCGATGAACATGCCTGAACACGCGCCGTCGCCACTGGCCAGCCAACTGAAGCTGGACGCGCACTGGATGCCGTACACCGCCAACCGCAACTTCCAGCGCGATCCGCGTCTGATCGTCGGTGCCGAAGGCAGCTGGCTGTTCGATGACAAGGGCCGCAAGATCTACGATTCGCTGTCCGGTCTTTGGACCTGCGGCGCCGGGCACACCCGCAAGGAAATCCAGGAAGCCGTCTCCAAACAATTGGGCACCCTCGATTATTCGCCGGGCTTCCAGTACGGCCATCCGCTGTCGTTCCAGTTGGCCGAGAAAATCACCGACCTGACCCCAGGCAACCTGAACCACGTGTTCTTCACCGATTCCGGCTCCGAGTGCGCCGACACCGCGGTGAAAATGGTTCGTGCCTACTGGCGCCTGAAAGGTCAGGCGACCAAAACCAAAATGATCGGCCGTGCCCGTGGCTACCACGGTGTGAACATCGCCGGCACCAGCCTCGGTGGCGTCAACGGCAACCGCAAAATGTTCGGTCAGGCGATGATGGACGTCGATCACCTGCCGCACACTTTACTGGCGAGCAATGCGTTCTCCCGTGGCATGCCCGAGCAGGGTGGCATCGCTTTGGCTGATGAGCTGTTGAAGCTGATCGAACTGCACGATGCGTCGAACATCGCTGCCGTGTTCGTTGAACCCATGGCCGGTTCCGCTGGCGTGTTGGTTCCACCTCAGGGTTATCTCAAGCGTCTGCGCGAAATCTGCGATCAGCACAACATCCTGCTGGTGTTCGACGAAGTGATCACCGGTTTCGGCCGCACCGGTTCGATGTTCGGCGCCGACAGCTTTGGCGTCACCCCGGATCTGATGTGCATCGCCAAGCAAGTCACCAACGGCGCGATCCCGATGGGCGCGGTGATTGCCAGCTCCGAGATCTACCAGACCTTCATGAACCAGCCGACGCCGGAATACGCGGTGGAATTCCCCCACGGCTACACCTACTCGGCGCACCCGGTGGCTTGCGCCGCTGGCCTGGCGGCACTCGACCTGCTGCAAAAGGAAAACCTGGTGCAGAGCGTGGCCGAAGTCGCACCGCATTTCGAAAACGCGCTGCATGGCCTGAAAGGCTCGAAGAACGTCATCGATATCCGTAACTACGGTCTGGCCGGTGCGATCCAGATTGCCCATCGTGACGGCGACGCCATCGTGCGTCCGTTCGAAGCGGGTATGGCGCTGTGGAAAGCCGGGTTCTACGTACGCTTCGGCGGCGACACCCTGCAGTTCGGCCCAACCTTCAACAGCAAGCCGCAAGACCTTGATCGTCTGTTCGACGCGGTCGGCGAAGTGCTGAACAAGCTCGACTGATTTTCCCCTCTATATAAGTACAAACAGCAGACGTCTCTTCGGGGGGCGTCTGTGGACAAGAATTCAGGAGTTACTCGATGAGCGTTATCCCGCATTTGATCAATGGCGAACTGGTGACCGAGAACGGTCGCGCGGTTGATGTGTTCAACCCGTCCACCGGTCAGGCAATCCACAAACTGCCACTGGCCAGCCAGGCGACCATCCAGAAAGCCATCGACGCCGCCAAGGCTGCGTTCCCGGCATGGCGCAACACGCCACCGGCCAAACGTGCCCAAGTGATGTTCCGCTTCAAGCAACTGCTGGAGCAGAACGAAGCACGCATCTCGCAATTGATCAGCGAAGAGCACGGCAAGACTCTCGAAGACGCCGCCGGTGAACTGAAGCGCGGTATCGAGAACGTCGAGTTCGCCTGCGCCGCCCCGGAAATCCTCAAGGGCGAGTACAGCCGTAACGTTGGCCCGAACATCGATGCATGGTCGGACTTCCAGCCGCTGGGCATCGTTGCCGGTATTACGCCGTTCAACTTCCCGGCCATGGTGCCGCTGTGGATGTACCCACTGGCAATCGTCTGCGGCAACTGCTTCATCCTCAAGCCGTCGGAGCGTGATCCAAGCTCCACGCTGCTGATTGCCCAGCTGCTGCTGGAAGCCGGTCTGCCGAAAGGCGTGATGAGCGTTGTCCATGGCGACAAGACTGCGGTCGACGCGCTGATCGAAGCGCCGGAAGTCAAAGCGCTGAGCTTCGTCGGTTCGACGCCGATTGCCGAATACATCTACGCCGAAGGCACCAAGCGCGGCAAACGCGTTCAGGCACTGGGCGGTGCGAAGAACCACGCGGTGCTGATGCCGGATGCCGATCTGGACAACGCGGTCAGCGCACTGATGGGCGCGGCTTACGGTTCCTGCGGCGAGCGCTGCATGGCGATCTCGGTGGCGGTGTGCGTGGGTGATCAAGTGGCAGATGCGCTGGTGGCCAAACT